>NZ_JBWKER010000006.1:81316-210828 GCF_056435345.1 Kitasatospora sp. NPDC043950
TGGGAGTCGGGGGAAGACAGAAGAGAGACAAAAAAAGAGGCCAAACGAGACGGCCCCCCCCCCCCCCCCCCCCCCCCCCCCCCCCCCCCCCCCCCCCCCCCCCCCCCCCCGCCGCCGTACCGCGTCAGCGCTGGGTGGGCAGGTCCAGCGGCTCGGGCACCTCGTTCGGGATCGCCCCGCCGAAGCGGCGGTCGCGCCTCGCGTACTGCTCGCAGGCACGCCACAGGTCGCGGCGGTCGAAGTCCGGCCAGAGCACGTCCTGGAACACGAACTCGGCGTACGCGGACTGCCAGAGCAGGAAGTTGGAGGTGCGCTGCTCGCCGCTGGGGCGCAGGAACAGGTCCACGTCCGGCATGTCCGGGTGGTACATGTACTTGGCGAGGGTCTTCTCGTTGACCTTCTTCGGGTCCAGCTTCCCGGCGGCGACGTCGGCCGCGAGGGCCGCCGCGGCGTCCGCGAGCTCGGCCCGGCCACCGTAGTTGACGCACATGTAGAGCGTGACGGCGTCGTTGTCCTTGGTCTGCTCCTCGGCGACCTGGAGCTCCTGGACGACGCTCTTCCACAGCTTCGGCATCCGGCCCGCCCAGCGGACCCGCACGCCCATCGCGTCCATCTCGTCGCGGCGGCGGTGGATGACGTCCCGGTTGAAGTTCATCAGGAACTTCACCTCGTCGGGCGAGCGCTTCCAGTTCTCGGTGGAGAACGCGTACAGCGAGATGTTCTTCACGCCGAGCTCGATCGCGCCCTTGAGGACGTCCAGCACGACCGACTCGCCGACCTTGTGGCCCTCGGTGCGGGGCAGTCCGCGCTCCTTGGCCCAGCGGCCGTTGCCGTCCATCACGATGGCGACGTGGCCGGGGACCAGCTCGCCGGGAATCTTCGGGGGCTGTGCGCCACTGGGGTGCGGGGTCGGGGGGAGGTACTCCCTCTGTTTGCCGCCGCCGAAGAGCCGTCGCGCTGCCATGTGCTCACTTCTCCACGTATCTCATCGAGCGGATGCCCCGCTCCAAATGCCACTGCAGATAGGCCGCGACCAGGCCGCTGCCCTCCCGCCAGTACCTCGGCTCGCAGGAATCGGCCGTCTGCCAGTCCCCTGACAGCAGCGCCCCGAGCAGTACCAGTGTCTCAGGGGAGGGTACGGCACATCCGGGCACTCGGCAGTCCGGGCAGAGGACCCCGCCCGCGGGAAGGGAGAAGAAACGGTTCGGCCCCTCCAGCCCGCATTTGGCGCAGTCCGTGAAGCTCGCGCCGTACCCGTTCACCGCGAGCGAGCGCAGCAGGAAGGCGTCCATCACCAGGTGCGACTCGTGCAGCCCGGCCGCCAGCGTGCGCAGGGCGCCCACCAGCAGCAGGTACTGCTGGACGGCCGGTTCGCCCTCGTTCTCGGCGAACCGCTCGGCCGTCTCCAGCATCGCCGTCCCGGCGGTGTAGCGGCCGTAGTCGGTGACGATCGAACCGCCGTACGGCGCGATCGTCTCCACCTGGGTGCACAGCGGCAACCCGCGGCCGATCAGCTCACTCCCCCGGCTGAAGAACTGCACGTCCACGTGCGAGAACGGCTCCAGACGGGCGCCGAACTTGGACTTGGTCTTGCGCACCCCGCGCGCCACCGCCCGCACCTTGCCGTGGTGCCGGGTCAACAGGGTGATGATCCGATCGGCCTCGCCGAGCTTCTGCGCCCGCAGCACGACGCCGTCGTCCCGGAAAAGACTCATGGGAGCCATTCTCCCCCACGGCACGCCCCGGCCGCCGACAGCCGTGTTGCCCGCACCGAGTCCGTGGGGGAGGACCGATCGGTGCGGGTCACGGCGGGCCCGGAGGGGGATTTCGGGCCCGTTTTGTGGGGGATCGGAGATGGCTCGGGGGTTGCGCGGCGGGCCCGGCACTGCGGAGCGGGTCCGGTACTGCGGAGGACGTCCGGGTTACTGCGGAGAAGGTCTAGTACGGAGCCCGGGTCGCCGCCTCCAGCAGCGCCCCGACCCGCGACTGCGGTAGATCCAGACAGCGCCCGACCGCGGCCAGCGCCTCGCGCTCCTGCGGCAGGTAGCGCCCGTCGGACAGGGCGATCGCCGCGCCCTGCAGCAGCAGCCGCTCCCGGCCCTGGTGGGCCAGGTGCGGGGCGAGCGGTTCGAGCACCGCGTGCAGTTCCACGGCCAGGCCGCCGGCCATCCCGTGGGCGTCGTAGAGTTCGCCGCCGAGCCCGGACAGCGCGGCGAGCGCGGCCAGCACCTGGGCCTCGCCGCAGTCCTCGAACCCGGCCTCGCGCACCGCCGTGCAGGCCGCCTCGCGGGCCGCGCGGTGCGCGGTGCCGCCGGCCGCGAGCAGGGCGAGCGCGATGGTGTACTGCGCGTCCCGCAGCATCGCGCCGAGCCGTACGGAGGTGGGCTGTTCCAGGCTCTCGACGCCGTAGCGACCGTGGCAGCTGGTGCACTGCACGCTGCCGATCACCGGGCCGAGCGGGGCCACCGGGGTCCCCAGCAACCGCAGCCACCGCCGACCGTGCTGCCGGCGGTAGTTGCGGTCCCCGCCACAGCCCGGACAGAAGAAGTCACCGAGAACGTCAGTCCGCCACCGCGGGCGAACACCCCACAACCTGGTCACGGCGCCACTCCCCAGACATGGCAGACGGCCTGCACAACAATGGGCAGGTCACGCGACCGGACACCGAGGCCGTCCCACCGACCCGGCTTTCCGGTGGATCGATGTTGCCATGGTTACCGGCACGTGTCAGTACCTCGAACGGCTTCCGACCCGAAAAAATGTGGCGCAGGACACAACTGGCCCCAGGCGCGGCGAAGGGCCGCCCCGGAGGACGGCCCCGCCACATCTCACTCGTACGAACTACCCGCGCTGTGCCCGGTTGACGGCGCTGATGATCGCCTTCAGCGAGGCCAGCACGGTGTTGCCGTCGATGCCGACGCCCCACAGCACCTTGCCGTCCACCGCGCACTCGACGTACGCGGCGGCCTGGGCGTCGCCGCCCTCGCTCAGCGCGTGCTCGGCGTAGTCCAGGACGCGGACGTCCAGGCCGATCCGGGCCAGCGCGTCCGTGAAGGCGGAGACCGGGCCGTTGCCGACACCGGTCAGGGTCACCGGTACCGAGTCCACCAGCGCGCCGGCGATCAGCGCGTCCCGGCCGTCCTCGGTGGTCAGGGTGCGCGAACCGCTCAGCGAGATCCGGCCCCACGGGTTGTCCGGGGTCGGCAGGTACTCGTCCTCGAAGACCCGCCAGATCTCGGCCGGGGTGACCTCGCCGCCCTCGGCGTCGGTCTTGGCCTGGATGATCCGGGAGAACTCGATCTGCATCCGGCGCGGCAGGTCCAGCTTGTGGTCGTTCTTCAGGACGTACGCCACACCGCCCTTGCCGGACTGGCTGTTGACCCGGATGACCGCCTCGTAGGTGCGGCCGACGTCCTTCGGGTCGATCGGCAGGTACGGCACGCCCCAGGTGTGCTCCCCCACCGGGACGCCCGCCGCCGCGGCGTCCGCCTCCAGGGCGTCGAAGCCCTTCTTGATGGCGTCCTGGTGCGAGCCGGAGAAGGAGGTGTACACCAGGTCGCCGGCGTACGGGTGGCGCGGGTGCACCTCCATCTGGTTGCAGTACTCGGCGGTGCGGCGCACCTCGTCGATGTCGGAGAAGTCGATCTGCGGGTCGATGCCCTGCGAGAACAGGTTCATGCCCAGGGTCACCAGGTCGACGTTGCCCGTCCGCTCGCCCTGGCCGAACAGGCAGCCCTCGATGCGGTCCGCGCCCGCCATGTAGGCCAGTTCGGCGGAGGCGACGGCGGTGCCGCGGTCGTTGTGCGGGTGCACCGACAGGCAGACGAACTCGCGGCGCGACAGGTTGCGCGACATCCACTCGAACTGGTCGGCCTGCACGTTCGGGGTGGCCCGCTCGATGGTGGCCGGCAGGTTCAGGATGATCTCGCGGCCCTCGCCCGGCTGCCAGACGTCCATGACCGCCTCGCAGACCTCCAGCGCGAAGTCCAGCTCGGTGTCCACGAAGATCTCCGGCGAGTACTGGTAGCCGAAGACGGTCTCCTCGCCCAGCAGCTTCTCGGCGTACTCCATCACCAGCCGGGTGCCGTCGGTGGCGATCGCCTTGGTCGCGGCCCGGTCGTTGCGGAACACCACCCGGCGGAACAGCGGCGCCGTCGCGTTGTACAGGTGGACCGTCGCGCGCGGGGCGCCGACCAGCGACTCGACGGTCTTCTCGATCAGCTCCTCGCGGGCCTGCGTCAGCACCGAGATGGTGACGTCCTCGGGGATCGCCCCCTCCTCGATCAGCGACCGCACGAAGGCGTGGTCGGTGGCGCCGGAGGACGGGAAGCCGACCTCGATCTCCTTGTAGCCCATCGCGACCAGCAGGTCGAACATCTTGCGCTTGCGGGCCGGGGACATCGGGTCGATCAGCGCCTGGTTGCCGTCCCGCAGGTCGGTGGAGAGCCAGCGCGGCGCCTTGGTGATCACCTTGCTCGGCCAGGTGCGGTCCGGCAGGTCGACGGTGTCGAACGGCAGGTAGCGCCCGTACCGCATGCCGGAGGGCAGCTGGCGCACGGACGCGGCGGTGATCGGGGTGGGGCGGTCGACGAAGGCGCGACCGGCGGGGATGGGCGCGGCGGAGCTCTGCTCGGTCATGGAATGACTCTCGGCTTCCTGTGATGCGTGGTGCGGGGGCGGGTCGGGGTGGTCAACACCGACTGGCCGGCAGCTGCCGCTCGCGACCCTCCGTTGGATCGCCGGATGACGCGCACAGCTCGATCCCCGCGGCGAGGGAGCCGGCCCTGTGGACTACAGGCCCTCGACGCGGCAGCTAAGAAGAAGCAGCCCGTTGCGCATGATGGCCCCAGCGTAACCCAGGGCCGCGCGCCCCCGAAGTGATCCGGGCCACCGTTCCACCCCTTGAGACACCGACCGGTCACGCCAAGAGTGGTGACAACCGGTCATCGAGGCCTCACCCTGGGCCACATGACTGCAGCAGTTCCGATCTGCGCGATCGTCCCGCCGTACGTCCTGGACCGCCTCGCCGAGGCCGGTCACGAGCCCGCCGTCCGCTCCCTCCTGCTCGACACCGCGCACCGCGCGGCCCGCCTCGCCCCTCCCCCGCCCGTCAGCACCGGCCCGACCCCCAGCCGACTGATCGCCGACACCGCCCACAGCCAGCGGCTGCCCGGCCGGACCGTCCGCACCGAGGGCCAGGCCCCGGTCGCCGACCAGTCCGTCAACCACGCCTACGACGGCCTCGGCGACACCTTCGCCCTGTACGCCACCGTCTTCGGCCGCCGCTCGATCGACAACCGGGGGCTGCGCCTGGACGCCACCGTGCACTACGGCCAGGACTACGACAACGCCTTCTGGAACGGCCACCAGATGGTCTTCGGCGACGGCGACGGCGAGATCTTCGGCGACTTCACCGCCTGCGTCGACGTCATCGGCCACGAACTCACCCACGGCGTCACCCAGTTCACCGCCGGCCTGCAGTACCAGGACCAGCCCGGCGCGCTCAACGAGTCGGTCTCCGACGTCTTCGGCTCGCTGGTCAAGCAGCACTCGCTGGGCCAGGACGCCGCCCACGCCGACTGGCTGATCGGCGCCGGCCTGCTCGCCCCCGGCATCCAGGGCGTGGCGCTGCGCTCGATGAAGGCCCCCGGCACCGCCTACGACGACCCCCGGCTCGGCAAGGACCCGCAGCCCGCGCACATGCGGGACTACGTGGACACCACCGACGACAACGGCGGCGTGCACATCAACTCCGGCATCCCCAACCACGCGTTCTACCTGCTGGCCACCGCCCTCGGCGGCCAGGCCTGGGACCGCGCCGGGCGGATCTGGTACGACGCCCTGACCGGCGGCCGGCTGGCCGCCGACGCCGACTTCACCGCCTTCGCCCGAGCCACCGTGGCCGCCGCCAAGGCCCGCTACCCCGACCAGTCCTCGGTGGCGGACACCGTGACGGCCTCCTGGGCGCAGGTGGGCGTCAGCCCCGGCTGAACCCCTCAGGCGGCCCCGGCCGAACCCCTCAGGCCTCGGCGGCGGCCCCGACGACGGCCCCGACCGAGGACCGGTTGAGACCGGGTTGAGCCGCGCTTAAGGTCACGGTCCGGGAAAAGACCGGCAAACTCCCTCCCCTGGTAGCACCATGGACACCATGCGTATCCAGGTGACCCGGACCGGCGGCTTCGCGGGGATCGTCCGCCATGCGGAACTCGACACCGTCGACCGCACGGACGCCCCGCACGTCCACGCGCTCGCCCGCGAGGCCGTCGCGGGCGGGCTGCGGGCGCCCTCGTACGGGGTGCCGGACGGCTTCCACTACGAGATCACCGTCGACGGCCGGACGGTCTACTGCGCCGACCCGAAGCTCACCGACTCGCAGCGCGAGCTGGTGTCGCTGGTCCTGCGCGAGGGCGCGTAGCCCCACCGGCCCCCGGACCCGCCGAAGGCCCGCCCGATCGACGGATCCGGGCGGGCCTTCGCTGGGAACCGGGGCTCAGAAGCCGAGCTTGCGCAGCTGCTTCGGGTCGCGCTGCCAGTCCTTGGCCACCTTGACGTGCAGGTCCAGGTAGACCGGCGTGCCGAGCAGCGCCTCGATGTGCTTGCGGGCGGTGGTGCCGACGTGCTTGAGCCGCGCGCCCTTGGCGCCGATGACGATCGCCTTCTGGCTCTGCCGCTCGATGTAGACGTTGGCGTGGATGTCCAGCAGCGGGCGGTCCGCCGGGCGGCCCTCGCGCGGGAGCATCTCCTCGACCACGACGGCCAGCGAGTGCGGCAGCTCGTCCCGGACGCCCTCCAGGGCGGCCTCGCGGATCAGCTCCGCGACCATGATCTGCTCGGGCTCGTCGGTGAGGTCGCCGTCCGGGTAGAGCGGCATGCCCTCCGGCAGCAGCTTGGTGATCAGGTCGCCGACCAGTTCCACCTGCTTGTCGCCGACGGCCGAGACCGGGATGATCTCGGCCCACTCGATGCCCAGTTCCTCACCGAGCTGGTGGATGGCGATCAGCTGCTCGGCGAGCCGCTTGGAGTCGACCAGGTCGGTCTTGGTGACGATGGCGACCTTGGGGGTCTTCTTGACCTCGGCGAGTTCCTTGGCGATGAACTTGTCGCCGGGGCCGAGCTTCTGGTCGGCGGGCAGGCAGAAGCCGATCACGTCGACCTCGGCCCAGGTGCTGCGGACCAGGTCGTTGAGGCGCTCGCCGAGCAGGGTGCGCGGCTTGTGCAGGCCGGGGGTGTCGACCAGGACGAGCTGGGAGTCCGGGCGGTGCACGATGCCGCGCACGGTGTGCCGGGTGGTCTGCGGGCGGTCGGAGGTGATCGCGACCTTCGTCCCCACCAGAGCGTTGGTCAGGGTCGACTTGCCCGCGTTGGGTCGGCCGACGAAGCACGCGAAGCCGGAGCGGTACGAGGAGGAAGGGGCACTCATGTGCTCCATTCTCCCTGATCACCGGAGTCGCGCTGTCCGGGCCCGCCCGCACCGCCCGATCAGCCCTTGCGGCCACCCCGCGAGACCACCGACATCACCACCAGCAGCACCAGGAAGGCGACCGAACCCCAGAGCCAGTACGGCGAGCCGGTCTCCTGCCACTTGCCCATCCCCATCACGAACAGCAGCAGCCCGGCGAAGAACGCCACCGCCCCCATGTGCCCAGCCCCCTCACCGAGTTCACTCCCCCGGTGAGACTATCGGCTCGGTTCGGGCAGGTGTTCGCCAGGCCGCCGCCATCGCCCGCCACAGCGGGCCCCAGCAGCCCTCAGCGGGCCGCGGCATCAGGCCGGCGGGCCCCAGCAGCCCTCAGCGGGCCTCGGCCGCCACCCGCAGCGTCCCGTCCACACCGGCCAGCAGCACGGGCGTCCCGGCCCCGCCGAGGTCCCGGACGGCCGCCAGGTCGGCCTCGGCCGGCTGCTCGGCCTCGCTCACCACGGCCGCCGCCTCCAGCGACTTCGCACCGCTGGCCACCGCCATCGCCACCGCCGTCTGCAGCGCGCTCAGCCGGAGCGACTCCAGCGCGACCGTCCCGGCCACGTACGTCCGGCCGGTCTCGTCACGCACCGCGGCCCCCTCGGCGACGCCGTTGCGGGCGCGGGCCGAGCGGGCCAGGGTGATGATCTTCTTGTCTTCGGGGTCGAGCTCGACGATGTCACTCATGCCGCCGAGCATAGGCGGCCCCCGCGGCCGCTCAGTGGCCGACCGGGTGGGTCGGACCGGGGTTCGGATTGAGGACCTTGACGAAGGTCTTCGGCCCGGACGGCCTCGCCGTCTCGTGCTCCGCGCGCTCGCGCCAGAACGGGTTGTCGTGCGGCAGGTGGCTGCTCACCCGGCCGTACATCCCGAAGGTCGTCAGGATCACCCCGAAGATGAAGGCGAACAGCACGTTCGACATCCGGAAGTTCAGGATGTTGGCGTCCGGCCGCCCGAGCACCGCCAGGCCGTAGAAGCCGGACAGGACGAACAGCACGCCGACCACCATGTTCAGGTTGGACGCGAAGTTGCCGCCGATCACCGCCCCCGCCACCAGGATCGCGCCCGCCACGATGGACAGGATGCTCAGCGCCCCGTTGGTCGACAGCCCGGCGATCCGGTCACCGTGGGTGGCGAGGAAGCCCGGGTGATCGGCCAGCCCCAGGCACCCGAACACGATCAGGAAGATCCCCCCGAGCCCCGCCCCGATCCGCCACACCGTGGCGAGCCGGCTGTTCACGGGCAGTTCGTCTTGCAGCTTCATGGTGACCTCCACCATGGCCTGGCCGGCCTGCCGGCCACGCCGGCCTAGCTGTAGGGATGGCTCCCCTGCATGTGCGGCACCTCGTGCATGTAGAGCGAACCGCACTGCTGGCAGCAGCGCAGCCCGGTGCCCCACTCCTGCTCGGGCCGCGTCTCGGCGTCGTCGGCCAGGCTACGGCCGCAGAGCGCCGTCGCGGGGTCGCCGTCGCGCACCACGTGCCAGACCTTGACCCCGCCGGTCGCACCCTGCGGGCCGTACTCCGCGCGAAGTTGATGCGTCATGCTGTCCATGGTCGCTCCGCCGGGGCGCGACCGCTACTCGCCGGGCTCCGCCCCGGCCTCCGCGGCCTTGCGGACCGGGGTCGCGACCATCGAGCCGATCCGGTTGCGGCGCCCGGCCGAGGACTCGGCGGTCAGCAGGATGCCGGTCAGCCCGGTGCCCGCGGGCTCGGGCAGCGGGATCTCGCAGGCCGAGCCGGGGATCGGCACCCGGCCGAGGTGCTTGGCCAGCAGGCCGCCGACGGTCTCGACGTCCTCGTCCTCCAGCTCGATGCCGAAGAGCTCGCCCAGGTCCTCCACCAGCAGCCGGGCGGTGATCCGGTACGAGCCGTCGCCGAGGTCCTCCACCGGTGCGATCTCCCGGTCGTACTCGTCGGTGATCTCGCCGACGATCTCCTCCAGGACGTCCTCGATGGTGACCAGGCCGGCCGTGCCGCCGTACTCGTCGATCACGATCGCCACGTGCGAGCGGCGCTGCTGCATCTCGCGCAGCAGGTCGCCGGCCGGCTTGGAGTCCGGTACGAAGACGGCCGGGCGCATCACCGCGCCGACCTCCTCGGACTCCGCCTCCCGGTTGATGTGGGTACGCCGGACCAGGTCCTTCAGGTAGACGATGCCGACCACGTCGTCCTCGCTGTCCCCGACCACGGGGATCCGCGAGAAGCCCGAGCGCAGCGCCAGGGTGAGCGCCTGCCGGACGGTCTTGTGCCGCTCGATCATCACCAGGTCGGTGCGCGGCACCATCACCTCGCGGACGATGGTGTCGCCCAGCTCGAAGACGGAGTGCACCATCCGGCGCTCCTCGTCCTCGATCAGGTCGTCCTTCTCGGCGAGGTCGACCAGCGCCCGCAGCTCGGCCTCGGAGGCGAACGGCCCCTCCCGGTAGCCCTTGCCCGGGGTCAGCGCGTTGCCGAGCAGGATCAGCAGCCGCGGGATCGGGCCGAGCACCGCGGCCAGCGGCAGCAGCACGAAGGAGGCGGCGGTCGCGGTGGTGAGCGGGTGCTGGCGCCCGATCGTGCGCGGCGAGACCCCCACCGCGACGAAGGACACCAGCACCATCACGCCGAACGCCAGCAGCACGGCCTGCCAGATCGGCTCCACGTTGCGCACGCACACCACGGTGACCAGGACGGCCGCCGCCATCTCGCTGGCCACCCGGATCAGGGTCGCCAGGTTGAGGTAGCGGATCGGGTCGGAGGCGACGGTCAGCAGCCGGGCCGAGCCGCGCCGCCCGGCCCGCACGGCCTCCTCCGCCCGGAACCGGGAGACCCGGGAGATGCCCGCCTCGGCGCACGCGGCCAGCCAGCCGAGGACGACGAGGAGCACGGCACCGAGGATGAAGCTCGTACTTTCACCACTCACAGGGGTTCGGGCTCCGCGCTCAGTGGGTGGTGGGGGCCGGGGAGAGACCACCGAGGCCCCGGCCCGCCCGCCAGTCGTCCAGGATGCGCTTCTGGAGGGCGAACATCTCCTCCTCCTCCTCGGGCTCCTCGTGGTCGTACCCGAGGACGTGCAGCACCCCGTGGACGGTGAGCAGTTGGAGCTCCTCGTCCATCGAGTGCTTGGAGGGGGCCGCCTTGCCCTGCTGCTCGGCGACCTCCGGGCAGAGCACGATGTCGCCGAGCAGGCCCTGCGGCAGCTCCTCGCCCTCCTTGCCGGGGCGAAGCTCGTCCATCGGGAAGGACATCACGTCGGTGGGGCCGGGGAGGTCCATCCACTGGATGTGCAGCTCCTCCATCGCCGCTCCGTCCACCAGGATCACGGACAGTTCGGACTGCGGGTGGATCCGCATCTTGTCCAGGGCGAAGCGGGCGACGTCGAGGATGGCTTCCTCATCGGCGTCCCAACCGGACTCGTTGGCGATGTCGATCGACATGACGGGCTGCGTACTCAGCTTTCGGTGCGATGGGACTGACGGGGTGCGCGGGAGCCGCGCCGCTGGGCCGGCTTGCGGGCGGGCGAGGAGTTCTCCTCGGCCTCCTGCTTGGCGTCCCAGCGTTCGTAGGCGTCCACGATCCGGCCGACCAGCTTGTGGCGGACCACGTCGGTGCTGGTGAGGACGGAGAAGTGGATGTCGGGCACGTCGGCCAGGATGTCCTGGACGACCTTGAGGCCGCTGCGGGTGCCGCCCGGGAGGTCGATCTGGCTGGTGTCGCCGGTGACCACCACCCGGGAGTTGAAACCGAGGCGGGTGAGGAACATCTTCATCTGCTCGGGCGAGGTGTTCTGGGCCTCGTCCAGGATGATGAAGGCGTCGTTGAGGGTGCGGCCGCGCATGTACGCCAGCGGCGCGACCTCGATGGTGCCGGCCGCCATCAGGCGCGGGATGGAGTCCGGGTCCATCATGTCGTGCAGCGCGTCGTACAGCGGGCGCAGGTACGGGTCGATCTTCTCGTAGAGGGTGCCGGGCAGGAAGCCAAGCCGCTCCCCCGCCTCGACGGCCGGGCGGGTCAGGATGATCCGGTTGACCTCCTTGGCCTGGAGGGCCTGGACGGCCTTGGCCATCGCGAGGTAGGTCTTGCCGGTGCCGGCCGGGCCGAGGCCGAAGACGATCGTGTGCTTGTCGATCGCGTCGACGTAGCGCTGCTGGTTGAGGGTCTTGGGGCGGATCGTGCGGCCCCGGTTGGACAGGATGTTCGCGGTGAACACCTGGGACGGCGCCGGGCTGTCCGGGTCCTCCGCGGCACCGCGGAGCATGGCGATGGAGCGCTCCACGGAATCCTCCGTCAAGGGCTGGCCGGTGCGCAGCACCAGCATCATCTCGGTGAAGAGCCGCTGCACGAGGGCGACCTCGGCGCGCGCTCCGGTGGCGGTCACCTCGTTGCCGCGGACGTGGATGTCGGCGGCGGGGAAGCCCTGCTCGATCACGCGCAGCAGCGAGTCCGCCGTGCCGAGCAGGGTGACCATCGGGTGCTTCTCGGGGATGACGATCCGGGCGCTGACGCGACCGTCGTCGGCCGGTTCGGGGCGCGACTGTCCGTTCGTACGGGTCTGCGATGTGTCACTCATAGGTCGGCGCTGGGCCTGCCTCATCCCATCCGTGGTGTCGTGTGCCGATCGGTCTCTCCGGGGCACCAGGGTACGCCGCGCACGTGGTCGCCGCGGCGGGCGGCGGGGCCGCACCCGACGATGCTGCGGCAGATCGGGGGGCGGCGCGAGCGCTTTTCACGGGGTGCGGGCCGGGTTCACGGCTGGCGCCGGACGGGGACGGGCACCCGGGTGAGGTCGGCGGCGATCACCAGCTCGCCGTCGAAGTGTTTGCGGGCGTCGGCCAGGTGCTGGCCGAGGTCCGGGTAGCGCTGGGAGAAGTGGGTCAGCACCAGGGTGCGCACACCGGCCTCGGCGGCGGCCTTGGCGGCCTGCCCGGCGGTGAGGTGGCCGTGCTCCTCGGCGAGCCGGGCGTCGGCGTCGGCGAAGGTCGACTCGGCGACCAACAGGTCGGCGCCCTCGGCGAGTTCGTACACGCCGTCGCAGAGCCGGGTGTCCATCACGAAGGCGAAGCGCTGGCCCGGCCGGGGCTCGCTGACCTCCTCCAGGGTGACCCGCCGGCCGTCCGCCTCGATCGCCCCCTCGTGCTGGAGGCGGCCGACCGCGGGGCCGAAGACGCCCAGCGCGGCGAGGCGTTCGGGCACCAGGCGGCGGCCGTCCGGCTCGGACAGCCGGTAGCCGAAGGACTCCACGGGGTGCGACAGCCGCACGGCGTCCAGCGCGAAGCGGGCACCGGGCGCGGGCAGCGGGCCCGGCTCGTCGATCGGCCGGGGCCGCAGGACGGCCGTCTCGTGGTAGGCGGTGGCGTGCCGCAGCCGCTCGAAGTAGACCTCGCCGGAGGCCGGGAAGTAGACGTCCACCGGGTGGGGGACGCGGTCCAGGTTGATCCGCTGGATCACCCCGGCGAGGCCCAGGCAGTGGTCGCCGTGGAAGTGCGTCACGGCGATCCGGGTGATCTGGGTGGCCGAGACGCCGGCCAGCAGCATCTGCCGCTGGGTGCCCTCGCCGGGGTCGAACAGCAGGCCCTCGCCGTCCCAGCGGAGCAGGTAGCCGTTGTGGTTGCGGTGCCGGGTGGGCACCTGGCTGGCGGTGCCGAGGACGACGAGTTCGCGCTGTGACACGTAGGTCAGACCATGTTCTCGGTCATCGGCTTGCCGCCGAGCACGTGGACGTGGGCGTGGAAGATCGTCTGGCCGGCGCCGGCGCCGGTGTTGAAGATCAGCCGGTAGTCCTCGATGCCCTCGTCCCTGGCCACCGCGCCCGCCTCGGCGAGGAGTTCACCGGCGATCTCCGGCTCGGCGGCGGCCAGCGCGGCGGCGTTCGGGTAGTGGACGTGCGGGATGACCAGGACGTGCAGCGGCGCCTTGGGGGCGATGTCGCGGAAGGCGAGGACGCGCTCGGTCTTGCGCACCACGGTCGCCGGGATCTCGCCCGCAACGATCTTGCAGAACAGGCAGTCGGGTTGCGGCTCGCCGGCCATCGGCTTCTCCTCGGTTCGTGTCTGGTCTGGGGCCGTACGGGCGCAGCCTAGCGGGAAGTCGGCCGGGCCGACCTCCCGTTCGGCTGCTCTCCCGCCCGCCGGGGCGGCGGGGGCGCGCCCTACGCCCAGGGCATCGGCGGGGCCGTGCGGGGCGGGGCCGCGGCGAGCGCGGCGAGGGCGATCCGGACGCCCTCGGCCAGCTGCGGGTCCTCGCCGGCGGCCCACTGGTGCGGGGCCATCGGCACCTCGACGTCCGGGTCGACGCCGTGGTTCTCCACGCCCCAGCCGTAGTTCTCCAGCCAGTACGCGTACTTGGGCTGGGTGACCAGGGTGCCGTCGACCAGGTGGTAGCGGCTGTCGATGCCGATCACCCCGCCCCAGGTGCGGGTGCCGACCACCGGGCCGATGCCGAGCGTCTGGATGACGGCGTTGACGACGTCGCCGTCCGAGCCGGAGAACTCGTTGGCGAGCGCGACGACCGGCCCGCGCGGGGCGTCGAGGGGGTAGGGCACCGGGTGGTCGGTGTCCCGGATGGCGTTCCAGCCGACGATCCGGCGGGCGAGCTTCTCGATCACCAGCTGCGAGGTGTGGCCGCCGCGGTTCTCCCGGACGTCGACGATCACGCCGTCCCTGGCCAGTTCCACGGCCAGGTCGCGGTGGATCTGGGCCCAGCCGGCCGACTGCATGTCGGGGATGTGCAGGTAGCCGAGCCGGCCGCCGGACAGCTCGCGCACCGCGGCCCGCCGCCCGGCCACCCAGTCGTGGTAGCGCAGCGGCTCCTCGTCGGCGATCGGGACGACCACCGGGTGGCGCCGGTCGGTGCCGTCCTTGCCGGCCACGGTCAGCTCGACCGGCTGCCCGGCGGTGCCGGCCAGCAGCGGGGCCGGGCCGGTGACCGGGTCCACCGGGCGGCCGTTGACGGCGAGGACCGCGTCGCCCGGGCGGATCGCGGCGCCGGGCGCGGCCAGCGGCGAGCGGGCCCGGGGGTCGGAGGACTCGCCGGGCAGGATGCGGGCGATCCGCCACCGGTCGCCGTCCTTGGCGAGGTCCGCGCCGAGCAGGCCCTGGCGCCGGGCCGGCTCGGTGTACCGGCCGTACGGGATGACGTAGGCGTGCGAGGTGCCGAGCTCGCCGTGCACCTCCCAGAGCAGGTCGACCAGGTCGTCGTGCGAGCCGAGGCGTTCCACGAGCGGCCGGTAGCGGTCCAGCACGCCGGCCCAGTCGACGCCGCCGAGGTCGGGGCGCCAGAAGTTGTCGCGCATCAGGCGGCCGTTCTCGGCGTACATCTGCCGCCACTCGGCGGCCGGGTCGACGGTGACCCGCAGCCGGGCCAGGTCGACGCCCACCTCGTCGTCCTCACCACCCGCCTTGTGCTCGGCCGGGACGATCCGCAGCTCGCCCCCGTCCAGCACGGCCACCCGGGTGCCGTCCCCGCTGACCGCGAAGCCGTCCACGCCGTGCACCAGTTGCTCGACGCGGCGCTTCTTCAGGTCGAAGCGCTCCAGCACCGGCCGGGGCCGCTCGTCCTCGGGCGAGGCCGCCTCGTCGCCGAGTTCGCCGAGCAGCGGGGCGCGGGTCCACAGCACGCCGTCCTTGGCCGCCCTGAGCGCGTCGAACCGGCCGCCCTCGACCGGGAACGGGACGATCCGGTCCGCAATGCCGTCCAGGTCGACCCTGGTCACCGGCGCGGCGTCGCCGGCGGCCTCCTCGCCGTCCGCCCTCCTGCCGCGCAGCTCGTCCTCCTCCCCGCCGAGCGGGCGCCCGGCCCGCTGCGGCCCGAACGGGGACGGCGTGTCGGCGGCCAGCGTGATCAGGTACGGGCGGCAGCCGTTGGGGAACGACAGGTCGAAGACGTGCGAGTCGTAGACCGGGTCGAGGTTGCGCACCGACAGGAACGCCAGGTAGCGGCCGTCCGCGGTGAAGGCCGGCGAGGTGTCGATGAAGCGCTCCTGGGTGACCTCGCCGACCGTCCGGGCCACCAGGTCGGCCAGCACGATCTGGCGCAGCGAGTACGGGCCCAGCCGGTGCACCGGCCGCGACCAGGCCAGCCAGGCCGAGTCCGGGCTGAAGGCCAGCCCACTGACCTCGCCGTCGGCGCTGCGGTCCAGCTCGTGCACGGTGCCGTCGGCGAGCGCGACCAGCAGGACCCGGCCGTCGTGCACGCCGAGCGCGGCCTGCTTGCCGTCCGGGGACACCGCCAGGGAGTTGACCCGGCCGATCCGCCCGGCGGCCAGCCGGCGGCGCTCGGCGCCCTGCGCGTCGGGGGCGAACTCCAGGGCGTCCTCGCCCTCGGCGTCGGACACCCACAGCACGCCCTGGGCGCCGTCCTCGCCCGGCACCACCCGGGCCAGCCGCCCGCGCACCCCCGGGGTCTCGTCCAGCACCCGGGCCGGGCCCTCGCGGTGGGTCAGCCAGTGCACGTCGCCGCGCACCACCACGGCGCCGGCCCGGCCGGTGCGGTCGGGGGCGGCGGACTCCAGCCAGTGCGCGGCGTGCACCGGGCGGGGGCGACGGCCGCTGCGCGGGCCGGCCAGCCGGATGTCGAGGCGGCGGGGCGCGGCTCCCGCCAGGTCGTCCAGCAGCCAGACGTCGCCGGCCCGGTGGAACACCGTCCGGGTGCCGTCGGTGCCGGCGTTGCGGGCGTAGAAGCCGTCCGGGTCGGTGGTGTGGCGGCGCAGGTCGGAGCCGTCCGGGAGGCTGGAGTAGAGCTCGCCGACGCCCTCGTGGTCGGAGAGGAAGGCGATCCGGTCCCCCA
Organism: Kitasatospora sp. NPDC043950; assembly: GCF_056435345.1. Lineage (NCBI taxonomy): Bacteria > Bacillati > Actinomycetota > Actinomycetes > Kitasatosporales > Streptomycetaceae > Kitasatospora > Kitasatospora sp. NPDC043950. The sequence goes on from NZ_JBWKER010000006.1 coordinate 97,538, forward strand.
CCCACAGCGGCGAGTCGAGCTGGCCGTCCAACTCCTCGTGGACGCGGACGAATGCGTCCCGCCCGATCCACAACTTGCCCGCCCGGCCGCCCCGGTAGCGCTTCCACCAGGCCGGCTCGCGGTTGTTGACGGTGCCCAGCAGCACGCGGTCGCCGCCCGGCTCGAAGGCGAGCCCGCCGACCGGCCCGTACGGCAGCCGCACCGACTCGCCGCCGTCCAGCGGCACGGCGTGCGCCCAGCTGCGGCGCAGGGTCGCCTCGCCGGCGGTGGTGAGGGCGATCGGGCGCCCGTCGGCCGTCCAGCCCCGCACCTCGGTCTGCTCGCTGCCCCAGTGGGTGAGCCGCCGGGACGGCCCGCCGTCCACCGGCACCACGTGCACCTCGGGCGCGCCGTCCCGGGTGGAGGTGAAGGCGATGTGCCGCCCGTCGGGGGCGAACCGGGGGTGCCGGACGGGCACGTGATCGGCCGTCAGCCGCCAGGCCCGGCCACCGTCCAGCGGGGCCAGCCAGACGTCGTCCTCGGCGACGAAGGTGACCAGGTCACCGTGCAGATGGGGGTGGCGCAGGTAGGCGCCCGCGGAGGTGCTCAGGGGTTCCGTCACGCGGTCAGCGTAGGCACGTGCGCGCACGGCGCGGGCCGGTTCGGGCAGACTCCGACCGCACGGGCGGGCCGGCTACGACCAGCGGCCGGTGCGCCCCAGCAGCAGGGCGCCGGCGGCCACCCCGGCGGTGGAGGTGCGCAGCACCGAGGGGCCCAGCCGGTACGGCCCGGCACCCGCCTCGGCGAACGCGGCCAGCTCCTCCGGGGAGACCCCGCCCTCCGGGCCGACCACCAGCACCACGTCCCCGGCCGCGGGCAGCGCGGCCAGCGCCAACGGCTCGGCGCCCTCCTCGTGCAGCACGGCGGCGAACGCGGCCCCGGCCAGCAGCGGCGCCAGCTGCCGGGTGGTCGCCGGCTCGCGCACCTCGGGGAAGCGCAGCCGGCGGGACTGCTTGCCGGCCTCCCGGGCGGTGGCCCGCCACTTGGCGAGTGCCTTGGCGCCCCGGTCGCCCTTCCACTGCGTGATGCAGCGCGAGGCGGCCCACGGGACGATCACGTCCACGCCGACCTCGGTCATGGTCTCCACCGCGAGCTCGCCGCGGTCGCCCTTGGGCAGCGCCTGGACGACGACGATCCGCGGCGCCGGCTCGGGCTCCCGGCGGACGGCGGCCACCGTGACGTCGATCGCGTCCTTGCCGAGCACCGCGGCGACCGTCCCGTCCACCCCGAGGCCCAGCCCGTCGGCGAGGGTCACCGCCTCGCCCGCCGCCAGCCGCTTCACCGCGGCCGCGTGCCGCCCCTCCGGCCCGTCGAGGCGCACCACGGAGCCGGGCGCGGCGGCGGCGATCCGCTCGGTCTCGACGACGAAGACGGGGGCGGTCATGCGGGGAACCTCCGGGGGTGGGGCGGATCGGGAACGCGAAAGGGGCGCCGGGCAGAACCCGGCACCCCCGCGCGGACGGCCAGGGCCCAGTAGCGGCCCCGGCCTAGGGCCTAGCGGCCGTTGAACGCGTCCTTGAGGCGCGAGAACAGGCCCTGCTGGCCCGGCGCGAACTGGCCGGACGGCCGCTCCTCGCCGCGCAGCACCGCGAGCCGGCGCAGCAGCTCCTCCTGCTCGGGGTCGAGCTTGGTGGGCGTCTGCACCTCGACATGCACTATCAGGTCGCCCCGGCCGCCGCCGCGCAGGTGCGTGATGCCGCGGCCGTGCAGCGGGATCGACTGGCCGGACTGGGTGCCGGGCCGGATGTCGACCTCCTCCAGCCCGTCCAGGGTCTGCAGCGGCACCTGGGTGCCGAGGGACGCGGCCGTCATCGGGATGGTGACGGTGCAGTGCAGGTCGTCCCCGCGCCGCTGGAAGACGGTGTGGGTGGTCTCGGCGATCTCGACGTACAGGTCGCCGGCCGGGCCGCCGCCGGGGCCGACCTCGCCCTCGCCGGCCAGCTGGATCCGGGTGCCGTTGTCGACACCGGCCGGGATCTTGACGGTCAGGGTGCGCCGGGCGCGGACCCTGCCGTCGCCGGCGCACTCCGGGCACGGGGTCGGCACGACGGTGCCGAAGCCCTGGCACTGCGGGCAGGGACGGGAGGTCATGACCTGGCCCAGGAACGACCGGGTGACCTGGGAGACCTCGCCCCTGCCGCGACACATGTCGCAGGTCTGCGCGGAGGTGCCGGGGGCCGCGCCCTCGCCGCTGCACGTGGTGCAGGTGACGGCGGTGTCGACCTGGAGTTCCTTGGTGGTGCCGAAGGCGGCCTCCTCCAGGGTGATCTCCAGCCGGATCATGGCGTCCTGGCCGCGGCGGGTGCGCGAGCGCGGGCCGCGCTGGCCGGCCGCGGCGCCGAAGAAGGCGTCCATGATGTCGGAGAAGCCGAAGCCGGCCGCCCCCGCGCCGAAGCCGCCCGCGCCCCCGCCGCCCGGCGAGAGCGGGTCACCTCCGAGGTCGTAGACCTGGCGCTTCTGCGGGTCGGAGAGCACCTCGTAAGCGGCGTTGATCTCCTTGAACCGCTCCTGCGTCTTCGGGTCCGGGTTGACGTCCGGGTGCAGTTCGCGTGCCAGGCGCCGGAAGGCCTTCTTGATCTCGTCCTGCCCCGCATCCCGTCGGACGCCGAGTACCGCGTAGTAGTCCGTGGCCACCAAATGCTCCGCTTGTTCCGCCTGTAGTAGTGCTGCGACTGGACACCGCCGTCAGAGGTTCCGACGGCGGCCTGTGCTACGACTCGGCCAGGATCTGGCCCACGTACCGCGCCACCGCACGCACCGCCCCCATTGTGCCCGGATAGTCCATCCGGGTCGGACCGATCACACCCAGTTTGGCCACGCTCTCGTCGCCCGAACCGTAGCCGACCGACACCACCGAGGTGGAATTCAGCCCCTCGTAGGCGATCTCCCGCCCGATCCGGACCGTCATCGCGGCGTCCGCCGTCTCACCCAGGAGGCGGAGCAGGACGACCTGCTCCTCCAGGGCTTCCAGCACCGGCTGGATGGTCAGGGGGAAGTCGTGCCCGAAGCGGGTCAGGTTGGCCGTGCCGGCCAGCATGATCCGCTCCTCGTTCTGCTCGGCGAGCGCTTCGAACAGCGTCGCCAGGACCGTGCTGACGGTCGGGCGGTCCGGCGGCTCGAAACCCGCCGGGAGCTCCTCCAGGAACCCCGGCACGTCCGGCAGCCGCTGGCCGACGGCCCGCGCGTTGATCCGGGCCCGCAGGTCCGCCAGGACCGTCTCGCCGACCGGGCCCGGGCAGTCGACCATCCGCTGCTCGACCCGGCCGGTGTTGGTGATCAGGACCAGCATCACCTTGGTCGGGGCCAGCGCCACCAGCTCGATGTGCCGGACGGTGGACCGCGACAGCGAGGGGTACTGCACCACCGCGACCTGCCGGGTGAGCTGGGCGAGCAGCCGCACCGTCCGCATGACCACGTCGTCCAGGTCGACGGCGCCGTCCAGGAAGTGCCGGATCGCCCGGCGCTCGGGGGCGCTCATCGGCTTGACCTCGGCGAGCTTGTCGACGAACAGGCGGTACCCCTTGTCGGTGGGGATGCGCCCGGCGCTGGTGTGCGGCTGGTGGATGTAGCCCTCCTCCTCCAGCGCCGCCATGTCGTTGCGGACGGTCGCCGGGGAGACTCCGAGGTTGTGCCGCTCCACCAGGGCCTTGGAGCCGACCGGCTCCTCGGTGCCCACGTAGTCCTGGACGATCGCGCGGAGCACGGCGAGCTTGCGGTCGTCCAGCTGGCGAACCTCACCGGCCATGGGGCACACACCTCCGTCTTCGCACGTTGTCCGTTCGTGTCACGCATGCTGCTGCCCGCTCCGGGAGGATCCCGGCTCCGGCACCCGCTTTGGCACTCTGAACCTGCGAGTGCCAAAACCGTACCTGCCAGTGTAAGGCCCGGGCCCAACGGCAGGAACGGCCCGGCCGGAGTGATCCTGCCCGCAGTTCCCGGCGCGGGGGTGGTGCCGCGGGGCCGTCCGGGTGGCAGCATCGAAGACGACGGCGAATGGAGGAGCAAGCAATGTCGAGCTCGGGCCAGCACACCCGTTTCGCGCCCGACCGCGGTCTGACCGGCCGCATGGTCGTGACGATGTTCGTGATCGGGCTGCTGTACGTCGGTTTCACCGGTCTGCTGATCGTGCTGCTGCGCGGCGCCTGGCCACTGATCGTCCTGATCTCCGGCGGGCTGTTCGTGGCCCAGTTCTGGTTCAGCGACAAGATCACCGAACGGGCGATGGGCGCCCACCAGGTGACCCCTGAGCAGTACCCGCAACTGCACGGCACCATCGACCGGCTCTGCGCGCTGGCCGACATGCCCAAACCCCGGGTGGCGGTCGCCGACAACGACATGCCGAACGCCTTCGCCACCGGCCGCAACCCGCAGAACGCCGTGGTGTGCGTCACCACCGGCCTGCTGCGCCGGCTGGAGCCCGAGGAACTGGAGGGCGTCCTCGCCCACGAGCTGTCCCACGTCGCCCACCGGGACGTCGCGGTGATGACCATCGCCGGCTTCCTCGGCGTCCTCGCCGGGGCCATGACCCGGATCGCCATGTACGGCGGGTTCATGGGCGGCAACCGCAACAACAACGACCAGAACGCGGCCATCGTCGCCCTGATCATCCCGCTGGTGTCGATGGTCGTCTACGCCATCAGCTTCCTGCTCACCCGGCTCCTGTCCCGCTACCGGGAACTCGCCGCCGACCGCGCCGCCGCCCAGCTCACCGGCCGGCCCAGCGCCCTCGCCTCCGCGCTCACCAAGGTCACCGGCCAGATCGCCGCCATCCCCAGCAAGGACCTGCGCCAGGCGCAGCCCTACAACGCCTTCTACTTCGCCCCCGCGCTGAGCGCCCGGGAGACCGCCTCGCAGCTGTTCTCCACCCACCCGACGCTGGAGAAGCGCCTGGAGCAGCTGGCGAAGATCTCCGAGCAGCTCGGCCGCTGAGGCCCTGCCGCCCTCCCGACTCCCTCCTCCGAAAGGACCGCCGTGGGAATCCTGGACACCCTGTTCGGGCGCACCAAGCCCGTCAAGCCCGACCTCGACCAGCTGTTCGGCGTCCCGTCCGCCGCCCTCACCCTGGAGGCCGGGGCCGGGTTCACCCCCACCGGGCTCGGTTCGGTCTGCTTCGCCGCCGTCGAGGGCGCGGCCTTCGGCCAGGTCGAACAGCAGGTGCGGGCGCTGCTCGACGCCGACACCGAGCGCGGCGGCGTCCCGGTGGAGGCCTCCAAGGACGGCTACGGCTACTCCTGGCTGCTCGCCCGGCACACCCCCGAGGAACTGCCGGACCTGGTCAACGACCTGCACGCGGTCAACAGCGAGCTGGAGGCGAACGGCTTCGGACCGCAGCTGCTCTGCTCGCTGGTCGGCTTCCGCAACCCGGACGGGCAGTCGCTGGCCCTGGTCTACCTCTACAAGCGCGGCACCTTCTACCCCTTCGCCCCGATGCCCGGCGGCGGGGAGCGGCGCAACAGCCCGCTGGAGCTCCAGGTCAACGCGATGCTCGGGAACGACCTGCGGCTGGAGAAGGACCTCAGCCGCTGGTTCCCGGTCTGGGGCGCGCCGGGCCTCTGACGGTCCGTCCGTATAGTCGCTTTCATGCGCAGCCGCCAGTACGGACCCGACCTGACCCCGCCGTGGAAGAAGCAGCAACCCGCCCCGGAGGTGACCGCCGAACGGGACCTGGTGGTGGAGGAGGCCGCCACCGGCTTCTGCGGCGCGGTGGTGCGCTGCGAGAAGACCGCCGAGGGCTTCACCGTCACCCTGGAGGACCGCTTCGGCAAGCTCCGGGTGTTCCCGCTGGTGCCGCGCGGCTTCCTGCTGGAGGGCCGGACGGTCACCCTGGTGCGCCCGGCCGGCCCCGCCCCCTCCCGTACGCCGGGCCGCACCGCCTCCGGCTCGGTCGCCGTCCCCGGCGCCCGGGCCCGGGTCGCCCGCGAGTCGCGGATCTACGTCGAGGGCCGGCACGACGCCGAACTGGTCGAGCGGGTCTGGGGCGACGACCTGCGGATCGAGGGCGTGGTCGTCGAGTACCTGGAGGGCGTGGACGACCTGCCCGCGATCGTCGCCGACTTCGCCCCCGGCCCGGGCCGGCGCCTCGGCGTCCTGGTCGACCACCTGCTCCCCGGCACCAAGGAGCAGCGCATCGCCGCCCAGGTCACCGGCGACGCCGTCCTGGTCGTCGGCCACCCCTACATCGACATCTGGCAGGCCGTGAAGCCCGCCTCCGTCGGCATCGCCGGCTGGCCCGCCGTCCCGCGCGGCGAGGAGTGGAAGGAGGGCGTCTGCCGCCGCCTCGGCTGGCCGGTGAACACCCCCGCCGCCTGGAAGCGGATCCTCTCCACGGTGGACAGCTACAAGGACCTGGAGCCGGAACTGCTGGGCAAGGTCGAGGAGTTGATCGACTTCGTGACGGTTCCGGAGTGAGGCCGATCAGACGTACTGCTGAAAGTCCGTGGTGTCCAGATCGATCTCAAGCAGGCTGACGGGGACGGGCTCGCCGAACTTGCTGGTCCGCTCGGACATGTACCTCGGGAGGCCGGACCCGGGATCCCTACCCAACTCGGTCAGCAGCACGCAGACCCCCTTGATCGGGTCCACGATCAGGTACGCGGGGACGGAGCCCTCGGCGTAGAGCTCCCGCTTGGTCCGGTAATCACGATCGACACTGGTCTTCGACACCACCTCGACCACCAGGGTGACGGCGGGCGACGGCAGCAGTCGTCCGTGCTCCTGGACCGCCCCGCGTTCGAAGACGACCAGGTCGGGCTGGGGTTCGCTCGCCTGGCCGGGGATCCCCAGGTCCTGGGTCGTGAGTGGACGCCACCGACCGTACGGAAGCTGGTGCTGAATCGCCAGGACGATGAGATTGTGGACCATGTCAGGCCCCGCCATCATCACGATTTCCCCCCTGATGAGTTCGGCCTTGATGCCCTCCGGCACCTCCAGGTTCTCGAAGATCCCGGTCATCCGATCATCGATGGCGGTCATCGCACGCTCCCTCCGACGGCTGACACCCACGTTAACGAATGTCAGTCCACCAGGTCACGTACGACCGCGTCGGCGAGCAGCCGGCCCTGGAGGGTGAGGACGGCGCGGCCCTGGGCGTACGGCTCGGCGGCGAGGAGGCCGTCGGCGAGGTGGCGGGCGGCGGCGTGGCGGCCGGTGTCGGTGAGGAGGGTGAGCGGGATGCCCTCGGCGAGGCGCAGTTCCAGCAGGATGCGCTCGACCCGGCGGTCCTCCTCGGCGAGCACCTCGCGGCCCAGGGCCGGGGTGCGGCCCTCGGCGAGGGCCTGGGCGTAGGCGGCGGGGTGCTTGGCGTTCCACCAGCGGACGCCGCCGACGTGGCTGTGCGCGCCCGGGCCTGCGCCCCACCAGTCGGCGCCGGTCCAGTACAGCTCGTTGTGGCGGCAGCGGCCCTCCGGGGTGGTGGCCCAGTTGGAGACCTCGTACCAGGTGTAGCCGGCGGCGCTGAGGGCCTGTTCGGCGATGAGGTAGCGGTCGGCGTGCACGTCGTCGTCGATCATCGGCAGTTCGCCGCGCTTGACCCGGGCGGCGAGCTTGGTGCCGTCCTCGACGATCAGGGAGTACGCCGAGACGTGGTCGGGCCCGGCGCCGATGGCGGCGTCCAGGGAGGCGCGCCAGTCGTCGTCGGACTCGCCGGGGGTGCCGTAGATGAGGTCCAGGTTGACGTGGTCGAAGCCGGCGGCGCGGGCCTCGGCGACGCAGGCCTCGGGGCGGCCCGGGGTGTGGTGGCGGTCGAGCAGCTTCAGGACGTGCGGGCGGGCGCTCTGCATGCCGAAGGAGACCCGGTTGTAGCCGCCCTCGCGCAGTTCGGCCAGGTAGGCCGGGTCGACGGACTCCGGGTTGGCCTCGGTGGTGACCTCGGCGCCCTCGGCGAGCCCGAACTCCTCGCGCAGCGCGGCGAGCATCTTCACCAGGTCGCGAGCGGGCAGCAGGGTGGGGGTGCCGCCGCCGAGGAAGACGGTCTGGACCGGCAGGTCGACCTGGCCGAGGACCTGGCGGGCCAGCCGGATCTCGGCGACCACGTTGTCCGCGTAGGTCTCCTGGGAGGCGACGGCCCCGGAGGAGCGCAGCTCGGTGGCGGTGTAGGTGTTGAAGTCGCAGTAGCCGCAGCGGCTGGCGCAGTAGGGCACGTGCAGGTAGAAGCCGAACGGCCGCTGCCCGAGACCGGTGCGGGCGGATGCGGGCAGGGAACCGTCGGACGGCACCGGTTCACCGTCGGGGAGTGCGGAGGGCATGACCCCATTGTCCCGTACGGCTCACCCGAACCGGTGAGCCGTACGGGGTCGGGGCCGATCAGGCCTCGTTGGCGCCCGCGTACATCGCGGTGACGGCGTCCGCGTAGGTCCGCTCGACCACCGGGCGCTTGATCTTCAGGCTCGGGGTGAGCTCGCCGTGCTCGATGTCGAGGTCGCGTGGCAGCAGGTGGAACTTCTTGATCGTCTGCCAGCGCTGGAGGTCGGCGTTGAGCCGCTTGACGAAGCCCTCGATCAGCTGGTGCACCTGCGGGTCGGCGACCACCTCGGCGTAGGACTTGTCCTTCAGCCCGTGCGCGGCGGCCCACGGCATGATGACCGCCTCGTCCAGGCCGATCAGCGCGGTGCAGAAGTTGCGGCCGTTGCCGATCACGAGGATGTTGCTGACGAACGGGCAGACCGCCTTGAACCTGCCCTCGACCTCGCTGGGCGCGACGTACTTGCCGCCGGAGGTCTTGAACAGGTCCTTCTTGCGGTCGGTGATCCGCAGGAAGCCGTCGGGGCCGAGCTCGCCGATGTCCTCGGTGTGGAACCAGCCGTCGGCCTCCAGCACCTCGGCGGTCTTCTCGGGCAGGTCGTGGTAGCCGCGCATGACGCCGGGGCCGCGCAGCAGGATCTCGCCGTCCTCGGCGATCCGGACCTCGGTGCCGGGCAGCGGGCGGCCCACGGTGCCGATCCGGACGTCCTCCTCACGGTTGACGCAGGAGCCGGCACTGGTCTCGCTGAGGCCGTAGCCCTCCAGGATCGGCACGCCGGCGCCGAGGAAGAAGTAGCCGATCTCGGGCGCGAGCGCGGCGCTGCCGGAGACGGCGCCGCGCAGCCGGCCGCCGAAGGCCGCGCGGATCTTGGCGTAGACCAGCTTGTCGGCCAGGCCGTGCTGGAGCCTGAGGCCCAGCGGGGCGGTGCCGGCGCCGGTGGCGATCCGGCTCTCCTGGACGGCGCGGGCGTGCTCGCGGGCGACCTTGGCGGCCCACCGGAAGATCTTGTACTTGGCGCCGCCCTCGGCCCGGGCCCGGCCGGCGATGCCGTTGTAGACCTTCTCGAAGATGCGCGGCGCCGAGGCCATCACGGTCGGCCGGATGACCGGCAGGTTGTGGATGATCCGGTCGACCCGGCCGTCCACGGCCATCACGTGGCCGGTGGCGATCTGGCCGGAGATCAGCGTCTTGCCGAACACGTGCGACAGCGGCAGCCACATGAACTGGACGTCGTCGGAGCGCAGCAGTCCGCTGGCCTCCTGGGCCCGGGCCTCGTACGCCCAGCAGTCGTGCACCAGGCGCACGCCCTTGGGGCGGCCGGTGGTGCCGGAGGTGTAGATGAGGGTGGCCAGCTGTTCCTTGTCGAGCGCGGCGACGGCCTTCTCGACCGCGTCCGGGTGCTGCTCCAGGTACTCGGCGCCGCGCTGCTCCAGCTCGGCGAGGGTGAGCACCGTGAGGGCGTTCAGGCCGTCGGCCCCGGGGGTACTGGCCTGTGGGGCGTCGGTCTCGGGGGCGTCGGCCTCGGGGGCGTCGAAGAGGATGACGGTCCGCAGCTCGGGCAGCTGTCCGAGCTGGCCGACGGCCTTGGCGAGTTGGGCGGAGTTCTCCGCGAACAGCGCCCTGGAACCGGAGTTGGAGAGGATGAACGCGGTCTCATCGGCGTTGGTACTGGGATAGACGGTCGTCGTGGCGGCACCCGCGCACATGTTCCCGAGGTCGGCGATGATCCATTCGAGCCGGGTGGAGGAGGCGAGGGCCACCCGGTCCTCCGGCTGGATGCCGAGCGCCATCAGGCCGGCGGCCACCGCCTTGACCCGGGCCGCGGTCTGCGCCCAGGTGAGCGAGCGCCACTGCTCGGCGCCGGGGGCGCTGTCCGCGGCGTGCTCGTCGACCGGGGCCGGGTAGCGGTAGGCCTCGGCGTTCGGGGTGGCGGCGACCCGCTCCAGGAAGAGGTGGGCGACGGAGGCGGGACGCCCGGCGACCAAGTCGGCACTGCCGGAGTCGATCAGGGACTGCGCGGAACTCAACGAGGACCTCCGGGGGCGGGTGGCCGTCTGAGGGATGGTCTCGGCGCCCGTGGGGGGCGGCCGCCGGGCCCCCGGTCAACCCGGGCGATACCGGCGAGTAACAAGGGGGCAATCAGCAGCCTAGGGGGAAACCGGTCATTCCGTAAGAGGGCGGGGCCCGGCCGGCACACCGCCGCGCCGCCGGTGCCCGACGACGACTCCGCCCGCGCCCCGGTGAACCCGTGCAATCGGGCCCGCCGTACGGTTCGGCAAAGGACTGGGCAAACCTGCGATCCACAACTCGTGAATCGCCTGTACGAGTCCACCAAAGAACGAGAATCGGGATGCGAATCCACCCGTCGACGACAAGAGTGTGCCAGTGCTGATCAGACTTCTCAGGGCGTACCTGCGCCCGTACTCCCGACCGATCGCGCTGCTCGTGGGGCTCCAACTGGTGTCCACCCTGGCGGCGCTCTACCTGCCGACGCTCAACGCCGACATCATCGACGACGGCGTGGTCAAGGGCGACACCGGCTACATCCTGCAGGTGGGCGGGGTGATGATCGGCATCACCCTGGTCCAGGCGCTCTGCTCGATCGGCGCCGTCTACTACGGCTCCAAGACCGCCATGGCCTTCGGCCGGGACGTCCGCGCCGCCGTCTTCGACCAGGTGCAGAGCTTCTCCGCCCGCGAGGTCGGCCAGTTCGGCGCCCCCTCGCTGATCACCCGCACCACCAACGACGTCCAACAGGTCCAGATGCTGGCCCTGATGAGCTTCACGCTCATGGTGGCCGCCCCCATCATGTGCGTCGGCGGCATCATCATGGCCCTCAACCAGGACGTGCCGCTGTCCGGCCTGCTGCTCGCGGTCATCCCGCTGCTCGGCGCCGTCGTCGTCCTCCTCGTCCGCTCGCTGCGCCCCAAGTTCCGCAGCATGCAGACCCGGATCGACACGGTGAACCGGGTCCTGCGCGAGCAGATCACCGGCATCCGGGTCATCCGCGCCTTCGTCAAGGACGACCACGAGCAGGCCCGCTTCGCCAAGGCCAACGGGGACCTCACCGACACCGCCCTCCAGGTCGGCCGGCTGATGTCGTTCATGTTCCCGGCCGTGATGCTGGTCGTGAACGTCTCCAGCGTCGCCGTGCTCTGGTTCGGCGCCCACCGGATCGACAACGGCGGCATGCAGATCGGCGCGCTCACCGCCTTCCTCTCCTACCTGATGCAGATCCTCATGAGCGTCATGATGGCCACCTTCATGTTCATGATGGTGCCGCGCGCCGAGGTCTGCGCCGAGCGCATCGAGGAGGTCCTCGGCACCTCCTCCAGCGTCGTCCCGCCCGCCGCGCCGATCACCGAGGTGCTGCGCCGCGGCAACCTGGAACTGCGCGACGTCGACTTCCGCTACCCCGGCGCCGAGGCCTCGGTGCTGCGCGGCATCGCCATCACCGCCCGCCCCGGCGAGACCACCGCCGTCATCGGCTCCACCGGCAGCGGCAAGTCCACCCTGCTCGGGCTCGTGCCCCGGCTGTTCGACGCCACCTCCGGCCAGGTCCTGCTCGACGGCGTCGACGTGCGCGAACTCGCCCCCGAGGCGATCGCCGAGAGCGTCGGCCTCGTCCCGCAGAAGCCCTACCTGTTCTCCGGCACCGTCGCCAGCAACCTCCGCTACGGCCGGCCCGACGCCACCGACGAGGAACTCTGGCACGCCCTGGAGATCGCCCAGGCCAAGGACTTCGTCGCGGAACTGGCCGAAGGCCTGGACGCCCCGATCGCCCAGGGCGGCGGCAACGTCTCCGGCGGCCAGCGCCAGCGCCTGGCCATCGCCCGGGCCCTGGTCCGCCAGCCCGACGTCTACCTGTTCGACGACTCCTTCTCGGCGCTCGACTACGCCACCGACGCCAGGCTGCGCAAGGCCCTCGCCCGCGAGACCTCCGACGCCACCGTGCTGATCGTCGCCCAGCGCGTCTCCACCATCCGCGACGCCGACCGGATCATCGTCCTCGACGAAGGCGCGGTCGTCGGCACCGGCACCCACCACGAACTGATGGCCGACAACCCGACATACCGGGAGATCGTGCTCTCCCAGCTCACCGAGCAGGAGGCGGCGTGACCACCCCCGGCAAGCCCGACGCGGACACCAGGACCGCGGACACCGAGACCACGGACACCAGAACCGTGGACCCCGAGGCCGCTGACCCCGCAAAGCCCGACCCGGACACCAAGGCCGCGGACCCCGCCGACGAACTGCCCAGCGACTCGCAGGCCGCCGCCGCCCGCCGCGGCCCCGCCGGACCGGGCCGCTTCATGGGCGGCCAGGGCACCGAGAAGTCCATGGACTTCAAGGGCTCCGGCAAGCGACTGCTCGCCCTGCTGCGCCCCGAACGCAACCTGATCTCCGGCGTGCTGGCCCTCGGCGTGCTCAGCATCGGCTGCGCCGTCACCGGCCCCAAGGTCCTCGGCAACGCCACCGACCTGATCTTCGCCGGCGTCGTCGGCGCCCGCTTCGAACCCGGCACCTCCAAGGCGCAGATCGTCGAGGGGCTGCGCGCCCACGGCGAGGGCGGCGTCGCCGGCCTGCTCTCCTCGGTGGACTTCACCCCCGGCCAGGGCATGGACTTCGGCGCCATCGGCACCGTGCTGCTCTGGGTGCTGGTCATCTACCTCGCCTCCGCCCTGTTCGGCATCGTCCAGGGCCGGCTGGCCACCGCGGCGATCCAGCGGGCCGGCTACCGGCTGCGCCAGGACGTCGAGGCCAAACTCGCCCGGCTGCCGCTCAGTTACTTCGACAAGCAGCCGCGCGGCGAGGTGCTCAGCCGGGTCACCAACGACATCGACAACATCAGCCAGTCCATGCAGCAGACCATGGGACAGGTCGTCAACTCGCTGCTCACCGTGATCGGCGTGCTGGCGATGATGTTCTGGATCTCCCCGCTGCTGGCGACGATCGCCCTGATCTCGGTGCCGCTGTCGGTGGCCGTCGCCGCCAAGGTCGGCAAGCGGGCGCAGCCCCAGTTCGTCCAGCAGTGGAAGTCCACCGGCCAACTCAACGCGCACATCGAGGAGATGTACACCGGCCACACCCTGGTCAAGGTGTTCGGCCGCCAGCGCGAGTCCGCCGAGACCTTCCGCGAGCACAACGAGGCGCTGTACACCTCCAGCTTCCGGGCGCAGTTCATCTCCGGGATCATCCAGCCCGCGATGATGCTGATCGGCAACCTGCAGTACGTGCTGGTCGCGGTCGTCGGCGGCCTGCGGGTGGCCAGCGGCGCGCTGTCCATCGGCGACGTGCAGGCGTTCATCCAGTACTCGCGGCAGTTCAGCCAGCCGCTCACCCAGGTCGCCAGCATGGCCAACCTGGTGCAGTCCGGGGTCGCCTCCGCCGAGCGCGTCTTCGAGCTGCTGGACGCCCCCGAGCAGACCCCCGAACCGGCCGTGTCCGAGCGGCCCGACACCATCCACGGCCGGGTCGCTTTCCAGGACGTGTCCTTCCGCTACGACCCCGAGAAGCCGCTCATCGAGGACCTCTCGCTCAAGGTCGAACCCGGCCAGACCGTCGCCATCGTCGGCCCCACCGGCGCCGGCAAGACCACCCTGGTCAACCTCCTGATGCGGTTCTACGAGGTCAGCTCCGGGCGGATCACCCTCGACGGGGTCGACGTCTCCGCGATGTCCCGCGAGGAACTGCGCTCCGGCATCGGCATGGTGCTCCAGGACACCTGGCTGTTCGGCGGCACCATCGCCGACAACATCGCCTACGGCGCCCAGGGAGCCACCCGCGAGCAGGTCGTCGAGGCCGCCAAGGCCGCCCACGTCGACCGCTTCGTGCGCACCTTGCCGGACGGCTACGACACCGTCATCGACGACGACGGCGCCGGGGTCAGCGCGGGCGAGAAGCAGCTGATCACCATCGCCCGGGCGTTCCTCGCCCAGCCGTCGATCCTCGTCCTGGACGAGGCGACCAGCTCCGTCGACACCCGCACCGAGGTGCTGATCCAGCGGGCCATGGCCCGGCTGCGCACCGGCCGCACCAGCTTCGTGATCGCGCACCGGCTCTCCACCATCCGGGACGCCGACGTGATCCTGGTGATGGAGAACGGCTCGATCGTCGAACAGGGCTCGCACGACGAGCTGATCGCCGCGCACGGCGCCTACGCGCGGCTGTACCAGGCGCAGTTCGCGGAGGCCGTGGCCGAGGTGGACTGACCGTCGCACACCGCCGGTGCCGAGCCGGGGCGGGCCCGAACCGCCCCGGCTCCTCGTCCGTGGTGCGCTGCGGTGGCCCGCTCCGGCGGAGAGAACGAGGGTGGGGAGAACGAGGAGGGGCCCGGGCGGTTGTCCGCCCGGGCCCCTCTCACGCGCCTGTGGTTACTTCTTTTCCTTCGGCGCCTCGGCGTCGGTGGACAGCGCGGCGATGAAGGCCTCCTGCGGGACCTCCACGCGGCCGACCATCTTCATCCGCTTCTTGCCCTCCTTCTGCTTCTCCAGCAGCTTGCGCTTGCGCGAGATGTCACCGCCGTAGCACTTGGCGAGGACGTCCTTGCGGATCGCGCGGACCGTCTCACGGGCGATCACCCGGGAGCCGATGGCCGCCTGGATCGGCACCTCGAACTGCTGGCGCGGGATCAGCTTCTGCAGCTTGCCCGCCATCATCACGCCGTAGCCGTAGGCCTTGTCCTTGTGCACGATCGCGGAGAAGGCGTCCACCGCGTCGCCGTGCAGCAGGATGTCGACCTTCACCAGCTGGGCGGACTGCTCGCCGACGGGCTCGTAGTCGAGCGAGGCGTAGCCGCGGGTCTTGGACTTCAGCTGGTCGAAGAAGTCGAAGACGATCTCGGCGAGCGGCAGGGTGTAGCGCAGCTCGACCCGGTCCTCGGACAGGTAGTCCATGCCCTGGAGGTTGCCGCGGCGGGACTGGCAGAGCTCCATGATCGCGCCGACGAACTCGTTGGGCGCCAGGATGGTGCCGCGCACGACCGGCTCGTACACCTCGGCGATCTTGCCGGTCGGGAACTCGCTCGGGTTGGTGACGATGTGCTCGGTACCGTCCTCCATGATCACCCGGTAGACCACGTTCGGGGCGGTGGAGATCAGGTCGAGGTTGAACTCGCGCTCCAGGCGCTCCCGGATGATCTCCAGGTGCAGCAGGCCGAGGAAGCCGCAGCGGTAGCCGAAGCCGAGCGCGACCGAGGTCTCCGGCTCGTACACCAGCGCGGCGTCGTTCAGCCGCAGCTTGTCCAGGGCGTCGCGCAGCAGCGGGTAGTCCGAGCCGTCCAGCGGGTACAGGCCGGAGAACACCATCGGGCGCGGGTCCTTGTAGCCGCCCAGCGCCTCGGTCGCACCCTTGTGCATCGAGGTGATGGTGTCACCGACCTTGGACTGCCGGACGTCCTTCACGCCGGTGATGATGTAACCCACCTCGCCGACGCCCAGGCCGTCGGAGACCTTCGGCTCGGGCGAGATGACGCCGATCTCCAGCAGCTCGTGGGTGGCGCCGGTGGACATCATCGCGATCCGCTCGCGCTTGGTGAGCTGTCCGTCCACGACACGCACGTAGGTGACCACGCCGCGGTAGGAGTCGTACACCGAGTCGAAGATCATCGCGCGGGCCGGGGCGTCCTTGACGCCGACCGGGGCCGGGACGGTGTTGACGATGTGGTCCAGCAGGTCCTCGACGCCGAGGCCGGTCTTGGCGCTGACCTGCAGCACGTCCGAGGGGTCGCAGCCGATGATGTGCGCGATCTCCGCCGCGTACTTCTCCGGCTGGGCGGCCGGCAGGTCGATCTTGTTCAGCACCGGGACGATCGTGAGGTCGTTCTCCAGCGCCAGGTACAGGTTGGCGAGGGTCTGCGCCTCGATGCCCTGGGCCGCGTCGACCACCAGGATGGTGCCCTCGCAGGCCGCGAGGGAGCGGGACACCTCGTACGTGAAGTCCACGTGGCCGGGGGTGTCGATCATGTTGAGGATGTGCGTCGTCCCGGCATTCGGACCGGTCCTCGGCGCCCACGGGAGGCGGACCGCCTGCGACTTGATGGTGATGCCGCGCTCGCGCTCGATGTCCATGCGGTCGAGGTACTGGGCGCGCATCTGCCGCGGGTCGACGACGCCCGTGATCTGCAGCATCCGGTCTGCGAGCGTCGACTTGCCGTGGTCGATGTGGGCGATGATGCAGAAGTTGCGGATCAGCGCCGGGTCGGTACGGCTGGGCTCTGGCACATTGCTGGGGGTCGCGGGCACCTTGGTCCGATTCTCCGTTGGTCCGGGGCCGGGGGTGTCCTGGTCATCGCTGACCGGTTTTCCCGGGGACCGGACAGTCTCGTCCGATCGAAATAGTTCCTCCCATCCTCCCACGACCACGGCGCGGGCCGCCGTTCGGTCCGCCCGGACCTTCTCCGGGCCCGCGCCAGACGGCAGGATGGCACCCCGTGATCCTCGAAAGCGCCCTGCTCGACGTCCTGCCCGGCCAGGAGGACGAGTTCCTCGCCGCCTTCGCCGAGGCCCGGCCCCTGATCGCCGTCCAGCAGGGCTTCCGCTCCCTGCAACTGCGCCGCTGCCTCGACGAAGGACGCGGCTCGCGATTCCTCCTCCAGGTGGAATGGGAGACGCTCGCGGACCACACCGAGGGCTTCCGCGGCTCAGCCGAGTACCGGCGGTGGCGGGAGCTGCTGCACCGCTTCTACCGGCCGTTCCCGGAGGTCGAGCACTACGGGGAGCCGGTGCTCAGTGCGTAGACGGCCCACTACCGCGCAGGCGACCCGGCCACGGGGCCGGGCGCCCGGTTTGGGGCGGGTGGCGGGCCCCTGGTAGCGTGGGCTGCTGCACCTGGCCCCGGCATGCCCTCTCAGCTGCCCGGCGGCCGCGCGGTGCAGCCCGTTCAATCCTTTTAGACAAGACTGAGGCTCCTTCGTGGCGAACATCAAGTCCCAGATCAAGCGCAACAAGACCAACGAGAAGGCGCGCCTGCGCAACAAGGCCGTCAAGTCCTCGCTGAAGACCGCCCTGCGCAAGGCCCGCGAGGCCGCTGCCGCCGGCGAGACCGAGAAGGCCACCGTGCTGGCCCGCGCCGCCTCCAAGGCGCTGGACAAGGCCGTGAGCAAGGGCGTCATCCACGCCAACCAGGCCGCCAACAAGAAGTCGGCCATCACCAAGCGCGTCAACGCGGCCGCCCAGGCCTGACGCCCCGGGGGCCTCGGCCCCCACCGCCTCGGGACGGACCCGGCCCTCTACCCGGACCCCTGAGGCGCGAGAGACTCGCACCGCACGCGGCCTGCGTTCGCCACGCGGGTGCGGTGTACGAAGCAGTACGACAGGCGCCGTAGTCGGCCTCTCCCCAGAGGCCCGCTACGGCGCCTGTCGCGTTCCGCGGCCCGGTCGCTGTCGTCTGGCCGGTCACGCGCGTCCGGGGCTCCGGACGGCGCTGCGGGCCGATGCCTGGGAAGCCGTCCGCTCGATGGGCGCGTAGGCGGGTCGGCGGGTGAGCAGGTGGTGGCAGGCGGGTCGGCGGGTGGCCGGGCAGGCGCGGGCCGGGTCCGGCCCCGGTCCGGTGGACGGGTCCGGTCCGGTGGCCGCGCCGTCAGTACGCCGGGCGGGACCCGGCCCGGGCCGCCCGGGCGACGGCCACCACCGCGCGCTCCAGCGCGAAGGCCGGATCGTCCGAGCCGCCCTTGACGGCGGCGTCGGCCTGGGCGATCGCGGTCAGCGCGGTGGCCACCCCGTCGCCGGTCCAGCCGCGCATCTGCTGGCGCACCCGATCGACCTTCCACGGCGGCATGCCCAACTCGCGGGCCAGGTCCGCCGGACGCATGTTCCGCCCGGTGGTCGCCAGCCGCCCGATGCTGCGCACGCCGGAGGCCAGCGCGTAGGTGATACCGGTCGGCGGCTGGCCCACCGCCAGGGCCCAGCGCAGCCGCTCCAACGCCTCCGCGGCCCGGCCGGTGACCGCCAGATCGGCCACCTCGAAACCCGTCGCCTCGGCCCGGCCGCTGTAGTAGCGGGCCACCACCGTCTCGTCGATCGCGCCCTCGACGTCCGAGGTCAACTGGCTGCACGCGGCCGCCAGCTCGCGCAGGTCGCTACCGAGCGAGTCCAGCAGGGCCTGGCAGGCCTCCGGCGTCGCCGAGCGGCCCAGCGTACGGAACTCACCCCGGACGAAGGCCAGCCGCTCGCTCGCCTTGGTCAGCTTCGCGCACGCCACCTCGCGACCGCCCGCCTTGCGCCCGGCGTCCAGCAGGCCCTTGCCCTTGGCCCCGCCCGCGTGCGCCAACACCATGATCACTTCTTCGGCCGGCGCCTCGATGTACGCCTTGACCTCCTTCACCGAGTCGGCGGAGAGGTCCTGCGCGGCCCGCACCACGATCACCTTGCGCTCGGCGAACAGCGACGGCGTGGTCAGCTCGGCCAGGCTGCCCGGCTGCAGGCCGCCGGGCGGCAGATCCCGCACGTCGGTGTCCGGGTCCGCCGCCTTCGCCGCCGCCACCACCTGGGCGACCGCGCGGTCCAGCAGCAGCTCCTCCTGGCCGACCGCGAGGGTCAGCGGGGCGAGCAGGTCGTCGGGTGCACTCTTCCTGGCCATCGCCTACCAGCATCCCACGGGGCGCGGACACTCCCGCCCGGGGCGACCCCGGCCCCTGGCCCCGCCCGGTCCCGCCTCTCCGGCCCGACCTACCCGACCCGACCCGCCTGACCCGACCTGCCCGACCGTGCCGATCACCCGACCTGGAGAATGGTCCGGTGACCGAGAACCACACCACCGACCTGCCGGACGTCAACGACCCGCACGCCCGGCAACTGCTCGTCCTGCCCGACCGCGACGCCGCCGAGGACGCCGCCGAGGAGCTCAGCGCCGCCCACCCCGACCTCGGCGAGCTCGACCTCGTCCGGGACGCCCTGGCCGGCGAGGACGACGCCGAGGACGCCCAGTGGCTGGTCGTCGTCGAGCCCCCGGAGGACGGCTGGACCCCGGCCCTGCTGCACGCCCTGGACGCCATCGCCGTCGAGCACGAGGGCTGGCGCGAGGAAGGCTGACACCGACGGCCGGACCCCGGCCCGGCCCGGAACCTTCGAGGGGAACGGACCCGGACGCGGCGCTGCGCCCGTTCCGGGCCGAGGAGCACGAGGCCACCTCCACCCCGCGCCGCCGGGTCCGACCACCTCGGCGTCAACCCTCGACGAGCCACACCCCCGTCGAGTGATTCACCGTCAATTCCGTGCCTCCTCACACCAAGTGCGTGTCATTCTGCGCACGTTGCTTCGGCCACGAATCCTTGAGCGTCCGAGCCGGCTGCCCGCAGGGGCTCAGCGGCTCGGTCCACGCCACCGAAGGAGTGCAGATGTCCGTATCCCGCGCCCTGTCCCGGACCCGGTCCCGCGTTCTGGCCGTGCTGAGCGCCGCCGCAGTCGCGAGCGGGCTGGCGGTCGCCGTTCCGGCGACGCCCGCCTCCGCCGACGGGTTCGTGGTCAGCGAGGCCCAGTTCAACCAGATGTTCCCGAACCGGAACTCCTTCTACACGTACGACGGCCTGGTCAATGCGCTGAGCGCCTACCCCGGGTTCGCCACCACCGGGGACGACGCGACGCGCAGGCGGGAGGCGGCCGCCTTCCTCGCCAACGTCAGCCACGAGACCGGCGGCCTGCGGTACGTCGTCGAGCAGAACACCGCCAACTACAGCCACTACTGCGACGCCTCGCAGCCCTACGGCTGTCCGGCCGGCCAGAGCGCCTACTACGGGCGCGGCCCGCTCCAGATCAGCTGGAACTTCAACTACAAGGCGGCGGGCGACGCCCTGAACATCGACCTGCTGGACAACCCCTACCAGGTGGAGCAGGACCCCGCCGTCTCCTGGAAGACCGGCCTCTGGTTCTGGGACACCCAGAACGGCGCCGGGACGATGACCCCGCACGACGCCATCGTCAACGGCAGGGGCTTCGGCGAGACCATCCGCAGCATCAACGGCGCCCTGGAATGCAACGGCCAGAACCCGGACGAGCGCAACGACCGCATCAACCTCTTCCAGAACTTCGTCGGCATCCTCGGCACCGACGTCGGCGGCGGCAACATCTCCTGCTGACCCGGCTGGCCCTGCCAACAGCTCACGCTCGACGGTCGAGCGCGACGCACCACCGTAGGTGCCCGTACTTCGGCGCGCTCCGGGCAGGGCCCGGAGCGCGCCGCGATCGTTCTCCGGGCCCCGCCCCGCCCCCCTCCCTCCTCCCCACCCCCACCCCTTTCCCTTCCCCCACCTGATGGCTGGGAGGAGAGGAGGGCGGGGTCAGCCGGGCGGGGCTCGCGGGGTGTGCGAGCCCTGCCCGGTACGGGAGTCGGGCGCTCCGTCCGCAGCGCGCGAGCGGGGCTTGCGCGCCTCGTGCGCCGTCTGCGGGTGCACGGACACCCCGAGGACGGCCGGCGAGCCGCCCGTCACCGCGATGTCGCCCACCCGATCGGTGCGCAGCACGCTCGCGCCCAGCGCGCGCAGCCGGTCCACCGTCCGCACGGACGGATGCCCGTACGCGTTTCCCTCGCCGCACGAGATCAATGCCAGCCGGGGACGCAACGCACCGGTCAAGGCCCAGTCCTGATGCGCGGATCCGTGGTGCGCCACCTTCAGGACGTCCACCCGCCCCAACCGGCCCAGCAGCGCCGACTGGGCGGGCGGTTCGAGGTCCCCGAGCAACGCCATCCGCAGTCCGCCCGCCACCGACACCACCAGCGCGACGCTCGCATTGTTCGCCCCCGGTGCCTCGGCAGCCGCCCCGGCGTCGGGCCAGACCACCTCCCAGGACAGCCCCGGCCCCACCGAACGCCGTTCACCGCGCCCCGCGCGCAGCAGCGGGACTCCGGCACCAGCCGCCCAGCCCGCCACCCGGGCCGCCTCACCCGGTGGATCGTCCAGGGTCGTGCCCTCGATCGCTCCGACCCGGCGGCCCCGGAACACCCCCGGCACACCCTCGACGTGATCGGCGTGGAAGTGCGTCACCACCAACAACGGCACTTCCGTGACACCCAGATCCCGCAGGCACCTGTCGGCGGCGTTCGGATCCGGCCCCGCATCGACCACCACCGCACTGTCCTGTGCACCGGCCGCGAGCACCAGCATGTCCCCTTGGCCCACGTCGCACATCACCATCCGCCACCCCGGCGGCGGCCAGCCGGTCGCGATCCGGGTGAGCTGCGGTGGCCGCAGCAGCACGGCCAGCAGGACCACGAGCAGGACCCCCGCCACCAGCGCCCGCACCCACCGCCGCCGGGCGCGGACGGGCTTGCCGGACGGCGCCCGCCGTGGCAGCAGGAGCGGCATCACCCAGCAGACCGCCAGGGTGGCCAGCGCGACCGTCGCCGTCCCGAACCACCCGCCCGGCCAGGAAAGTTGGCTGCCCGGAAGTTCGGCACCGCGCCGCGCCACCAGGGCGAGCCAGCCGACCGGCACGCCGGCCGGCCCCGCGAGCAGCCGGGCCAGGTCCGGGAGGAGCGGCTGCAGCACGAGCACCCCGAAGCCGAGCAAGGTCGCCGGGGCCACCGCCAGTTCGGCCAGCAGGTTGCACGGGATCGCGACCAGGCTGACGTGCCCGGACAGCACCACCGTCACCGGCGCGCACAGGGCCTGGGCGGCGGCCGTCGCCGCCAGGGCACCCGCCAGGTGGTGCGGCCAGCGCCGGGACCGCAGCGCCTCGGCCCAGTGCGGCCCGAGGACGAGCAGCCCGGCCGTGGCGAGCACCGAGAGCAGGAATCCGAAGGAACGCGCCAGGAACGGGTCGAGCAGGACGAGCACCAGGACCGCCCCGGCGAGCGCGGGCACCGCCTGCCGGGGCCGGCCGGTGGCCAGCGCGAGCATGCCGATCAGCCCCGTCCCGGCCGCGCGCAGCACGCTGGGCTCCGGCCGGCAGACGGCGACGAAGGCCAGCGTCAGCGCCGTCCCGAGCAGCGCGCTGGTGCGCAGCGAGAGCCCCAGCAACGCGGCCAGCCCGCGCCGTTCCGGGGTGCCGGCCTGCCCCGGGGCGCCCAGCAGCGCGCCGAGGACGATCGCCAGGTTGGCCCCGCTCACCGCCACCAGGTGCACCAGGTCGGTGGCCCGGAAGGCGTCCTCAAGGTCATCGGGCAGTCGCGAGGTGTCGCCCACGACCAGGCCCGGGAGCAGTCCGCGCGCGTCCGGCGGGAGCCCGTCGCTGGCCGTGCGCAGACCGGCACGCAGCCGCCCGGCGATCCGCTGCGGCAGGCTCGGCGGCGCGAGGTGCCGGGGAGGGCCGTGGACGACCAGCAGCGCCGCGCACGAGGTGTCGTAGCCGTCTCCCGCGGGCCGCACCTCGGCCTCCACCGCCAGCCGCTCCGACGGGAGCAGCCCCTGCCAGGGCCCGGATTCCGCGCCCCGGACCATGACGGTCACCGGGGTCCGCGTCCGGGTGCTCCGCCCGTCCGGCAGGAGCGTGACCCGGTCGGCCACCGCGTCGACGGTGAGGAGGGTCTGCCCGCCGGTGGTCCCGCCCCGGGCCGCGTGGGCCTTCGGGTCCCCGGCGACGGTCAGCTCCACCTCCACCATCCGAACGGGCTCGCCCTGGGACCGCGGCGGGGCGTGCTCGGCCGCTCGGACGAGCTCCGGCAGCGGCCCCCGGTGCAGATCGGCGGTGTGCAGAGGGGTGGCCACCGCCGCGGCGGCTCCGGTGAGCAGGACGGCGGCCAAGGTCACCGCCGCTGCGCGTCGGCGCAGGAGCGCGGGCCTGACGAGCAGCAGGACGGCCGCCGGCGCGGCGGCACCCGCCAGGCCGAAGGCGAGGACGTCGTACCCCGGCTCCAGGCCGAGGAGCGCGGCCGTCACCACCCAGGCCGAGACGGCGGGAAGCAGCAGCCGGAAGTCGGCACCGGTGGAGCGGTTCGGCAGGTTCGGTTCGGTGGTGGCAGGCACGGCGGTACCTCCCTTCGGCGGGTGGCGGCGACGGACGAAGGACGACGGACGACGACGGACGGACGACGACAGACGGACGGGAGAACAGGCGGGCAAGGGGACGGACGGGGAGGTCAGAGGGTCAGCAGCGGACGGAGTTCCGCGAACGTGCGCGCCCCGATGCCGCTGACCTGCCGGAGCTGGTCGAGCGTGCGGAACGAGCCGTGCGATGTGCGGTAGGCGAGGATGCGCTGGGCGAGGGTCGGGCCGACGCCGGGGAGGGCGTCGAGCTGTTCGAGGCCTGCGCGGTTGAGGCTGACGGGCGGTCTGGACGTGCCGGCCGCCGGCGGTCCGTTGCCGGCTCCGGCGCCCGGGGCGGAGGCCTGAGCCGGCTCGCCGACCAGGATCTGTTCACCATCCGTCAGTACCCGGGCCAGGTTGAGGCTCCGGGTGTCCGTCTCCGGCAGCGGACCGCCCGCCGCCCGCAGGGCGTCGGCCACCCGCGAGCCGCCGGGCAGGGTGTGCAGGCCTGCGAGGTGCACCCGCCCGCCGATGTCGACCACGACGACCGCCCCGCCCCCGGCGCCGACGGGATCGGCCGCCGAGACCGAGTCCGGGCCCGGGCCCGAGGCCGGAGCCGGCACGGACGCGGATGTCGCCCCCGGTGAATCCGGTGAATCCGGTGAGACCGGGGCGGAGGCCAACGCCGGCACGGCCACCGCCTGCGGTCTGGCCAGCCAGAAGTGCTGCACGGCGTAGCCGACCGCGAACAGCAGCAGGACGGCCAACCCGGCCACCGCCCGCCGGTCGAGTGCCATCGCCGAGCCGAATCGAAGACCCGACCCGGCCTCCGGCTCCGGCGGATCCACGTCACCGCCCGCCCTGACCGAATCCAACGGCACAGGTGGCACAGGCGGCGCAGGCCCCGCCGGCGGAGGCCGTTCCCCCGCCCCGGACGGAACCGCGCCCGAAGGCTGCCCGGTCGACGCGAGCGCGCCCACCGCGGCACCGAAGCCCACCGGCCCGCCAGCCCCGACCCCGACCCCGACCCCTGCCCCACCGCCCACGGCGCTGCTGCCGCCGGTCGGCAGCAGCGCCGCCATCCGCAGCCGGACGGTCTCGTTGATCTCGTGGCGCTTCGCCGCGCCCAGGCCCATGGTCGTCATGCCGAGGACGGTAGGAGTCCTCGGCAGAGTGCGCAGAAATTACCGAACCCCTGTGGATAACTCGGGGGTTGTGGACAAAACAGATCACTCACACGAGTGATCGGTGCCGCGAAAAGTTGACCAGAGCCCGCGACGCGGCGCGACCGGCCCGCTCAGCGCGGCGCGACGACCACCGCGAGCAGCCCCGGCCCGACGTGCGCGCCGATCACCGCCCCCACCTCGCCCACGTACAGCTCCCGCAGCCCCGGCACCCGGGCCCGCAGCCGCTCCGCGAGCGGCTCCGCCCGTTCCTCCGCCGCCAGGTGGTGCACGGTGATGTCGACCTCCCCGCCCCCCGACCGCTCGACCGCGATCTCCTCCAAGCGCGCGATCGCCCGCGACGCGGTGCGCACCTTCTCCAGCGGTTCGATCCGCCCCCCGTCCAGGTGCAGCAGCGGCTTGACCGCCAGCGCCGACCCGAGCAGCGCCCGCGCCGCCCCGATCCGGCCGCCCCTGCGCAGGTGCTCCAGGGTGTCGACGTAGAAGAACCCGCTGGTCACGGCCGCCCGCCGGGTGGCGGCCTCGGCCGCCTCCGCCAGGTCCCGCCCGTCCGCGATCGCCTCGGCCGCCGCCAGCACCGCGTATCCGAGGGCCATGCCGACCAGCCGGCTGTCCACCACCCGCACGGGTACCGGCGCCTCGGCGGCCGCCAGCCGGGCGGCCTCCACCGTGCCGGACAGCTCGCCGGAGATGTGCACCGAGACGATGCCCTTCGCCCCGGCCTCGGCGGCGGCCCGATAGGCGGCGGCGAAGGCCTCGGGGTTCGGTCGGGAGGTCGTCACCCGCTGCTTGTCGCGCAGCGCCTCGGCGACGTCCTTGGGGGAGATCTCAACGCCTTCGCACAGGACCGCGTCACCGACCGCGACGCTCAGCGGGACCACCGTGATCCCGTACCGGTCGAGGGTCTCCTGCGGCAGGTAGGCCGTGGAGTCGGTGACAAGTGCGAGGTCAGAGGGCATGAGGCGGAGATTACTCCCCGTTCGTCCGGGAGGACAGCGCCCGGGTGCGAACCCCGAAGGGCCCCGAGGGCGCCGCCGGGACAAGCACGCGGCACCCGCCGAAACACGGCCGCAGCACCCGACGCGGGGTGCTCAGCCCGCCGTGGGCCCCGCCGACGGCTTCCGCAGCCGCTGGGCCAGTTTGGCCAGCGGGTCGGCGAGCCCGAGCAGTTCCTCCGCGCTCGGGCGCCCCTTCCCGTCCGTCAGCCCGGCCCGCGCAGCACCGCCGGAGGCCGCCCCTGAACGCGTACCCGCAGACGCGGACGCGGAGCCAGAGGAGCCAGCGGAACCAGTGGCAGCAGCGGAACCAGCGCCAGCAGCGGAGCCAGCGGCGGCAGCAGAGCCTGCGGAACCGGCGCCGGCAGCGGAGCCACCGGAGGAGGACGCGGACGACGACTCCCCCGAGGTGTCCCAGTGCCGCAGCGCCCCCGCCTCGCTCTCGCACTCCTGGCTGAGCCGGCTCAGCTCGTCGTCCGCGAACCGGTGCATCCGGTCCTGCGCGGCCCAGCGCATGGTCTCCGCGGAGTGGGTGATCCGTTCGGCGCGCTCGCGCAGCTCCGGCAGCTTGGCCGCGATCCGCGCGGTGTCCGGCTCCCGCTCCAGCATCCGCAGTTCGCCGTCGAGTTCGGCGGCGTGCGTGTCGAGCCTGCCGAGCAGGGCGAGGGACTCGCCGAGCTGGCCGTCCTGGGGGAGGCCGCTCTCCAGCACCTGCCGGGTGCCGTCGAGCGAGGTGCGCAGGCCGAGCCGGACGGCGGCGATCTGGCCGGGCGGTCCGACCTTGGTGAAGGTCTTCGCCTTGAGGGTCGCGTTCTCCACGGCGCGCCGGGCATTGGCCTCGTGCCGCCCGATCTTCGTGGCTACGGCCTTCGCCGCCTTGACCGTGCCGACCACGGCCAGGACGAACGCCGCGATCCCGAAGAGCAGGACCAGGCCGATCATCACGCCGAACGCGTCCATCGCGAGCCACCTTCCGCCACCGTTTCGGCCCCCACCGGACCCAACGCGGGCCGTACTGCCGAGGGTTCCACGGTAGCCGCCGGATCGGGCCCGGAGCGGACGGAACGGGCCCGGGCGGCGGAGATCAGGGACAGATCGGGGATCTCCCCGAGGGTTCGCGGGTCCTCCCGGGGCTCCGGGCACGAGCAAGGGCGGGCGTCCCGAAGGACACCCGCCCCAGCAGCCTCAGCCGACCGACTACCAGTCGACCGACCTGAGCCTCGGCCTCTCAGCCTCAGCCGGTAACGATGTTCACCAGCTTCGGCGCCCGCGCGATCACCTTGCGCACCGGCGCCTCGCCGATCGCCGCGACGACGGCCGGGTCGGCCAGCGCCAGCGCCTCCAGCTCGGCGTCCGAGATCGTCGGCGCGACCTCCAGCCGGGCCTTCACCTTGCCCTTGAGCTGCACCACGCAGGTCACCGTCTCGTCCACCACGTACGCCGGGTCGGCGACCGGGTAGTCGGCGTGCGCCAGCGACTCGCCGTGGCCCAGCCGGCGCCACAGCTCCTCGGCGATGTGCGGGGCCAGCGGTGCGACGACCAGGACCAGCTGCTCGGCCACGGCGCGCGGCGTGGAGCCGCGCTTGACCAGGTAGTTGTTCAGCTCGATCGCCTTGGCGACGGCCGTGTTGAACCGCAGCCCGGCCATGTCGCCGCGGATGCCGTCGATCGCCTTGTGCAGGGCACGCAGCGTCGCCTCGTCCGGCTCCTCCTCGGTGACGACCAGGTCACCGGTGGCCTCCGAGACGACGTTGCGCCACAGCCGCTGCAGGAAGCGGTACGAGCCGACGACGGCGCGGGTGTCCCAGGGGCGGGAGACGTCCAGCGGGCCCATGGACATCTCGTACAGGCGCAGCGTGTCGGCGCCGTACTCGTCGGCGATGTCGTCGGGCGCGACGGCGTTCTTCAGGGACTTGCCCATCTTGCCGGCCTCGCGCTTGACGGCCTCGCCCTGCCAGAAGTACTGGCCGTCGCGCTCCTCGACCTCGGCGGCGGGCACCGGGAAGCCGCGCTCGTCGCGGTAGACGTCGGCGGTGATCATGCCCTGGTTGAACAGCTTGTGGAACGGCTCGACGGACGAGACGTGGCCCAGGTCGTGCAGCACCTTGTGCCAGAAGCGCGCGTACAGCAGGTGCAGCACGGCGTGCTCGGCACCGCCGACGTACAGGTCGGCGCCGCCGGCCGGCTTGGTGGCCGTGGGGCCCAGCCAGTACTTCTCGTTGGCCGGGTCGACGACCGCCGAGGAGTTCGACGGGTCGACGTAGCGCAGCTCGTACCAGCACGAACCCGCCCAGTTGGGCATGGTGTTGGTCTCGCGCCGGTACGTGCGGACGCCGTCGCCCAGGTCCAGTTCGACGTTGACCCAGGCCTCGTTGCGCGACAGCGGGGTCTTCGGCGAGGAGGTGGCGTCGTACGGGTCGTAGGTGTGCGGCGAGTAGTCCTCGACCTCGGGGACCTCGACCGGCAGCATCGACTCGGGCAGGGCGTGCATGACGCCGTCCTCGTCGTAGACGATCGGGAAGGGCTCGCCCCAGTACCGCTGGCGGCTGAACAGCCAGTCCCGCAGGCGGTAGTTGACGGTGCCCTCGCCGATGCCGCGCTCGGCCAGCCAGGCGGTGACGGCGGCCTTGGCGTCGACGACGCTCAGCCCGTCCAGCGTCAGCCCGTCCCGGGAGGAGTTGACGATGACGGAGTCGTAGGTGTCGAAGGCGTCGTCCCAGGCGGCCGGGTCCTCGCCGCGCCCGTCGGTGGGCTGGACGACGCAGCGCATCGGCAGCGCGAAGGCGCGGGCGAAGGCGAAGTCGCGGTGGTCGTGGGCGGGGACGGCCATGATGGCGCCGGTGCCGTAGCCCATCAGCACGTAGTCGGCGATGAACACCGGGACGGACGCGCCGCTGACCGGGTTCACGGCGTAGGCGCCGGTGAAGACGCCGGTCTTGACCTTGGCCTCGACCTGCCGCTCGACGTCCGACTTGGCGGCGGCGGTGGCCCGGTAGGCGGCGACGGCCTCGGCGGGGGTGGCGGCGCCGCCGGTCCACTCGGCGGGCACGTCCACGGGCCAGGCGGCCGGGACGATCGAGTCGACCAGGCCGTGCTCGGGGGCCAGCACCATGTAGGTGGCGCCGAACAGGGTGTCGGGCCGGGTGGTGAAGACGGTGATCTTCTCATCGGAGCCGACGGCGAAGTCGACCCGGGCGCCCTCGGAGCGACCGATCCAGTTGCGCTGCTGCAGCTTGATGGCCTCGGGCCAGTCCAGCAGGTCCAGGTCGGAGATCAGGCGGTCGGAGTACGCGGTGATGCGCATCATCCACTGGCGCAGGTTGGACTTGAACACCGGGAAGTTGCCGCGCTCGGAGCGGCCGTCCGCGGTGACCTCCTCGTTGGCCAGGACGGTGCCCAGGCCGGGGCACCAGTTGACCGGCACCTCCTTGGAGTACGCCAGCCGGTACTCGCCCAGCAGTTCGTCGCGCTCGGCGGCGGACAGGTCGGCCCACGGGCGCCCGTCCGGGGTCGGCTTCGCGCCGGACTCGAACCGGGCGATCAGCTCGGCGATCGGCCGGGCCCCGCCGGCCTGCTCGTCGTACCAGGAGTTGAAGATCTGCAGGAAGATCCACTGGGTCCAGCGGTAGTACTCCGGGTCGATCGTGGAGATCGAGCGGCGCGGGTCGTGGCCCAGGCCCAGCCGGCGCAGCTGCTGGCGCATGTTGGCGATGTTGGCCTCGGTGGAGACCCGCGGGTGGGTGCCGGTCTGCACCGCGTACTGCTCGGCGGGCAGGCCGAACGCGTCGTAGCCCAGCGTGTGCAGCACATTGTGGCCGGTCATCCGCTGGTAGCGGGCGTAGACGTCGGTGGCGATGTAGCCCAGCGGGTGGCCGACGTGCAGGCCCGCGCCCGAGGGGTACGGGAACATGTCCATGATGAAGCTGTGCGGCTTCGCGGCGACGTCACCGGCCTCCGGGTCGGCCAGCGCACCGGCGGGGTTGGGGGCGTTGAAGGTGCCCTCCTTCTCCCAGAGGTCCTGCCAGCGGGACTCGATCTCCGCCGCCAGCGCGGCGCTGTACCGGAACGGCTCGGTCGCGGTCTCGGCCGTGCCGGACGCAGGGGTCGTCTCGCTCATGGTCCTTCAAGCTCCATCGATGTCAGTTGGCGAACCGCGCACACGGCCGGCCCGTGAACGGGGGCGGAAAACAAAAAATCCCCTCGCAGGAGGGGACGCCACGCCGACTCCGGCACCGCCCGAGGGCGTAACCGGTCCTGGTCAGCGCGGCCGGCTAAGGAGCAGGCGCACGGTTCGCATGGGCTCAGGGTACCGCAAGCAGATCAGCGCGCTCCCGGGTATCCGCCGGGGCCCGACGGCCCCGGGCCCGCCCCCGCACGGGCCTCACCGCCCCGCCGACGCCGCCGCCCGCGTCGCCGCGTCGAAGTCGCGCAGCGCCCGCGCCAGCCGCTCGGACTGCATGCCCGCCGCGAGCGCCCGGGCGAGCGACGCGGTGCGGGCGGCCTCCCGCTGGTCGCCGAGGCGCCGGTGGGTCTCGGCGAGGCGGACCATCAGCAGCGCCTTGGACCGCCCGCGGCCGGCCCCCAGCCCGGCGACGGCCTCGGCGAGCAGCGCCTTGGCCATCCGGTGCTGGCCGAGTGCCAGCCGCCCCTCCCCCACCATCCCGGCGAGTTCGGCGCGGGCCGCCTCCGTGCCGGGCACGCCGTCGAGTTCGGCGAAGGCCCGGGCGGCGGCGGCCTCGGCCTGCTCGGCCTCGCCCCGGCGGCCGTGCGCGCGGGCGATCCGGCCGAGTTGCCGGGCCCGGCCGGCGGGGCTCAGTACGGAGCCGTGCCGGGCCAGGGCCGTGTTGAGCGCGGCGACGGCGTCCAGGCCGCGTCCGCCGGCGCCCTGGGTGGCGAGCACCACCAGGCCGCCGAGCACGGCGACGCCGAGCCGGGCGTCGCCGCTGACGTGGGCGGCCCGCAGGGCGGCGACGAAGGCGCGCTGGGCGGCCGCGTCGTGGCCGAGGTCGTACGCGGCCCAGCCGGCCAGCCGGGCGAGCCGGCTGGCCGTGCCGTACAGCTCGCGGCCGACCCGTTCGTCGTAGGCGCCGAGTTCCAGCAGCTTGGCCAGCATGGCGAGTTCGGCCCGGGTGGGGCCGAGGACGAGTCCGCCGCCGCAGGAGCGTTCGAGCCGCTGCTTGCTGCGGTAGGACAGGCCGAGGTCGCCGACGAGGCCGGGGTCGATGCGCAGCGCCCCTTCGCCGCCCCCGACGGGCGGGGGCGGGGAGGCGAGCCGTTCGGCGGCCTGGTCGAGGTCGGCGCCGCGGAAGAGGTCGGTGAGGCGGACGGGCCCGGCGTCGGTGGCGGCCTCGCGCAGCGCGGTCTGGGCGGTGTCGGCGGTCCACGGGTCGGTGAGCAGCCGGGGCGAGAGGATCTTGGCGCCGCGGTGGCCGCCCATCCGGCCCCAGAGCTGTTCGTAGGTGACGGCGATGCCGAGGGTGCGGCTGAGCACTTCGCAGACGGTCTGGTCGTGCGGGCTGCGAGGCACCATGCCGCGGTCGCGCCACTTGTAGGGGGCGGTGGAGCTGATGGCCAGGCCTGGCGGCAGGGCGAGGCTCACCTCGCGGGCGAGCCGTTCCGGACTCCAGCCGAGCTGGTGCAGTATCCGGGCCAGTTCCTCGTTCCGCCTTCTCTCCAGATCGGCCATGGAACGACGGTAGCGGTCTTTCCCGCCGTTCCGCCGGTGGCATGCGCAGAACGCCGAAGGGCCGCCTCCCGTTTCGGGGGGCGCCCCTCGACTGCTGTGGAGCTACGGGGAATTGAACCCCGGACCTCTTGCATGCCATGCAAGCGCTCTACCAACTGAGCTACAGCCCCTTGACCTGCGATGTCACCGGGGGCTTTCGACCGTTTCCGTCCGGTTTCCCTCGGCGACATCGACTACTTTACACGGTCCCGGGGGTGCTCCACGAATCCGCTCCCGGGGGCCCGCGTTCCCACTCCCTCGGACCCGCGCTCGCCCTCCCCGGAGCCCGCGCTCCCCCACCCCGGGCCCCGCACTGCCGCCCCCACTCCAAGCCCCGCACTGCCGCCCGCGCCCCGCCCCGGAGGCGGCCCGGCAACGCGAGAGGCCGCCACCCGGTGGGTGACGGCCTCTCAACTGCTGTGGAGCTACGGGGAATTGAACCCCGGACCTCTTGCATGCCATGCAAGCGCTCTACCAACTGAGCTACAGCCCCGCGACACGGGCGCTCCTGATCGAACAGGAGCGCTGGTGCGGAGTGGAGCTATGGGGAATTGAACCCCAGACCTCTTGCATGCCATGCAAGCGCTCTACCAACTGAGCTATAGCCCCGCAGTCGTCGGATCTCCCGCTTCCCTTCCGGGCCGCGTTCCTTCCCTGCGAACGAGGAAAACTCTAGCTGGTCAGGCCCGGAACTGCGAAATCCGCCCCCGCGGAGCCCCTGCAAGCCCCCTGCGAAGCCCCTGCACGCCCCTGGCGAGCCCGCAACCCAGCCCCGCCCCACCCCACCCCGCGACGCGCCCGTCGCTCAGGTGTCGTCGCCGATGACCGGCTGCGGGAGCGTGCCCGCGTTGTGCTCCAGCAGGCGCCAGCCGCGCGCCCCCTGCCCGAGCACCGACCAGCAGCAGTTGGACAGCCCGCCGAAGCACTCCCACTGGACCGGATCCAGGTCCAGCAGTCGCCCGAGCATGGTGCGGATGGCGCCGCCGTGGCTGACCACCACCAGCGTCCCGTCCTCCGGCAGCTTGTCGACGGCCTCCAGCACGACCGGCACCGAGCGGTCGGCGACCTCGGTGGCCAGTTCGCCGCCGCCGCGCCGCACCGGCTCGCCGGCCGCCCAGGCCGCGTACTCCTCCGGGAAGCGGTCGCGGATCTCGGCGTTGGTCAGGCCCTGCCAGGAGCCCGCGTAGGTCTCCCGCAGGCCCTCGTGGTGCTGCACGTCGAGGCCGGTGACCTTGGCCAGTTCCTCGGCCGTGCGCTTGGCCCGGGTGAGGTCGGAGGAGATCAGCAGGTCGGGGCGCAGGCCGGAGAGCAGCCGGGCCGCCCGCTGGGCCTGGAGGACGCCCTGACCGGTCAGTTCGATGTCCGTGGTGCCCTGGAAGCGGGACTCCAGGTTCCACGAGGTCTGGCCGTGGCGCCAGAAGACGACGCGCGGCCCCCGCCCGTCCCGGCTCAGTGCAGGTCCTCGGGCTTGCCGAAGTCGTCGGCCGGGGCGACGACGTTGCCGGCCTCGTCGGTGTGGGCGTCGGGCCGGTTGCGCGTGGCCAGGGCGTCCTCGGGCAGCGGCAGCTCGGGGCAGTCCTTCCAGAGGCGGTCCAGCGAGTAGAAGGAGCGCTCCTCGGAGTGCTGGACGTGCACGACGATGTCCAGGTAGTCGAGCAGGATCCAGCGGCCGTCGCGCTCGCCCTCGCGGCGCACCGGCTTGATGTCCAGCTGCTCGCGCAGCTGGTCCTCGATCTCCTCGGCGATCGACCGGACCTGGCGGTCGTTGTTGGCGGAGGCGATCAGGAAGGCGTCGGTGATCGACAGCACCTCGCTGACGTCGAAGGCGATGATGTTGTGCGCGAGCTTGTCGGCCGCCGCCTGCGCGGCGACGGTGATGAGCTGCTGGCTGTGGTCGGTGACGGTCACGGTGTTCTTCCGGCTCGGCGGCTTGGGGGCGACCCCCGGCTCCTGGCCGGGGGTCGCCTTCCAGGATCTCACGCCGCCCGGGCGGCCCCGGAACGCTTTTCCGGGGCCGCCCGGGCCGGAGGCCGCGGCCTACTGGCTCTTCGGCGGCTGGTAGTCCTTGCCGAGCACGACCACCAGGTCCGCGTTCTGGGCGTCGCCGACCTTCTTCACCGCCGTGTCCGGCAGTCCGAGGCTGATCGCCAGCGACTTCGCCGCGGCCTGCCGGGCGTCGTCGGTGTAGCGGATCTCACTGGCGGCCTGCGCGGCGGTCTTGGAGCCGCCGGGCAGGAAGGTCAGGCCGGAGTTCACGATCTGGACCTGTGCGGCGGCCGCCGCCTGGTCGTTGCCGGTGGCGTCCTGGAGCGAGACCCGGGCGGGGGCGTCGGCGGAGGCCGCGGACTTCACGGTGCCGCCGAGCACGTCCTTGACCTGCTTGCCGGCGGTGGCGTCGTCCAGGCCGCCGTCCGGTTTGACGGTCAGCGCGGTGGTGCCGAGGTGGCCGTCCTTCGCCTGCTGGGCGAGCTGGGCGAGCACCCCGGCGAGGGCGTCCTCGGGCAGCGAGGGGTCGAGCACCGCGTTCATCCGGTGCACGTCGTCCTTGGCGTCCTTGAACTCGGTGGGCATGGCGCGCACCACCGCGTCCATCACCTGTCCGAACCGGGCCAGTTGGGCGTCCCGGTTCTCGCCGGACGCCTGGAGGGTGGCGTAGGCGACCGCGGCCTTCCCGTTCAGCAGGGTGTTCTTGCCGGCCGCGGACAGCAGCTTGCCGTCCGGCTTTCCGCCCTCGTGGGTCTCCGCGTTGGTGTCCACCCGGACGCCGCCGAGCTGGGAGACCAGCATCTCCAGGTAGGGGGTGTCCAGCCGCCAGGTGCCCGCGACCGGGGCGCCGAGCACGGTGGACAGGCCGTCGCGGGTCGCGGAGGCGCCGATGCTGTCCATGGCCTGGCCGACGGTGGTGACCGGCGGGTCGCCGGGGCCGGGCAGCCGCAGGGTGTCGGGCAGCAGGAGCACGGTGCCCTTCTTCCCGGTGGAGTCGTTGACCAGCAGCGCGCTGGAGACCTTGCCCTGGAGGTCGCGCAGGTGGACCACGTTGACCTGGCGCGGACCGGCCGCGTTCGCCGCGGTCTGCTTGTCGCCGGTGAACCAGAGGTAGCCGCCGGTGCCGGCCGCCGCGAGCGCCACCACCACGCCGAGGCCGATCAGCCGGTTGCGCAGCCGGCGGCGGCGCTCGGCGCGCACCTCGCTGCGGGACTCGGCGAACTTCAGCCAGTCGATGACGTCCTCGGACTCCTCCCCCTCCTCGTCGACGAAGGTGAACTCGTCCGTGGGGTAGCCGTCCTCGGCGGCCTTGCCTCCGGCCTTGCCGCCGGACTTCCCGGCCCGGGCCCCGCCGACCAGTTCGGACGGCGGCTCGGGCTTGGCGCCCGCCGCCTCGGCGGCGGGCCGGGGCACGCGCGGGCGCGGCGGCGCGGGGGCGACGGGCGCGGGCGCGACGACGGCCTCGGGCTCGACCGCCGCCTGTGCACCCGCCGCAGGCGCGGCCGGGTAGGCCTGCTGCTGGTAGCCGCCCCCGGCCTCCGGCCCGGACGACCCCCATCCGCCGTACGCCGGGTCCTGGTAGCCGTAGCCCCCCTGCTGCTGGTACGCCTGCACGGGCTGCCCGTACTGGTCGTACTGCTGGTCGTACTGCTGGTCGTACTGCTGCGGGGGCTGCTGGTGCGCCTGGTAGGGCTGCTGCTCCTGGTAGCCGCCGTACGGGTCCGCCGCGTACACCGGCTGCCCGTACTGGTCGTACTGCTGCTGGTCGTACTGCTGCTGCGGAGGTTGTTCAGGCTGCTGCTGGTAACCCTGGTACTGCTGGTACTGCCCGGTCGACCAGTCCTCCGGCTGCTGCTGGTGCCGCTGGCCTCCGCCGCTTCGCTCGGTCACGCCCGCTCCTGGTCAGGTCCGGTGCGGCGCGTAGAGCGCCCGCTTGTCGATGTAGCGGACCACGCCGTCCGGGACGAGGTACCAGACCGGTTCGCCCTTGGCGACCCGGTTGCGGCAGTCCGTGGAGGAGATGGCCAGCGCGGGGACCTCGACCAGGGAGACCCCGCCCACCGGGAGCCCGGCGTCCGACAGGGTGTGTCCCGGGCGGGTGCACCCGATGAAGTGCGCGAGCGAGAAGAGCTCGTCGGAGTCGCGCCAGGAGAGGATCTGGGCGAGCGCGTCGGCGCCGGTGATGAAGAAGAGGTCGGCGTCCGGGTGCTGGGAGCGCAGGTCGCGCAGGGTGTCGACGGTGTACGTCGGTCCCTCGCGGTCGATGTCGATCCGGCTGACCGAGAACTGCGGGTTCTCGGCGGTGGCGATGACCGTCATCAGGTAGCGGTCCTCGGCCGGGGTGACGTGGCGGTCGCTCTTCTGCCACGGCTGCCCGGTCGGCACGAAGATCACCTCGTCCAGGTGGAACGCGCTCGCCACCTCGCTGGCGGCGACCAGGTGGCCGTGGTGGATCGGGTCGAAGGTGCCGCCCATCACCCCGAGGCGCTTCTTCACCGGTTCCGGTCCGCCGGGATTCCCGGCCTGCTCTCCCATGCCGCCACACCTTACGCGACGCCCGTTACGGTGCGGGAACGCCCGGGTGGGGGTTGTCCGAAGACGCGTGAGGGAGCGGCCGGCCGGTACGCCGGACGCTCCCCGAGCGGCCCCGGGAGGCGGCTCAGCGGTCCCGGTTGAAGCGGGTGGTCACGAAGAGCAGGAGCGCCAGGATGAACAGTGCGGCGCCACCCGTCAGGTACGGGTTCAGGCTCTCGTGGTTGCCCCCCTCGCTCTCGGCGAGCAGGTTCAGGACGGGGAGTGCGGCGGCAGTGTTCATGGTCGGCGGGACCTTCTCGGCTCGGGTGAACGGACCAGGGGTTCTTCCGGGCCGGTGAAGGCCCACCTGTCATCGTACGGGGGCTTACCCGGCAACCGCTCGGCGGCCCACCGCCGCTGACCGGGCGTGAGCCTGAACCGGGGCGGCGGTGCTCAGTTGCCGCGGAAGGCCCGCGCCATGATCCAGACCAGCAGGCCGACGCCGACGAACGACGCCACCACGATGATCCGCAGGAACAGGCCCGGGCCGGCCTCGTTGGAGATGGGCGCGGCCAGGCTGACAAGCGCGTCGGTGGACATCTGCGGGGCTCCTCGAACTGCTCGGTACCGGGGCCGGGGCCGGTCTCGGTTCTCCAGGGCATTCAGGGTAGACCGGCCTCACACCGGCGGCGCCCACCGGCCCCTGCGGCGTGGCCCGGCCCGCGCGTACGCTGGCCGCGGGGACGAGTACGCAACCGCGGACGTTGCAAGGACAGTCGTTGCAGGCGTAGACCAGCGGGGGCCGGCCGCCGGGCCGGGGCCGCCGTCGACCAGGAGGTACTCAGACCATGACCGACCCGACCGCGAAGACCCCGAGCCGGCGCCGTCAGCGCTTCCCCGACATCTC
This sequence comes from Kitasatospora sp. NPDC043950, assembly GCF_056435345.1. Taxonomy (NCBI): domain Bacteria; kingdom Bacillati; phylum Actinomycetota; class Actinomycetes; order Kitasatosporales; family Streptomycetaceae; genus Kitasatospora; species Kitasatospora sp. NPDC043950. Next base: position 134,026 of record NZ_JBWKER010000006.1, read on the forward strand.
CACCCGCGCCTGGGAACACCCCGCGGACCGTTCCGCCCTGGTCGCCCTGCGCAAGCTCACCGGCTTCGACGACGTCCTGAGGAAGCTCGCCGGGCTGGTGTCCGAGCGCTCGATCCGGCTGATGTTCCTGGCCACCGCCGTGAAGACCTCCGAGCGCCAGTTCCCCGAGCTGTACGACATGGTGCGCGACGCCGCCTACGTGCTCGACCTGGAGCAGGTCCCGGACCTGTACGTCACCCAGGACCCGACGGTCAACGCGTACTGCATCGGCATCGACACCCCGATCATCGTGATCACCAGCGGCCTGATCGAGCTGCTCGACGAGGAGGAGCTGCGCTCGGTCATCGGCCACGAGGTCGGCCACGCGATGTCCGGCCACGCGGTCTACCGGACGATGCTGATGATCCTCACCAACATCGCCACCCGGGTCGCCTGGGTGCCGCTCGGCAACCTGGCGATCATGGCGATCGTCACCGCGCTCAAGGAGTGGTTCCGCAAGGCGGAGCTGTCCAGCGACCGGGCCGGCCTGCTCGCCGGGCAGGACGTCCAGGCGTCCATGCGCGCCCTGATGAAACTGGCCGGCGGGCACAACCTGGCCGAACTGAACGTCGACGCCTTCCTGGAGCAGGCCGAGGAGTACGACAAGGCCGGCGACCTGCGCGACGGCGTGCTCAAGCTGCTCCAACTGCTGCCGCAGAGCCACCCGTTCGCGGTGGTACGGGTCGCCCAGCTGAAGAAGTGGGCGGAGAGCGACGAGTACCGCTCGATCCTGGCCGGCGCCTACCCGCGTCGCACGGACGACCCGGACACCTCGGTCGGCGAGCAGTGGAAGGCCGCCGCCGACCACTACACGACCTCGGTGAAGGAGAGCAAGGACCCGCTGATGGGCCTGATCCGCGACGTGGCCGGCGGCGCCGCGACCGTCGGCGGCAAGCTCCGCGACACCTTCGCCGACACGTTCACCGGCGGCTCCCGCGGCGGCTCCGCCACCCGCGAGGACGGCCGCACCGACCGGGGCGAGCGCACCGACGGCTGACCCGCCGCACCCGCGCCGACGGCCGGTGCGCCCCCGCCCGGGGTCACCGGCCGTCGGCCTGCCGGGGCCTACCCCGGCTGCCAGTGGTACACCGCCACCCCCGCCCCGTCCGCCACCCGCCGGTACCCGCCGCCGTCGACCAGGCCGGCCAGGAACCGCCGCTGCTCCGCCACCGGCACCGGGAAGGCGTCCGGCTCCTCCAGCACCGCCACCCACTCCGCCACCGGCCGCCCCCAGCCGCCCGGCCCGCCCACCCCGCCCGGCGGCGTCAGGTACGGGAACAGCGACACCGCGCAGCGCCCGGTCAGCTGCGGCGCCAGGCGGTTGGCGGCGGCCACCCGGGCGCCGTCCGGGACGACCGCCAGCACCCGGCGCACCTGCGCCGCCCGCCCGTCGCCCCGCCGGGCCTCCCCCGACAGCACGCCCGCCACCGGGCCGGTCGCGGTCAGCGCCACCGTGACGGCGAGCATCCCCGCCGCCACCGGCAGCCCCCGGCCCAGCCGGCCCAGCCGGGGCAGCCGGGGCAACAGCAGGCCCACCCCGTGCAGCCCCGCCGTGCACAGCAGCGGCACCAGCACCGCGTCGTAGTGCTGCCCGGTGCGCCAGAACGCCGGATTGACCACCCAGAACCGGGCCGCCAGCAGCACGCCCGCCAGCAGCACCAGCGGCGAGCGCAGCGCCAGCAGCAGCGTCGGCGCCAGCAGCAGCAGGACGGTCAGCGCCTTGACCTCCGGGAACAGCAGCCGGACCACCGGGTTCCCGCCGTCGAACTCCCCCATGTGCGCGTACGTGTACTCGCCGCCCGGGTTCACCGCCGGGATCACCACCAGGGTGACCAGCAGCCCGGCCGCCACCGCCACCAGCACGGTGACCGCCCCCAGCCGGCGCCGCCCGCGCCACCACACGTAGCCGCCGACCGCCGCGACCAGCAGCGCCTGGTCCTCCTTGACCAGCAGCAGCGGCAGCGCCCACGCCACCGCCGGGCCGTACCGCCCCCGGGCCAGCGCCACCACCGCGGCCGCCGCGAGCGGCACCGCGAAGGCCACCTCGTGGAAGTCGAACGCCACCGCGCTCTGCAACCCCGCCGACAGCCCGTACGCGACCCCGGCGACCGCCCCGCCCGCCGGCCCCAGCACCCGCACCGCGTACGCCGTCACCGGCACCGCGGACAGCGCCACCAGCACCGCCTGCGCCACCAGCAGCGTGCCGGGGCCCGGCCAGAGCCGGTAGAACGGCGCCAGCACCGCCAGCACCGGGCTGAAGTGGTCGCCCAGGAGGTTGAAGCCCGTACCCTTCAGCGCGACCACCGGTGCTTCGAGCCGGGAGTAGGCGCGCACCGCCTCCTCGAAGATGCCCAAGTCGAAACCCGAACTCTCCAACCGGGCGTGCCGGGTGAGCGAGACCGCCGCGTACAGCGGGGCGAACAGGGCGGCCACCGACCACGGCAGCACACGTCGGAAATCCATGGTCCGGACGCTAGGAATTCCGCACTGAAGGGAAACTGAGGAAAGCTGAGGAAAACTTCAGTTCGGATATCCCGGGCAAGCCGGTCATGGCCGTTGCGGGAAAACCGAATTCCACCAAGGATGGGCGTCATGCGGCTACTGATCGTCGAGGACGAGGAGCGGCTCGCGCAGTCCCTGAGACAGGGACTGGCGGCCGAGGGATACGCGGTCGACCTGGCGGCCGACGGCGTCCAGGGGCTCGAACTCGCCCTCGTCGAGCCATATTCGGTGATCGTGCTCGATCTGATGCTGCCCGGCCTCAACGGCTTCAAGGTCTGCCGCGAACTGCGCGGCGCCGGGAATTCCGTACCGATTCTGATGCTCACCGCGAAGAACGGCGAGTACGACGAGGCCGAGGCGCTGGACTGCGGCGCCGACGACTTCCTCAGCAAACCGTTCTCCTACGTCGTGCTCACCGCCCGGCTGCGCGCCCTGCTGCGCCGCGGCGCCGTCGCCCGCCCACCGGTGCTCGCGGTCGGCGCGCTGCGGATCGACCCGGCGGCCCGCCGCTGCACCGCCGCCGACCGACAGGTCCGGCTCACCACCAAGGAGTTCGCCGTGCTGGAGTGCCTGGCCCACCGACCCGGCGAGGTGATCCCCAAGGGCGGCATCCTGGACACCGTCTGGGACGCCGCCTTCCGGGGCGACGTGAACATCGTCGAGGTCTACATCGCCGCCCTGCGGCGGAAACTGGACGTGCCCGGCATCGGCTGCCGGATCGAGACGGTGCGCGGCGCCGGATACCGGCTGGTGCCCGATGCGCGCTGACCGCCTCCACCCGCTGCTGCGCCCCTGGCACCGCTCCTCGCTCCGCATCCGCGCCGCCCTCGGCGCGGCCCTCGCCTCGGTGCTGGCCTTCTCGGTGGCCAGCCTCTGGGTCGGCGGCGCGGTCCACGACCAGTGGACGGCCGTCACCGAGAAGCAGGCCGAGCGCAGCATCCAACTCGTCACCCACGACATACCCGGCGGTTCACAGACCTGGGTCGAATCCCTGCAGGAGTCCTTCGTCCTGGTCCTGGCGGACGGACGGCTGGCGTTCCCGGTCCGCCCCTGGGACGCCGGCCGCGTCTGGAACGACACCCGCACGAACGCCTCCTGGGTCCAGGCCAGCACCCTGCTGGAGGAGTACGCCGGTCTGCCGGTCGAACCCTTCGCCAAGATGCCGTCCTACCCCCAGAACGCCACACCGGGCCGCACCGACCGGATCCGGATCCACCTGCCCGTCCACACCCGGCTGTGGCACCCGCCGCGGAGCGGCCCCGACCTCACCGACCGGGACGTCACCCTGCTCAAGCGGATCACCGACCAGGCGTCCTCGGAGGCGCTGGAGAAGTACACCGGCATCGCGGGCCTGCCGGCCCAGCGCGTCACCGTCTACCTGCTGGTCAACCCCACCGCCGCCGACCAGGCCGAGGACCGGACCACCGGCATCCTGCTGCGCTACGTACTGCCCGCCGCGACCCTGTTCACCGCCCTGATCGCCTGGCTGGTCACCGGCCTGGCGCTGCGCCCGGTGGAGTCGATCCGCCGGGGCATGGCCCGGATCGGCGCCGGCGCCTTCCACGAGCGCGTCCCGGTGCCGCCCTCGCGGGACGCCATCGCGCGGCTGGCCGAGACCACCAACACCACGCTCGGCCGCCTGGAACACGCGATCGACGAGCAGCGCCGGCTGGTCTCGGACGCCTCGCACGAGCTGCGCAGCCCACTGGCCGCACTGCGCAACTCGCTGGAGGTGCCGCTGGCCCACCCGGCGGGCGTGGAGTGGCCGCAGGTGGTGCGCGACGCGCTCACCGACACCGAGCGGCTGCAACTGCTCACCGACGACCTGCTGCTGCTCGCCGCCGTCGAGGAGCCCACCGGGCCGCTCGGCGGCGAGCCGGTGGACCTCGCCGACCTGGTCGGCGAGCAGCTCGGCGAACGCACCCACCTGCCCTCCGGCGGGCCCGCCTTCCTGGCCGTCTCCCTGGAGCCCGCACCCGTCCCGGGCAGCGAACTGCGGCTGGGCCGGCTGGTGCGCAACCTGCTCGACAACGCCGCCCGGCACGCCCGCACCGCCGTCGCCGTCTCGGTGACCGTCGAGGACGGGCACGCCGTGCTGACCGTCACGGACGACGGCCCGGGCATCCCGCTGGAGGACCGGGAGCGGGTCTTCGACCGGTTCGTCCGGCTGGACGACGCCCGCTCCCGCGACGCCGGCGGCGCCGGCCTGGGCCTCGCCCTGGTCCGCTCGATCGCCCGCGGCGTCCACGGCACCGCCGCCTTCACCGACCCGCCGTCGCCCGGCCCGGGCGCCCGCGCGGTGGTCCGCCTCCCGCTCGCCGCCGGCGCCCCGGACAGGACCTGACTAAGGCGCGAGCACCCCGCACACCTGCCAGGCCGGCTGCGCGTGGTTGCCCGGGTCGATCGGCGCCGGCGGCGGGACCTGGGTGCCCTGCGGGGTGGCCAGTACCGGCTGGAGGAAGCCGGCCATCGAGGTGGTGCAGGGCTCCGGCCCGGCCTGGATCACCGAGTCCACCAGCCGCAGCTGGGCCGAGGCCAGGTCGACCCGGTCGAACTGGAAGGTCAGCTGCCGCCGGACGGTCTCCAGGGTCACCGGCGCACCGGCCGCGGCTCCGGCCGGCTTCAGCGCGTAGACGAAGGTGTGGTCGGTGGTGATCTGCAGCGTGCCGCCGTCGGCCTCGTCGATCCGCATCGCGCCGGTCACCTTCACCGTGTCGGCGGCCAGCGCGACCTGCGCCGGGTCGAAGCGCACCAGCCAGCCGGTCAGCGCGTGGTGCCGGTCGTCGACCGGCTGGGTCACGCTGGTGTCGAACTGGGCCTGCTCCCCGGGGGTGACGAAGGCCCGCACGTCGGCGGTCGCGCCCTGGACGAGGGTGGCCGGGGCCAGCGAGGAGGCCACCAGGTAGCGCTGGACAGTGTCGAGCGCCTTGGTCACCTCGACCCGGCTGAAGTGCTCGGTGGCGGCCCCGGTCGGGGTGCCCAGTCCGATCGCCCCGTCGCTGTACCCGACCGGCAGCGCGGCGAACGGGTTGGCCGGGTCGGCGACCGGCCGGACCACCGAGGCCGGGGCCAACGCGACCAGGCTGACGGTCAGTTGGCTGCCCTCGGGCCGGGCCGAGATCCGGTTCGGCGAGCTGACCCCGAAGTACACCGCGGCCCCGAAGGCCAGCAGCACGAGCAGCAGCAGCGCGAGCGCCTGCCGCGGCACGCTGCCCAGCGGGCCGAACCGCACCCGCGGTCGGGTGGCCCGGCCGAAGGACCCGGCCAGCCGCTCCCGGGCGGACAGCTCCTGGATCCGGGCAGCCCGGACGAAGGATTCGTCGAAGACGACGGACCGGTACTCGTCCTCATTGCCGGAACCACCGTCGGGCGCACCCTCAGGAGGCTCTCGCGGGTCACCCATGACACCAGGGTAAGGCGCGCCGTCGCCCCTCCACGAGGGTGCGACCGCAGATTCCCGGGAACGCCCCGCAACCGCCCGCCCCGGCGCGCACCACCCCTGCGCCACGCCCTACGACGTCACCCCGCAGGTGCCGTGACCACGAGCGACGGCTCGGCGGGCGCGGGCCTCGGGTCGGTCCCGGGACTGCTGCTGCCGGACTCCGGGCGCCGGGGCGCGCCGGAGGAGCCGCCCACGCCCTGGTAGATCGCCGCGACCGCGACGGCCACCAGGCTCACGCCCATGATCACGGCGAGCACCCACGCCACCGGCCGGTGCCAGCGCTGCTGGGCCACGTACCGCCCGCGCCCGCGCGCCGGGTCGTAGCCGCGTCGGCGGCGGCCCGGGCGGCCGGTCGCCCGGCCGGGGCCCGACCAGGGATCGGAGTACAGGTGGTCGTCGTCGAGTCCGCTCGGGTGCGGGCGCAGCTCCAGCGGCAGCCCGTCCCCGGCGGTGACGTCATAGCCCCAGACCGGGCCCGCGGTGTCCGGCTCGAACCGGGCCTCGGCGGCGGCGAGCTGCCGCTCCTTGGCCGTCGGCTCGTGCACGGCGGCGGACCGGACGAAGGCCTCATCGAAGACCACGGTGGCGAACTCGTCGTCCGCACCACCGTGGTCGGCGCCGTCGGGGTACGGCGAGCCCCCCACATCGTCAGCCACGGCTTCAGCGTATTACCGGGCGGCCGATTTGTCTGTGGCTCATCGCAGTTGGTCCGTCACACGTGTGACGCGGGCCGCCGCGGACCGCCCCGGGGCCCGGCCGGCCCGCCGCGCGGGCCGGGACGGGCCGCGCTCAGCGCACGTCCGCGTCCCCGCCCACGGTCTGCGTCGCCTCGCCGCGCACGTGCCCGTCACCAGTGACGATGTACTTGGTGCTGGTCAGCTCGGGCAGGCCCATCGGGCCGCGGGCGTGCAGCTTCTGGGTGGAGATGCCGATCTCCGCGCCGAAGCCGAACTCGGCGCCGTCGGTGAAGCGGGTGGAGGCGTTGACGGCCACCGTGGTCGAGTCGACCAGCCGGGTGAAGCGCCGGGCGGCGGCCTGCGAGGTGGTGACGATCGCCTCGGTGTGGCCGGAGGACCAGCGGCGGATGTGCTCGACGGCGGCGTCCAGCGAGGGCACCACGGCCGCGGCCAGGTCGTAGGACAGGTACTCGGCGCCCCAGTCCTCGTCGGTGGCGGGCACCACGGTGGCGGCGCCGCCCTCGGCGGCCTTGAGCACCGCGTCGTCGCCGTGCACGGTCACCCCGGCCTCGGCGAGGGCGGCCAGCGCGAGCGGCAGGAAGGCGTCCGCGACGTCCTGGTGGACGAGCAGCGTCTCGGCCGCGTTGCAGACGCTGACCCGCTGCGCCTTGGAGTTCAGCAGGATGCCGACGGCCATCGCCAGGTCGGTCTGCGCGTCCACGTAGACGTGGCAGTTGCCGGTGCCGGTCTCGATCACGGGCACGGTCGAGCCCTCGACCACCGTGCGGATCAGCGAGGCCCCGCCGCGCGGGATCAGCACGTCGACCAGGCCGCGGGCCCTCATCAGCTCCTGGACGGAGTCCCGGCTCTCGCCCGGGACGAGCTGGACGGCGTCGGCGGGCAGCCCGGCCGCGGCGACCGCGTCCCGCAGGACGGCGACCAGCGCGGTGTTGGAGCGGTAGGCGGAGGCCGAGCCGCGCAGCAGCACGGCGTTGCCGGACTTGAGGCAGAGCGCGGCGGCGTCCACCGTGACGTTCGGCCGGGCCTCGTAGATGATGCCGACCACGCCGAGCGGCACCCGCACCTGGCGCACGTCCAGGCCGTTGGGCAGGGTGTAGCCGCGCAGCACCTCGCCGACCGGGTCGGGCAGGCCGACGACGTCGCGCACGTCGGAGGCGATCGCGGCGATCCGCTCGTGGTCGAGGCTCAGCCGGTCGATCACCGACTCGGCGGTGCCGGCCGCGCGGGCGCGGGCCACGTCCTCGGCGTTGGCGGCGGTGATCTCGGCGCTGCGGGCCACCAGGGCGTCCGCGATCGCCAGCAGCGCGGCGTCCTTCGCCCTGCGCGGCAGCGGGGCGAGCGCGGCGGCGGCCTCCCGGGCTCGGCGCGCTACGGCGAGGACGGGGCTGTCGGCGGTGGCGAGGTCGCTGCTCATGCGCCAAGGGTAGCGACTGCGCAGGGCCCGCCGAGCGGCCATTTCGCCCGGTGAGACGGCCTGGCGGGACGGTTCTCCCCTGTGGCTCATCCGTCTCCGGGCCTCATCCCGGGGGCCGCGCCGGGGGGCGTCCCCCTCAGTACGGGTGCACCCCGCCCAGGTGCGGCGGCGGATCGCCGAAGCCCTCCGCCACCCGCTTGTGGTACGTCGCCCGGTCGACCACCTCCAGGCCGACGATCTCCCACGGCGGCAGGTTCGCCGTGACCTTGTGCTCGCCCCACAGCCGCAGCGCTATCGCCGCCGCGTCGTGCAGGTCCCGGGCCTGCTCCCAGTACCGAATCTCGGCGTGGTCGGCGGCGTAGCGGGCGGTGAGGAAGAACGAGTGGTCGTGCGCCAGCCGCTCCAGCGAGGCCCGCAGCGAGGACAGCGGGGTGACCTGCCCGGACACGCTCAGCACCACGTGCCAGAGCCGGGCCTGCTCGGGCACGGTGGGCGGCTCCCCCGGGTCCGCGTGCTGCGACCGCGGCCTGCGCATCCCGCCGGGCCCCTGCGGCGGCGGACCGGCCGGCTCGGCGGGTCCGTCCCCGCGTCCGCCGTCGATGCTGGTCAGCCGCCGGCCCGCCGTCCCTGCGGTCAGCGTTGCCTCGCTTCTGCGTTCCACCGGCGGCCTCCTGTTCGGCGATGTCGTGTCGTCCCCCGCACCGGACCCGCCGGCCCGCGGCCGACCGGTACGGCTGCACCGCTCCTCGCCCGCGGCCGGGCCACTCCCCGTGCGGAGCGGCCCGCCCACCGCGCTCTGCCGATCGGCCGGTACCGGCACACCGGCCGGTCAGCCGCGCAGAACGACCAGGTCGTCGCGGTGGACGACCTCACGCTCGTACGCGGCGCCGAACTCCTGGGCCAGGTCGCGGGTGGACCGGCCGAGCAGGCGGGGCAACTCCCTCGCATCAAAGTTGACCAGTCCGCGAGCCACGATGTGGCCGTTTTCGGCAAGAAGGTCCACCGGATCACCCGCCGTGAACTCCCCGTCCACCTTGGTGACCCCGGCGGGCAGCAGCGAGGCGCCGCCGGAGACGACGGCCGTGACGGCGCCCGCGTCGAGGTGCAGGGCGCCGCGCGGGCTGCTCGCGTGGGCCAGCCAGAGCATCCGGTCGGAGGTGCGGCTGCCGGTGCGCAGGAACAGGGTGCCGGTGCGCCGTCCGGCCAGCGCGTCGGCGGCCTGGCTGGCGGCGGTGAGCACCACCGGGATGCCCGCGCCGGTGGCGATCCGGGCCGCCTCGACCTTGGTGACCATGCCGCCGGTGCCGACGCCGGCCTTGCCCGCGCTGCCGATCTCGACGCCGTCGAGGTCGTGCGGGCCGCTCACCTGGTCGATCCGGCTGGTGCCGGGCCGGGCCGGGTCGCCGTCGTAGAGGCCGTCCACGTCGGAGAGCAGCACGAGCAGGTCGGCCCGGACCAGGTGGGCGACCAGCGCGGCCAACCGGTCGTTGTCCCCGAACTTGATTTCGGCGGTGGCGACGGTGTCGTTCTCGTTGACGATCGGCATCGCGCCCATCGCCAGCAGCTGGTCGAGGGTGCGGTAGGCGTTGCGGTAGTGGGCGCGCCGGCTGGCGTCCTCGGCGGTGAGCAGCACCTGGCCGACCCGGATGCCGTACCGGGCGAAGGAGGCGGTGTAGCGGGCGACCAGCAGGCCCTGGCCGACGCTGGCGGCGGCCTGCTGGCGGGCCAGGTCCTTGGGCCGCTTGTCCAGGCCGAGCGGGGCCAGGCCGGCGGCGATGGCGCCGGAGGAGACGAGGACGACCTCGGGCGCGTCCGGGCGGCTGCGCACCTTGGCGAGCGCGTCGACCAGGGCGTCGACCCGGTCGGCGTCCAGGCCGCCGGCCGCCGTGGTGAGGGAGGAGGAGCCGACCTTGACGACGATCCGCCGGGCGGTCAGCACCTCCTCGCGCAGTGAGTCCTCGCTCATCTCGCTGTACGCCCTTCCGGTGTGGTGCGGGTGCGGCGGGCCGGGCCCGGCCGTCACCCCCGAAATCTACGCGATCCGCGCAGGTCGCCCGCAGGGTGTTTCACCGTCCGGACCCGCCCCGGCCACGGCGCCGCGACGGCCGGATCGCCGGTCCGGACGGCCGGCGGGCCGGGGCCGGTACGGTCCCTGACCGCGGGCCCGACGAAAGTGACGCCCCGTCGGTTCCGAACGGGGGCCGGACACGCGAACGGCCCCCACCGCCCCGGAGGGTGGTGGGGGCCGTTCGCCCAGGCCGGCTCGGGACGCGTCCCGCCGGCCGGGTCACTCCTCGTCGTCGCCCTCGTCGATGGCGGCCGGGCGGGTGCTGGAGAGCGCCTCGAAGGCGAGGAACTCGGCCTCGGCCGCGTCCCGGCCCTTCTGCTTCTCGCGGCGGCGGTCGACCGCCGGGCGCGGGCTCTCCAGGCGGTGGTCCTCACCGCGGCGGCCGAGCATCTCGGCGCCGGCGGCCATGGTCGGCTCCCAGTCGAAGACGACGGCGTTCTCGTCCGGGCCGATGATGACGGTGTCGCCCTCGTGCGCCCCGACCTTCCACAGCTTGTCCTCGACGCCGAGGCGGGCCAGCCGGTCGGCGAGGTAGCCGACGGCCTCGTCGTTGGAGAAGTCGGTCTGGCGGACCCAGCGCTCCGGCTTGGTGCCGCGGATGCGGTAGGCGCCGTCCTCCTCGGTGATGGTGAAGCCCTCGTCGTCAACGGCCTTGGGCCGCAGCACGATCCGGGTCGACTCCTCGACCGGCTTGGCGGCGCGCGCCTCGGCGACGATCTGCGCCAGCGCGAAGTTCAGCTCGCGCAGGCCCTTGCGGGAGGCGGCGGAGACCTCGAACACCCGGTAGCCGCGCTCCTCCAGGGACTCCCGGGTGAGGTCGGCGATGTCCTGGCCGTCCGGCACGTCCACCTTGTTGAGCGCGACCAGGCGCGGGCGCTCCTCCAGACCGCCGTACTCGGCCAGCTCGGCCTCGATGGTCTCCAGGTCGGTCAGCGGGTCGCGGCCGGGCTCCAGGGTGGCGCAGTCCAGCACGTGCACCAGCACCGAGCAGCGCTCGACGTGCCGCAGGAACTCCAGGCCCAGGCCGCGGCCCTGGCTGGCGCCGGGGATCAGGCCGGGCACGTCGGCGATGGTGTAGACGGTGTCGCCGGCGGTGACCACGCCAAGGTTGGGGATCAGGGTGGTGAACGGGTAGTCCGCGATCTTCGGCTTGGCCGCCGAGAGCACCGAGATCAGCGAGGACTTGCCGGCGCTCGGGTAGCCGACCAGGGCCACGTCGGCGACGGACTTGAGCTCCATCACGATGTCGCGGGCCTCGCCGGGCTCGCCGAGCAGCGCGAAGCCGGGCGCCTTGCGGCGGGCCGAGGACAGCGCGGCGTTGCCGAGGCCGCCACGGCCGCCCTGGGCGGCGACGAAGCTGGTGCCGTGCCCGACCAGGTCGGCCAGCACCTCGCCGTTGCGGTCCAGCACCACGGTGCCGTCCGGCACCAGCAGGACGAGGTCGCCGCCGTCCGCGCCGGTGCGGTGGCCGCCCGCGCCGGGCTTGCCGTTGGTGGCCTTGCGCTTGGGCGAGTGGTGGTACTCCAGCAGGGTGGTGATCTGCGCGTCGACGGTGAGGATGACGCTGCCGCCCTCGCCGCCGTTGCCGCCGTCGGGGCCGCCGAGCGGCTTGAACTTCTCCCGGTGCACGGAGGCGCAGCCGTGGCCCCCGTTACCCGCGGCGACGTGAAGTTCGACGCGGTCCACGAAGGTGGTCATGGTGTGCCTCCAGTGTGCGAAAGTCTGCTGCTACCTGCGTAAAGCATGAAGGGTGGACCGGAACATTCCGGCCCACCCTTCACTGTGAGTCTGGTGTGACTCAGGCCTCGGAGGCCACGATGTTGACGACCTTGCGGCCGCGGCGGGTGCCGAACTGCACGGCACCGGCGGTCAGCGCGAACAGGGTGTCGTCGCCACCGCGACCGACGCCCGCACCCGGGTGGAAGTGGGTGCCGCGCTGGCGCACGAGGATCTCGCCGGCGGAGACGACCTGGCCGCCGAAGCGCTTCACGCCGAGGCGCTGGGCGTTCGAGTCACGGCCGTTGCGGGTAGAGCTTGCGCCCTTCTTGTGTGCCATATCTCGCTATCCCCTTACTTGCTGACCGAGTCGATGCTGGTGATGCGCACCGCGGTGTGCTTCTGACGGTGACCCTGGCGACGGCGGTAGCCGGTCTTGTTCTTGTAGCGCAGGATGACGATCTTGTCGCCCTTGGTCTGGTCGACGACCTCGGCGTGGGCCTTCACACCGGCCAGGACCCACGGGTCGGACGTGACGGCTTCGCCGTCGACGATCAGGATGGTCGAGAGCTCGACCGAGTCACCCGGCTTGGCCTCGATACGGTCGATCTCCAGCACGTCGCCGACGGCGACCTTGTGCTGGCGGCCGCCTGCGCGAACGATCGCGTACATGCGGTACCTGCTTTCCTTACTCGGTCGGAACTCCCGACGCCAGCCACCTGGGTACGGACACAGGGGCCTCTCCCCGCCCGCTGCCGCGCGAACGCGGCGCTTCGGGAAGGTGATGTGCTCGGGAGCGTGTGGCGTAGACACGCCGAGGGTCAAGAATACGGACCGGCCGCCCGGGGGGCAAACCGGCCCGTACGGCCCGGGGCGGGAAGGGTCCCGCCCCGGGCGCGTGGGCACTACTCGGCCGCCGTATCACCTTCGGCGGCCGCCGCCTTCTTGGCCGCCGCGCTCGTCCGCTTGGTCGCGGTCTTGCGGGCGGTGGTCTTCTTGGCCGCCGTGGTCGTCTTCTTGGCGGCGGTCTTCTTCGCGGCGGTCTTGCGGGCGGCCCGCTTCTTGGGCGCCGGGGCCTCCTCCGCGGGCGGCTCCTCGGCCTCGGCCTCGGTGGCCGGGGCCTCCGCCGCCGGAGCCTCGACGACGGCCTCCGCGGTCTCGACGGCCTGGGCCTCCTCCGCGGGAGCCTCGACGACGGCCTCCACGGCCTCGACGGCCTCGGGCGTCACCACGGCCGGGGCGGCCGGGTTGGCGGCCTCCAGGGCCGCCTCCAGCGCCGCGTCGGCCCGCGCCTGGAGCACCACGATCTCGGCCTCGCCCGGCGCCCCGGCCGGAGCCGTCGCCTTGCGGACCGCGCGGCGGCGGGTGCGGCCGGCCGGAGCCGCCGGGGCGGCGGGGATCTCGACCAGGTCCGGCTGGGCGGCCGGGGCCTCCTCGACGGCCTCCGCCTCGACGCCCGGGACCTCCAGGGCCAGCTGGCCCTCGATCTCCTCGCGCACCGGCTCGCCCTCGACGACCACCTCGGCCACCGCGGCCTCGACGGCCTGCGGCTCCTCGACGGCCGCCCCGCCCTTGCCCCGGCGACGGCGCTTGCTGCTGCCCGCGGCCGCCTCGGCCGACACGGCCGGGGTGTGGACGTGGGCGCTCGGCTGCTCCATGTGAACGATCACGCCGCGGCCGTTGCAGTGCACGCACGGCTCGGAGAAGGACTCCAGCAGGCCCTGGCCGACCCGCTTGCGGGTCATCTGGACCAGGCCCAGCGAGGTGACCTCGGCCACCTGGTGCTTGGTCCGGTCCCGGCCCAGGCACTCCAGCAGTCGGCGCAGCACCAGGTCCCGGTTGGACTCCAGCACCATGTCGATGAAGTCGATCACGATGATGCCGCCGAGGTCGCGCAGCCGCAGCTGGCGCACGATCTCCTCGGCCGCCTCGATGTTGTTGCGGGTGACCGTCTCCTCCAGGTTGCCGCCCTGACCGACGAACTTCCCGGTGTTGACGTCGATGACGACCATCGCCTCGGTGCGGTCGATCACCAGCGAACCGCCGCTGGGCAGCCAGACCTTGCGGTCCAGCGCCTTCATCAGCTGCTCGTCGATCCGGTAGGTGGCGAACACGTCCACCTCGGAGGTCCACCGCTGGAGCCGCTCGGCGAGGTCCGGGGCCACGTTGGAGACGTAGTCGTGGATGGTGCTCCACGCCTCGTCGCCGGAGACGATGACCTTGGTGAAGTCCTCGTTGAAGATGTCGCGGACGACCCGGACGGTCATGTCCGGCTCGCCGTACAGCAGCGCGGGGGCGTTGCCGGTCGCGGCCTTCTTCTGGATGTCCTCCCACTGCTGCTGCAGCCGCTGGACGTCGCGGGTCAGCTCGTCCTCGGAGGCGCCCTCGGCGGCGGTGCGCACGATGACGCCCGCGTCGTCCGGGACGATCTTCTTGAGGATCTGCTTCAGCCGGGCGCGCTCGTTCTCGGGGAGCTTGCGCGAGATGCCGGTCATCGAGCCCTCGGGCACGTAGACCAGGTAACGGCCGGGCAGCGAGATCTGGCTGGTCAGGCGGGCGCCCTTGTGGCCGATCGGGTCCTTGGAGACCTGCACCAGCACGGACTGGCCGGACTTCAGCACCGACTCGATCCGGCGCGGGCCACCGTGGCCCAGCGCACCGAAGTTGACCTCGCCGGCGTACAGCACGGCGTTGCGGCCCTTGCCGATGTCGACGAAGGCGGCCTCCATCGACGGCAGCACGTTCTGGACCTTGCCCAGGTAGACGTTGCCGACGTACGAGGTGGCCTGCTCCTTGTTGACGTAGTGCTCGACCAGCACGCCGTCCTCGAGGACGCCGATCTGGGTCCGCTGGCCGTTCTGGCGCACCACCATGACGCGCTCGACCGACTCGCGGCGGGCCAGGAACTCGGCCTCGGTGATGATCGGCACCCGGCGGCGGCCCAGCTCGCGGCCCTCGCGGCGGCGCTGCTTCTTCGCCTCCAGACGGGTCGAGCCCTTGATGGACTGCACCTCGTCCGGGTCGAAGGACGGCTCGGTGGAACGGCGGCGCGGCTCGCGCACCTTCACCACCGTGCGGACCCCGTCCTCGGTGGTCTCGGCGGTCTCGACGGCACCGGCCTCACCGCTGCGGCGGCGACGACGGCGGCGACGGCGGGACGAGGACAGGCCGGCGGCCAGGTCGTCGTCGTCCTCGACGTCCTCCTCGACGTCCGCGGTCGGCTCCTCGACGACGGACTGCCCGGTCTCGACGGCCTCGGCCTCGAACTCCTCGGCCTCGCCACGGCGACGACGGCGGCCGCCCCGACGGCGACGGCGCGACGGACGGTCGTCCTCCCACTCGCCCTCGGTCTCCGGACCGGCGACGGGGGCCTCGACGACGGGCGCCTCGACCGGCACCTCGACGACCCGCTCGACCGGCTTCGCCTTCTCGGCGGCCTTCGCCCGCTCGATGACCTTGGCCTTCTCAGCCTTCTCGGCCTTCTCGGCGGCCTTCCTCTCGGCGGCCTTCGAACGGCTCGGCGGCTGCACCCGCACCGAAGTGCGCACCCGGCGGCGGCGGCCGACGCCGCTGTACTCGAACTCGTCCTCCTCGCGCTGCGCGGCGACCGGAGCCTCCACCGGCGCCGGAGCGGCGGCGGGCTGCTGCGGCGCCTGCGGCTGCGCGGCGGGGGCCGGGCCGGCGGCGGGCTCCTGGAACACCGGAGCCTGGAAGATCGCGGTGGACGGGCGGACCGCACGGCGGCGCACCCGGTGGGTCGGCTCGGCGGCCGGCGCGGGCTGGACGGCCACGGGCTCCTCGACCGGCTCCTCCTCGACAGGCTCCTCCGCGACGGCGGGCTCCTCGACGGAGGGCTCGACGACCTGCGCGGCCTCGACCACGCGGCGGCGACGGGCCCGGCGGGCCGGAGCGGCGGGGGCCTCCTCGGCAGCCTCCTCGGCGGCGGGGGCCTCGGCCACCGGGGCGGCGGCAGCGGGCTCCTCGGCCGGGGTCTCGGCGGCGGCCGGCGCCCCGGCGGGCGCCTCGGCGCGCTTGCGGGTGCGGCGGGCCCGGACCGGCTTCTCGGCCACCGGCTCGGCGGCCGGCTCAGCGGCGTTCTCGACCGGCTTCGCGGTCGCCTTCGCGCTCGCCTTCGCGGTCGTCTTCTCGGCGGCGGCCGGCTCGGTGGCCACGACCGGGGTCGTCTCCGGCGTCCCGGCCGGAGCCTCGGCGCGCTTGCGGGTCCGGCGGGCCCGGACCGGCTTCTCGGCCACCGGCTCGGCGGCCGGTGCGGCCTGCGCCTCGGCGACGGGCGCCTCGGCCGGAATGACCGTCTCGGCCGTCTCGGCGGCCGCACCCTGCGGGGTGCCCGCCGGGCGGGACACCGCACGGCGACGGCGGCGCGGCGGCGCCGCGGAGGTGCCCTCGCCGCCGGTCGCGGCGGTCTCGTTCTGTTCCGTCGCCGCGTTCTGCTGCGGATCGGTGTTATCGAGCATGCGGGTGGATCTCCCGTCAGGCCCCCGGGCTCCACATCCGGGCACGGCACGGCACCCGTGGCCGGCCGGCATCGTGACGATGCTCGGGCCGGACCCTTTCACGGTGCCGCCGCGCGGACGCGAGGCCGCACAGGGGCTCGTAGTCTCGCTCGGCGCCCCGCCGCTCGGCGGGGTGTCGAAAGTCTTCTGGTCTGACCAGTCTTCTGTGGTTTTCCCAAGCTGCGCCGTTCCCCAACCCCGGGTGGCTCCCGGACGGGGTTCCCGGGCCCACCGACCTTCCTGGTCGGCGGGCCTCAGGTGGCCGGCCTGTGCTGCGACGACGCTCGCTCCCCTGGGGAGCCGCGGGAACCTGGAGGACCGTCGGGCCCAGTGAGGCACTGGGCCCGGCCTCCGCCCGTCAGGCGGACGCGGCCCCGCGAACCCCGGCGGCTGTCAGCCGGCCGGAGCCGCGGCGCGGTCGAGCGCCAGCGGGTCGGTCACCGTGCCGGACTCCTCGTCGAGCGGCCCCTGCGCCAGCCTGGTCACCTCTGCGGGGACCGGCGGCGCCAGGTCGGCCGTCACACGGAGACCGGACAATACGTCGTCGGGTCGTACGGCGGGTGTGGCGTGTCGTACTACCAGGCGCAGTATCGCACAGGCACGGCCGGTCCGAACATTGCGGTCCGCTTCGGCCGCCGTGTCCGCACCGTCGACGACCTGCGGCGCGGCGATCTCGAGCACCGCCACCGGACCGCGCGCGTCGAAGACCCGCACGCCGTTCTTGGTCACGCGTTCGACCTCGACCCGCTCCGCGGCGAGGAACACCGCGACCGCGCGGGCAGCCTCCTGCGGCTCGACGCCGTCCAGCCGGAGCAGCCACTCGGAGGCCTCCAGGCGCTCCACGAAGTTCGGCGTCCGGACCTCGACCGCGTCGATCACGTCCAGTCCGGTCGGCAGCGACTCGTCCAGTTGTGCCCGCAGTTCCTCCGGGTCACGGAGGGCGGCCAGGCCGATCTCCAGGTACTCCGCCTCGCTCGCCACCCCGGTCGGGGCCGCGTTGGCGTAGGACACCTTCGGGTGCGGGGTGAAGCCGGCCGAATAGGCCATCGGCACGGCGGACCGGCGCAGGGCGCGCTCGAAAGCACGCTGGAAGTCGCGGTGGCTGGTGAAGCGGAGCCGGCCGCGCTTGGTGTAGCGGAGACGGATCCGCTGCACCGTCGGCGCGGGCGGAGGACCGTCGGGCGTACGGCGTGCCAGGGTCGCTCAGTCCTTAGTCAGTTGTCCCCGTCCGGCGCGACGGCTGCCGCCGCTGTCCGGACTCTGTCACCTCAAAGGGTACGCGCCCCGCCACCCCCCTCGTCCCGCCCCTGGTCAGCCGCACCCCGACGCCCCCGGCCGGGACGCTCCGACCGAGGGGGCGGCGCCCGCAACCCCCCGGCCACCCACGGCGAGCACGTCCCCGCAGGTGGCGGGCCGTTCTGAGGCCCTCGTCCGGCGGCGGGAAAATTCCCGGAACATCCCTGATGCCGTTCCTCCGTGTTGGGACGCCCGCCCGCTAGGCAGGATTCGAGCCGTCCGAGTGCGACTCACCCGGACCCACCGACCGCACACCGGGGGTGTGCGGCATGAGGAAGGGAACCTCCATGCGCAAGATCCTCGCCGGCCTCGCAGTGACCGGCCTCCTGTTCGCGGGCGGCGTCGCCACGGCGGGCAGCGCGTCCGCGGCGCAGGCCGGCAGCTACTGCGGGACCACCTACACGACCTGGGAGCCGCTGCTGCGCGGCGGCGAGCACAACGACGCCGTCAAGGCCCTGCAGTGCGAGCTCAACTCCTCCCTGAACACCACCCCCCTGAACGTCGACGGCGCGTTCGGACAGGACACCCTGAGCAGGGTGCTGCGGTTCCAGGCCTGTACCGGCCTCTCCCAGGACGGTCAGGTCGGCGCGCAGACCTGGGCCAAGCTGGACTCCATCAGCACCTCGACCAACTGGGCCTGCTGATCCCGCATCCGGGCCCCGCCCGACGACCGGAGGACGCGGCGGCGATACCCGCCGGCCGGCGCCTCACGCACCGGCCGTCGTCCGCTCGGCGAACGCATGGAGCCCTCCCCGATTCCCGGGGAGGGCTCCATCCGTCACGTCGAGCACGTCACGCGGCCCGGACCCACCCGATCCGCGCCACCCGCGCCATCAACTAGCCCTGCGGGTCAGCCCCGTTGACCACGGCCAGCGGCAGCAGCTTCTTCCCGGTGGGACCGATCTGGATCTTGAGGTCCATCTGCGGGCACACGCCGCAATCGAAGCACGGGGTCCAACGGCAGTCGTCGACCTCGACCTCCTCCAGGGCGTCCTGCCAGTCCTCCCAGAGCCAGTCCTTGTCGAGGCCGCTGTCCAGGTGGTCCCAGGGCAGCACCTCCTCGTAGGTGCGCTCGCGGGTGGTGTACCAGTCGACGTCGACGCCGGTGCCGGCCAGGCCCTTCTCGGCGGAGGCCATCCAGCGGTCGTAGGAGAAGTGCTCGCGCCAGCCGTCGAAGCGGCCGCCGTCCTCGTAGACGGCGCGGATGACGGCGCCGATGCGGCGGTCGCCGCGGGACAGCAGGCCCTCGACGATGCCGGGCTTGCCGTCGTGGTAGCGGTAGCCGATGTTCTTGCCGTACTTGCGGTCGCCGCGGATCGAGTCGCGCAGCTTGGCCAGCCGGGCATCGGTGGCCTCGGCGGACAGCTGCGGGGCCCACTGGAACGGGGTGTGCGGCTTGGGCACGAACCCGCCGATGGAGACGGTGCAGCGGATGTCGTTCTGGCCGGTGACCTCGCGGCCCTTCTGGATGACGTTCTTCGCCATCGCGCCGATCTGGAGCACGTCCTCGTCGGTCTCGGTGGGCAGGCCGCACATGAAGTACAGCTTCACCTGGCGCCAGCCGTTGCCGTAGGCGGTGGCGACGGTGCGGATCAGGTCCTCCTCCGACACCATCTTGTTGATCACCTTGCGCATGCGCTCGCTGCCGCCCTCGGGGGCGAAGGTGAGGCCCGAGCGGCGGCCGTTGCGGGACAGCTCGTTGGCGAGGTCGATGTTGAAGGCGTCGACGCGGGTGGACGGCAGCGACAGGCCGATCTTGTCGTCGCTGTAGCGGTCGGCCAGGCCCTTGGCGATGTCCCCGATCTCGGTGTGGTCGGCGCTGGACAGCGACAGCAGGCCCACTTCCTCGAAACCGGTCGCCTTCAGCCCGCGCTCCACCATCTCGCCGATGCCGGTGATGCTTCGCTCCCGCACGGGGCGCGTGATCATGCCGGCCTGGCAGAAGCGGCAGCCGCGGGTGCAGCCGCGGAAGATCTCCACGGACATCCGCTCGTGCACGGTCTCCGCGAGCGGGACGAGCGGCTGCTTCGGGTAGGGCCACTCGTCGAGGTCCATCACGGTGTGCTTGGACACCCGCCACGGCACGCCCGGGGCGTTCGGCACGACGCGCCCGATCCGGCCGTCGGCCAGGTACTCCACGTCGTAGAACTTCGGCACGTACACCCCGCCGGTACGGGCGAGGCGCAGCAGCAGCTCGTCGCGTCCGCCCGGGCGGCCCTCGGCCTTCCAGCCGCGGACGAGCTCGGTGATGTCGAGCACGGCCTGCTCGCCGTCGCCGACCACCGCGCAGTCGATGAAGTCCGCGATCGGCTCGGGGTTGAACGCGGCGTGGCCGCCGGCCAGGACGATCGGGTCCTCGTCGGTGCGGTCCTTGGCCTCCAGCGGGATGCCGGCCAGGTCGAGCGCGGTCAGCATGTTGGTGTAGCCGAGCTCGGTGGAGAACGACAGGCCGAACACGTCGAAGGCCTTCACCGGGCGGTGCGCGTCCACGGTGAACTGCGGGACGTCGTGCTCGCGCATCAGCGCTTCGAGGTCCGGCCAGACGCTGTAGGTGCGCTCGGCGAGCACGCCCTCGCGCTCGTTGAGCACCTCGTAGAGGATCATGACGCCCTGGTTGGGCAGGCCGACCTCGTAGGCGTCGGGGTACATCAGCGCCCAGCGGACGTCGCAGGCGTCCCAGTCCTTGACGGTCGAGTTGAGCTCGCCGCCGACGTACTGGATCGGCTTCTGGACGTGCGGGAGGAGGGCCTCCAGGCGTGGGAAGACCGATTCGACAGTCATGTACTAGGAACCCTTACGACGTGATTCGGTGCCGCGCGCATCGGCAGGCGACGGCGGGGAGGGGTGACCCTCAAGGGTAGCCCAATCCGGGGAAAGGCCCGCTGGCTCACCCCCGGGCTCACCGACGCCCGGCCCGGGCACCCGCCCGCGCTCCGGCGCGGCCGCCCCTCCCCGGCCCGCCCCGGCACACGCAGTGCGCGCCCGCCGCCCGGCGCCGTCCGCCGTTGACATGCCCGGACCACCCATGCGGTACTGACAGGGCCCCGCCAGAGACCTCTGCACCCCTTCCGGACAAGGGAGTTGGGCCGTACGCTCAACCCTCGCCGACTCCCCCGGCGACCCGTCCCCGGCGCGCAGGGCCCCGCCCCCCCCCCGGCCCCGCAGGTCGCGTCCGTCGGCGCCCCCGCGCGCCCCGGCGGCCCGACAAGCCAGGCGGCCGCGCGGCCACGCGGCCACGCCCTAGGAGAGCCATGACCGACACCGACCGGCGGGTCCGCCCGCCCCGGCCCCTCGGCAGCCGGGCCGCCCGCTACCCCGCGCCGGCCCAGGCCGAGGCCGCGGCCCGGCGGCTCGCGCTGCGCCACCCGGAGCGGTGCCGGCTGCGCGAGGTGGGCCGCTCGCGGGCCGGGCGCCCGCTGCTGCTGCTGTCCGTCGACCGGGGCCCGCGCGCGGTGCTGGTCGTCGGCGGCCCGCACCCCAACGAGCCGATCGGCACGGCCGGCGCCCTGCGGCTGGCCGAGGTGCTGCTGGCGCGCCCCACCCGGCCCGGCCTGTCCTGGCACCTGCTGCTCTGCCTGGACCCGGACGGCGCCGCGCTCAACGCGGGCTGGCTGGACGGGCCGCTCACCGTGCGCCGGCACTACGAGCACTTCTTCCGCCCCTCGTTCGAGGAGCAGCCCGAACTGCTGCCGGCCGCCGACGCGGGCCGGCCCCCGATGCCGGAGAGCCTGGCGCTGACCGGCCTGATCGACGAGCTGCGCCCGTTCCTGCAGTGCTCGATGCACGGGGTGGACTTCGGCGGCGCCTTCATCCAGCTGACCGCTCCGGTGCCCGGGCTGCCCGAGCTCTTCGCCGCCTCGGTGCGCAGGGCCGGCATCCCGCTGGACGTCGACCCCTTCGACGCGGTCGGCTGGGCCAGCCCCTTCCCCGGCACCTATCTGATGCCCTCGGCGGACGGCGCGGGCCGGTCACGGGCGCTGCCGGACGAGCCGGAGCTGTCCACCTGGTCGTACGCCGGCCGTCACGGCGGGGTGACGGCCGTGCTGGAGGTGCCGATGTGGGCCGTGGACGCGGTCGGCGACGGCCGTCCGCACCCGGCGGCGGACCGGGCGGTCGGCGCCGCGGCCCGGACGCTGCGCGAGCGCGCCGAGGAGCTCTCCGGGCTGCTGGCCCACGTGCCCGCGCACACCCGGGCGGCGCACGGCGCGCTGGTGCGCGCGGCCGGGTTCACCCTGGAGTTCTGCCCGTCGGTGGCGGAGGAGTGGCTGGCCCGCTGGTGCGCCGAGCCGCTCACGGTGTCCCGGGTGACCACCGCCGAGATCGTCGCGGCCCGGATCCCGCTGCGGGTGGCGTCGACGGTGCTGCGGCTGCTGGCGGACACCGGCGGTCCGACCGTGGAGGCGGCCCGGGGCCGGGCCCGCGACATCGTCACCGAGGGCCTGGGCCTGCTTCACCACCGCTTCGGCGCCCGCTGGGTGCCGGTCCAGGAGCAGCTGGCCCACCAGGTCCGCGCGGCACTCACCGCCGCCGACCGCCTGCTCTGACCGGGGCCGAGGTCCGCCACAACCGGGCAGCAACCACCCACCCACAGAGCCCAGTTGAAAACCACCGAGGGCCGACCCGAGAGATTCCCGGGCCGACCCTCGACGGACGGACGCGCAGACGGACGCGCGGACGGACAGTCGGCTCAGGCCGCTATCGGCCGCTGGCTGCGGACCGCCTGGAGCAGCCCGATCGCGATCCAGACCGCGAACATCGACGACCCCCCGTAGGAGACGAACGGCAGCGGGATGCCCGCCACCGGCATGATGCCCAGGCACATCCCGATGTTCTCGAAGGCCTGGAAGGAGAACCAGGCGATGATCCCCGCGGCCACGATCGTCCCGTACAGGTCGGTCGCCTGCCGGGCGATCCGGCAGGCCCGCCACAGCACTACGCCGACCAGCAGGATGATCGCCAGCGCCCCGACGAAGCCCAGCTCCTCACCGGCCACCGTGAACACGAAGTCGGTCTGCTGCTCCGGCACGAACTGCCCGGTGGTCTGCGTCCCGTGGAACAGCCCCTTGCCGGTCAGCCCGCCCGAGCCGATCGCGATCCGGGCCTGCGCGGTGTTGTAGCCGACGCCGGAGGGGTCCAGCTGCGGGTTGGCGAAGGCCGCGAAGCGGTCGATCTGGTACTTGCTCAGCACCCCGAGCTTCCAGATCGCCACGCACCCGCCGGTGCCCGCCACCAGCAGCCCGAGCACCCAGCGGTTGGCCGCCCCCGAGCCGAGCAGGATGCCCAGCACGATCGCGGCCATCACCATCACCGAGCCGGCGTCCGGCATCAGCAGCACGACGCACATCGGCAGGAAGGCCCAGACCAGACCGCGGAACACCGCCCGGTGCGAGGGGTACTCCCGCTCCCCCGCGTCCACCTGGTCGGACAGCACGACCGCCATCGCCAGCACGATCGCCAGCTTCGCGAACTCGGCGGGCTGGATGGAGAAGCCGCCGCCCAGCTGGATCCAGGAGTGCGCGCCGTTGATGGTCGAGCCCAGCGGGCTGAGCGTGGCGAGCAGCATCAGGATCACGCCGATGTACAGGAACGGCACGAGGGTGCGGAAGCGCCGGCTCCCTATCCCTATCACCACCGAGCACAGCACCAGCCCGACGACCAGGTTGGTCAGGTGCCGGTACAGGAAGTACTGCGGGTCGCCGTGGGTGAGCGAGTCCCGGCCGCGGGTGGCCGACCAGACCAGCAGGGAGCTGCCGAGCGACAGGGCCAGCGCGGCGAGCAGCAGTATCCAGTCCAGCCGCCACAGCGGCGAGTCCTTGGCCAGGGCCTTGGAGACCCCGCTGCGCTGCGGGCTCAGCCGCAGCTGCCGGTAGGAGCCGTAGGAGGTCATGCCCGCCCCCTTCCCGGGCCGCGGTTCGGTTCGAGTGCGGCCTCGGCCGCGGTGCCCGGGGCGGGCCGGTCGTTCGGCTGCGCCGGGTCCAGGAAGGCCGAGGCCGGGGCGGGCTCGCCCGGCACCTGTTCCAGGAAGGCCGGCGCCGGTCCGGGCACACCCTGCGCCTGGTCCGGCGCCGCCAGGAGGCCCGGGCCCGCGACGGCCTGCGCCGGGTCGACGGTGTTGGCGGTGTCGCCGGTGTCGGCGGTGTAGGCCGCCGGCTTGACGATCGCGGTGCCGTCCGGGTTGAACTTCGGCAGTTCGGCCTGCGGCGCGGGCAGCAGCGCCTTGCCGTTGTCGATGTTGCCCTTGTCGTCGACGCCGTACAGCGCCTGGTAGATCCGACGGACGGCGTCGCCGGAGCCGCCGGAGCCGGTGCCGCCCTGGCTTATCGTCATGACGACCGCGTAGTCCTTGCTGTACGTGGTCAGCCAGGAGGTGGTCTGCTTGCCCTCGACCTCGGCGGTGCCGGTCTTGGCGTGCAGCTCGATCTTGTTCTGCGGCCAGCCGGCGCCGGAGAACTTCCAGGCGGCGGTACCGCCGGTGATGACGCCCGCGGTGGCCTGGTCGATGTAGCTCAGCAGCTTCTGGGAGCCGGGGAACTTGCCGTCCTCGTGCGGGGCGATCTCGCGGACGAGGTCCCCGCTCGGGCTTATCACCGCCTTGGCGACGGTCGGCCGGTAGAAGGTGCCGCCGTTGGCCAGCGCCGAGTAGATCCGGGCCATCTGGACCGGGGTGACGAGCGTGTCGCCCTGGCCGATCGCGAAGTTGACGGCGTCACCGGCGCGCATCTGGTAGCCGTCGACGCAGTTCTCCTTGGCGATCTGGTCGGAGAAGCTGGTGCCGCCCTTCTGCGCCTGCGCGCACCAGGCGTCCTTGTTGTTGTCGTAGAAGGACTGCTTCCACTGCCGGTCCGGCACCCGGCCGGTGACCTCGCTGGGCAGGTCGATGCCGGTCTTGGCGCCGAGGCCGAACTGGTGGGCGGTCTTGAAGAACCAGTCGCCCGGCTCCTTCTTCGGCTTGATGCCGCCGTCCTTCATCCACTGGTCGTACGCCAGGCCGTAGAAGACGGTGTCGCAGGAGACCTCCAGCGCCTTCTCCAGGGAGATGGAGCCGAAGTTCTCGCTCTCGAAGTTCTTGAACTCGCGGCCGCCGATGGTCATGCTCTTCGGGCACGCGTACGTCCCGTCCAGCGAGTAGCCGGCCTCCACGGCGGCGGTGGTGGAGACGACCTTGAAGGTCGAGCCGGGGGCGGACTGACCCTGTATGGCCCGGTTCAGCAGCGGGAAGTTGGAGTCCTTGCTGGTCAGCGACTGGTAGTCCTTGCCGGTGATGCCGCCCACCCAGAGGTTGGGGTCGTAGGTCGGCGCGCTGGCCATCGCGACGATCCGACCGGTGTGGACGTCCATCACCACGGCGGCGCCGGAGTCGGCCTCGTAGTTGCGGTTGGTGACCTTGTCGAAGGTCTTCCGGGCGTCGGCCATGGCCTGCGCCAGGTTGTCCTCGACCACCTTCTGCACCCGGGCGTCGATGCTGGTGACCAGGTTGTTGCCGGTCTGCGGGGCGGCGGTGCCGGCGGTGCCGATCACCCGGCCGAGGTTGTCCACCTCCAGCTGGGTGATGCCGGCGGTGCCGCGCAGGTCGCGGTCGTACACCGACTCCAGACCGGCCCGGCCGATCTGGTCGGCCGGCAGGTAGCGGTCCAGGCCGGACTTGGAGGCGGTCTTGCCGACCTCCTCGTCGGTGACCGGCGAGAGGTAGCCGAGCACCTGGGCCATGTTGGCGCCCTCGGCGCCGGTGTAGCGGCGCACGGCGGTGGGCTGCGCGGTGACCCCGGGGAAGTCCTCGCGGCGTTCCATTATCTGCATCGCCTGCTGGGTGGTCGCCTCCTTGGTGACCGGGATCGGCTGGTAGGGCGAGCCGTTCCAGCAGGGCTGCGGGGTCTTGGCGTCGCAGAGCCGGGTCTTCTCCTGCACGTCCTTGGCGGGCATCCCCAGCACCTCGGCCAGCCGGCCGAGCACCGCCTTGCCGCCGTCCTTCTGCTGCAACAGCGAGGTGCGGCTGACCGAGACCACCAGCCGGGCCTCGTTGCCGGCCAGGATCCGCCCGGAGGCGTCCAGGATCTCGCCGCGGACGGCCGGTTCGACCACCTCACGGATGTGGTTGCCGGTCGCCTTGGCGGTGTAGACGCTGGCGTTGCGGATCTGCAGGTACCACAGCCGCCCGCCGAGAGTGGCGAGCAGCGACAGGACCAGGATCTGCAGCACCACCAGACGGATCGTCACCCGCCGGGTACGGCCGGTCTCGGGGATGTTGCTCACGTCTCGTGCGCTCCAGGATGCGGGAAGTCGGGAGGTCGGGGGCCGGGCCGGTTACGGGCGCCGGGCGAAGCCGGGCATGCGCCGCTTCTTGTAGGACGGGCCGGCCGAGGCCTCGCGCGTGGTGCGGTAGCGGGCCAGCGTGCCCAGACCGGAGCCGCCCTCGTCGTCATCGGTGGCCGCGGTCACCGGGTCGCGCCCGAAGCGGCGGCCGACCAGCATCACCAGCGGCACCACGAACGGCGCCAGCAGCACGTCGTACAGCAGGGCGCTGACCACCAGGCCGCCGAGGCCGACGTGCCGGGCCGCGGTGTCGCCGACCAGGGCGCCGACCATCGCGTACAGCAGGGTGGAGGCGACCGCCGCGGCGGCCACCACCATCAGCGCGCTGGACACCGACCGCTGGCGGCCGTGGTCCGGGCGCAGCAGCCCGGCGGCGTAGCCCATCAGGCACAGCACCAGCGCGTAGCGGCCGATCGCGTGGTCGGAGGGCGGCGCGAGGTCGGCGAGCAGGCCGGCCGAGAAGCCGACCACGCAGCCGCCGGACGGCCCGTAGACCAGGGCCAGGCCGACCACGACGAGCAGCAGTATGTCCGGGGTGGCCCCCGGGAGCTGGAGCCGGCCGAAGACGCTGACCTGGAGGATCAGGCCGAGCAGGATCAGGCCGGCGGAGACGGGGATGCGGGCGAGGCGCATGGCTCAGTTCCCCCCAGTGGGCTTGGCGGGCGGGGCGGCGGGCGCGGCCGGGGCGGCCTGTCCCTGGGCGGGGGCCGGCGGCAGGACGGCGTCGCGCGGGTCGGCGCGCGGCGGCACGACCACCACGCCGACCAGGTCCAGCCGGGTGAACTGGACGAAGGGCTCGACCAGGATGGTCTTGGTCAGCTGGCCCGGGGTGGCCTCGACCTCGACGACCTTGCCGACCGGCACGCCGGGCACGAACGGGCGGCCGCTCTGCGAGCCGAAGGTGACCAGCCGGTCGCCGGCCTTGACCTGGGCCTTGCCGTTGAGCAGCGAGACCTTCATCGGGCTGGTGCCGCCGCCGGAGGCGAAGCCGATCTCGCCGCTGGCCTCCAGCCGGGTGCCGGCCGAGAAGCCGGGGTCGGAGGCGAGCAGCACGGTGGCGGTGGTCGGGGCGACGGTGGTGATCCGGCCGACCAGGCCCTGACCGTTGATCACCGTCATGTCGCGGGTGAGGCCGTCGTCGCTGCCGGCGTCGATGGTGATGGTCCAGGAGAAGCCCTGGGCCGGGCCGATCGCGATGACCTGGGCGGCCTTGACGGTGTAGCCGCCGGCGCCGGCGGTGCGCAGCAGGTCGTCGAGCTGCTTGGTGCGCCCGGTGGCCATGTCGGAGGAGGCGAGCTTCTGCCGCAGTTCGGTGTTCTCGCGGGCGAGCTGGTCGGTGCGGCCGTTGTTGGACGCGGCGTCGCGGAAGGCCCGGACGGTGTCGGCGACCGGGTCGACGACGGTGGCGGCGCCGCGCTCGACCGGACCGAGGACGCTGGCGGCGGCGTGTCGGGCACCGCCGAGGGGGGAGCTCTCACCGCCCTTGATGTCCACGGTGACGAGTGCGAAGGCGACGGCCACCAGCAGGATGAGCAGCAGCCGGCTCTCTCGTGTGTCCCTCACGGTGCTGGTACTGCCCCTTCGTACCTGGTCGGGCGCCCGGGCTGTGGGGCCCGGGCGGCAGCCCGTTCAGTTGAGTGTCGGATGTCTCGGTGGTGCTAACGGCGCGGGGAGGCGTCCAGTACCTGCTGGAGCGCCTCGAACTCCTCGACGCACTTGCCGGAGCCGAGCGCGACCGAGTCGAGCGGGTTCTCGGCGATGTGGATCGGCATGCCGGTCTCGCGGCGCAGCCGCTCGTCGAGGCCGCGCAGCAGGGCGCCGCCGCCGGTGAGCACGATGCCGCGGTCCATCACGTCGCCGGCCAGCTCGGGCGGGCACTGGTCGAGGGTGGTCTTCACGGCGTCGATGATCGAGTTGACCGGCTCGTCGATGGCCTCGCGGACCTCGGCGGCGGAGATGACCACGGTCTTGGGCAGGCCGCTGACCAGGTCGCGGCCGCGGATCTCGGCGTGCTCGTCCTTCTCGCCCTCCAGGCCGAAGGCGCTGCCGATGCTCATCTTGATCTGCTCGGCGCTGCGCTCGCCGAGGAGCAGCGAGTACTCCTTCTTGATGTGCTGGACGATCGCGTTGTCCAGCTCGTCGCCGGCGACCCGGATGGACTGGGCGGTGACGATGCCGCCGAGGGAGATGACCGCGACCTCGGTGGTGCCGCCGCCGATGTCGACGACCATGTTGCCGGTGGCCTCGTGGACGGGCAGCCCGGCGCCGATGGCGGCGGCCATCGGCTCCTCGATGATGTGCACCTGGCGGGCGCCGGCCTGCGAGGAGGCCTCGATCACGGCGCGGCGCTCGACCCCGGTGATGCCGGAGGGCACGCAGACCACGACCCGGGGACGGGCGAGGTAGCGGCGGCGGTGGATCTTGAGGATGAAGTAGCGGAGCATCCGCTCGGTGATCTCGAAGTCGGCGATCACGCCGTCCTTGAGCGGGCGGATGGCGACGATGTTGCCCGGCGTCCGGCCGATCATCTTCTTCGCCTCGGCACCGACCGCCAGGATGCCGCCGGTGTTGGTGTTCACCGCGACGACGGACGGCTCGTTGAGGACGATCCCCTTGCCCCTGACGTACACCAGCGTGTTGGCAGTTCCAAGGTCGATCGCCAAGTCGCGGCCGATGAACGACAGGTTGCTCGCCATGGGGTGTGGTTGCCTTCCCGGGCTCGGAGTTCATGGGGGTGGGACGAGAGCGCGCCCACGCTCGGGCGGAGCCAGCTGAGCTGCCTTACCGGGCCCTTGAGTCGCGTCCATCGTAGTCACGCGGCGCGGTACGGACGTCGATGCGGGGCATACCGTCCATTGTCCGGAGCGTGTTCGCTTCTCCGGGCATTGGGACGCCGTGTCGGCGCCACTGGTTGCTTATTTCACGATAAAAGTGCCCCGGCCGGGCCAATGGTCCCGACCGGGGCAGTGCCAAGGTCCCTCGGGCGTGTCGCCCGGCTGGACTCAGGCGTGCGCCGGGAAGAAGATCTTGATCTCGCGCTCGGCCGACTCCGGGGAGTCCGAGGCGTGGATCAGGTTCTCGCGGGTGATCGTCGCGTAGTCGCCGCGGATGGTGCCGGCCCCGGCCTCCAGCGGGTTGGTCGCACCGGCCAGCATCCGGATGCCGCGGACGACCTCCTCGCCCTCGACGATCAGCGCGATCGACGGGCCGGAGGTCATGAACTCCAGCAGCGGCTCGTAGAACGGGCGGCCGACGTGCTCCGCGTAGTGCTGCTCCAGCGTCGCCCGGTCGAAGGTGCGCAGCTCGACGGCGGTGAGCCGCCAGCCGGCCTTGCGCTCGATGCGGCTGATGATCTCGCCGGCCAGGCCACGCTGGACGGCGTCGGGCTTGAGCAGGACGAGAGTGCGCTGGGACACGGTGCGTCTCCTGGGGATTCGGTACGGCAAGGCAGTCGGGCCGACGGGCGGGAGCCGACACGGCAGAGATTACCTTGCGTGTGCGGCGTGTCGGCCCGCCGGTCCGGGCCCTAGACCGGTACGGCGGCCGCCTCGGCGGCGGCCCGGGCGGCCTTGAACTCGTCCACCTTGCGGCCGTAGTGCACCGAGCACCACCACAGGCCGGCGAAGACCACACCGAGGCCGAACATGGTCGGCAGGATGAAGCCGCTGGCGATCAGTCCGATCTGCAGCGCCCAGCCGACGGCCACCGCACCAGGGCGGTTGATCATGCCGCAGAGCGCGATGCAGAGCGCCATGACGATCCCGGTGACGATCCAGATCGTGGCCGTGGAGACGCTGGACAGCTGCATCGCGACCAGCGCGGCGAACATGGCCAGGAGCGCCTCGCCGATCAGGGTCGAGGAGCAGAGGGTCCTCATGTCACTTCCTCCCGAGCAGCAGGCGGGCCTCGCCCACCGTGATGACCGAACCGGTGACCAGCACCCCGGCGCCACCGAGGTCGCCCTCCTCCTCGGCGAGGGTGACGGCGGCCGCGATGGCGTCGTCGAGCCGGGGCTCGACCTGGACGCGGTCCTCGCCGAAGATGTCGACGGCCAGCGCCGCCAACTCGTCGACGTCCATCGCGCGGTGGGTGGAGTTCTGGGTGATGACGACCTCGGCGAGGATCGGCTCGAAGGCCTCCAGCACGCCGGCCACGTCCTTGTCCCCGGAGGTGCCGATCACGCCGACGAGCCGGGTGAAGCCGAAGGACTCGCCCAGGGCGGCGACGGTGGCGCGGGCGCCGTGCGGGTTGTGCGCGGCGTCCAGGACGATCGTGGGGCTGCGGCGGACGACCTCCAGGCGGCCGGGCGAGGAGACGCCGGAGAAGGCCTGGCGGACCTTGTCCACGTCGAGCTGCCCGCCTCGGGCGCCGCCGACGCCGAAGAAGGCCTCGACCGCGGCCAGCGCCAGCACCGCGTTGTGCGCCTGGTGCTCGCCGTGCAGCGGGATGAAGACGTCCTCGTACTCCTCGCCGCCGAGCCCGCGCAGCGTCACCAGCTGGCCGCCGACCCCGAGCTCACGGCGGATCACGCCGAACTCCATGCCCTCGCGGGCCACCGTGGCGTCGACCTCGACGGCGCGACGCAGGATGTTCTGGGCGGCGTCCAGCTGCTGCTGGGCGACGACGGCGACGGCTCCGGACTTGACGATCCCGGACTTCTCGACCGCGATCTCGCCGGTGGTCTCGCCGAGCTTGTCGGTGTGGTCCAGCCCGATCGGGGTGATCACGGCGACGGCGGCGTCGATGACGTTGGTGGCGTCCCAGGAACCGCCCATGCCGACCTCGACCACGGCGACGTCCACCGGGGCGTCGGCGAAGGCGGCGTAGGCCATGCCGGTCAGCACCTCGAAGAAGGACATCGGCACCGGCTGCGCCGCGTCGACCATCTGCACGTACGGCTCGACGTCGCGGTAGACCTCGACGAAGCGCTCGGGGGTGATCGGGGCGCCGTCCAGGGTGATCCGCTCGGTGACGCTCTCCACGTGCGGGCTGGTGTAGCGGCCCGTGCGCAGTTCGAAGGTGTTGAGCAGCTGCTCGATCATCCGGGCGGTGGAGGTCTTGCCGTTGGTCCCGGTGATGTGGATGGAGGGGAAGGACCGCTGGGGCTGGCCCAGGATGTCCATCAGCGCCTCGATCCGGTCGAGCGAGGGCTCCAGCTTGTTCTCCGGCCAGCGCTTGGAGAGCTCCACCTCGACATCGCGCAGGGTGTCGTCGGTGTCGCCGTCGGCGGGACGGAGGGTGTACGGGTTCGGGTCGGCCTTGTCACTCACGACCACAGTCTACGGAGGGTTGGCGGGCCGTCCTCACGGGGTGAGAACGACCACTTTGGTCGGGGTTTCCAATTTGCCCCCTTTACTATCTCTTTGGCGAGTTTGAACCGCAATGAAGCATCGATTCGCACCCCCTGGAGCCGCACCGCCTTTGATCATGAGGAGTACCACGCCATGCCCGACGCCCTGCACGACTGGATCGTGCTCCGCCAGGACGCCGTCGTCTGGTTCGCCGGACTGGTCTCACTGGCGCTCGTCGGCTACATGGCCTTCGTCTTCGGACGCTTCCTCCTGTACTGGGCCGGCTCCCGGCACGCCTTCCGGCACAACCGGCCCGCCGAGCCCGGCGACCCGGCCGCCTTCCAGTGGCACCTGGTGATCCCCTGCCGCGACGAGGAGGCCGTGGTCACCCAGACCCTGGCCGGCCTACGCGAGAACGCACCCGAGGCCCACCTGTGGGTGATCGACGACGACAGCGAGGACGCCACCCGCGACCTCGTCCTCGCCGCCGCGGCCCACGACGACCGCGTCCACCTCGTCCAGCGCCGCCGCCCGCACGCCCGGATCGGCAAGGGCGCCGCCCTCAACGCCGCCTACCGCGAGATCACCGCCTGGCTGCCCGGGGGCACCGACCGCTCCCGCGTGGTGATCGGCGTCGTCGACGCCGACGGACGGCTCGACCCCGGCACCCTCCCCCAGGTCTGCAACGACAAGGCACTCGGCCGCCCCGACACCGGCGCCGTCCAGATCGGCGTGCGGATGCGCAACGCCGACGACGAACTCCCGCTGCCCGGCCGAGGCCGCGCCGCCAACGCGTTCGCCCGCGCCCTGGTCCGGATGCAGGACGTCGAGTTCCAGGCCAACAACGCCGGCATGCAGCTGCTGCGCCGCCGCACCGGCAGCGTCGGCCTCGGCGGGAACGGCCAGTTCGTCCGCCTCACCGCCCTCGAC
This sequence comes from Kitasatospora sp. NPDC043950, assembly GCF_056435345.1. NCBI lineage: Bacteria > Bacillati > Actinomycetota > Actinomycetes > Kitasatosporales > Streptomycetaceae > Kitasatospora > Kitasatospora sp. NPDC043950. Next base: position 166,246 of record NZ_JBWKER010000006.1, read on the forward strand.
TCGCTCACCGCCGAGGAGGGCCGGGCCGGCCGCCCCTGGCCCGAGCGCGCCCTGCTGGAGGACTACGAGTCCGGCCTCGACCTGCGCCTGGCCGGCTGGCGCCTCACCCACGTCACCGAGACCCAGGTCTCCCAGGAGGGCCTGATCTCGCTGCGCCGCTTCCTCACCCAGCGCACCCGCTGGGCCCAGGGCAACATGCAGTGCCTGCGCTACACCGGCCGGGTGCTGCGCTCCCCCTTCTACACCTGGTCCGGCAAGGCCGAGGTGCTGTACACCTTCCTCCAGCCCGTCGTCTGCGTCCTGCTGGTCCTGCTGTTCCCGCTCTCGCTCGGGATCACCGCGGCCGGGCTGGTGCTCTTCCCCGCCGAAACCGCCGACTTCCACGTCAGGTTCGGCCCGTGGATGCTGCTCGCCTTCGCGGTCGCCGCCCTGCCGATGATGCTCTGGGGCTTCGCCTACCGCCGGCTCGTCCACCCCGACCGCGGCCGGCTCACCGGGCTGCTCTGGGGCGTCCTGATCTGGCTCTACGCCTACCACCTCTTCGTGGTCGCCACCCGGGCCGCCGCCCGGATGCTGCTCGGCCGCAACGGCTGGGCCAAGACCCGGCGCAACGCCGAGAAGGTCGCCCTCGGCGCCCCCACCGCCCTCGAGTCCTGAGCCTCGGTCCTGAGCCCCGCGCCTGAGCCCCGCGCCCGAGCCCCGCGCCCGAGCCCTGAGCAGCCCCACCCCCTCGGAGCCTCCCCATGAGCATGTGCCTTCCCCCCGCCAGCGTCGCCGTCGTCCTCGGCACCCGCCCCGAACTGGTCAAGCTCGCCCCGCTGATCCACGAACTCGGCGACGCCACCCGCCTGGTGCACACCGGCCAGCACTGGGACGAGGCGATGTCCGGCCGCTTCCTGCGCGACCTCGACCTGCCCCGCCCCGAACTGCTCACCGGCGTCGGCGGGCGCCCCCGGGCCGGCCAGATCGCCCAGTCCCTCGGCCAGCTGGACGCCGCCTTCGCCGAGGACCGCCCCGCCGCCGTGGTCGTCCAGGGCGACACCAACGCCACCCTCGCCGGGGCGCTGGCCGCCAACGCCCGGGAGATCCCGCTGGTGCACGTCGAGGCCGGGCTGCGCAGCTTCGACCGGGCGATGCCCGAGGAGCACAACCGGGTGATGGTCGACCACGTCTCCGACCTGCTCTGCGCCGCCACCGGGGACAACGTCGCCAACCTGCGCGCCGAGGCCCTCGCCGAGGAGCGGATCGCGCTCACCGGCAACACCGTCGTCGAGGTGGTCCGCCGCCAGCTGCCGGCCGCGGCCGACCGCGCCGCGCTGCTCGCCGCGCACGGGCTGCGCCCGGACGGCTACGTGCTGGCCACCGTGCACCGCCCGGAGAACACCGACACCGCCGAGGCACTGGGCGCCGTGCTGGCCGAACTGGACCGGATCGCCCGGGCGGGCACCCCGGTGCTGTTCCCGATGCATCCGCGTACCCGGGCCGCCGTCGAGCGCTTCGCGCTGGACGCCCTGCTGGAGCACCTGGCCGTCACCGGGCCGGTCGGGTACGCCGACTTCCTGGGCCTGGCGAGCCACGCCGCGCTACTGGTCTCCGACTCCGGCGGCGTGCAGGAGGAGTGCACCGTGCTCGGCCGCCCGCTGCTGGTGGTGCGCCGCTCCACCGAGCGTCCGGAGGCGGTGGCGGCGGGCTTCGCCGCGCTGGTGGGCCCCGACGAGGACCTGGGCGCGCTGGCCCGGACCTGGCTGGCCGACACCCCCGAGCGGCTCGCCCGGCTCGCGGCCACCCCGAGCCCGTACGGCGACGGCCTGGCCTCGGCGCGGATCGCCGCGCTCACCGCCGCGGTCGCCGAGCCGGCCGAGCCCGGAGCAGCCGACTCCAGGGCACGGCCGTCGGCCGCCTAGCGCCCTCTTGACAGCCGGATTGGTCTACTCCACCTTGTGAGTCAAGTCTCCTCCCCCGACAGGGACTTGAGTTGTCGGTAGCTCCCGCACGCGCACCATCGACACCCCGGACGGCGCTCCACCCCCACCACCCAGGCGCGCCGCCGGGCCTCCCCCACAGGAGATGGAGTCATGCCACCTGCCCGACACCGGCGCCCACGCGCCGCCCACACCCTGCTCGCCGGGGCCTGCGCCATCGCCCTCGGCCTGAGCGGGCTCGCCCTCGCCACCGGCACCGGCGCCCAGGCCGCCGACCCCGACCTGATCACCAACGGCGGCTTCGAGACCGGCACCCTGTCCGGCTGGTCCTGCGGCAACGGCGCCGTCCAGAGCGCGACCGTGCACTCCGGCCGCTACGCCCTGCAGTCCACCCCGGGCTCGGGCGACACCGGCGAGTGCACCCAGACCGTCGCCGTGCAGCCCTCCTCGACGTACACGCTGAGCTCCTGGGTCCAGGGCTCGTACGTCTACCTGGGCGCCCGCGGCACCGGCGGCACCGACCCCGGCACCTGGACGAACTCCACCGGCTGGGCCCAGCTGAGCACCGGCTTCACCACCGGCCCGGGCACCACCAGCGTCACCGTCTACCTGCACGGCTGGTACGGGCAGCCCGCCTTCCTCGCCGACGACGTCTCGCTGATCGGCCCGGGCGGACCGCAGCCCTCCCAGAGCCCGACCGCCACCACGTCCCCGAGCCCCACCGGCACCGGCAGCCCCTCCCCCACGGACACCGGCACCGCAAGCCCGACCGCCACCTCGACCGGCAAGCCTCCCGGCCTGCCCAAGCACATCCTGACCGGCTACTGGCAGAACTTCGACAACGGCGCCACCGTCCAGCGGATCAGCGACGTCCCGGCCGCCTACGACATCATCGCGGTCTCCTTCGCCGACGCCACCACCACACCGGGCGGGCTGGGCTTCACCCTGGACCCCGCCCTCTCCTCCCGCCTCGGCGGCTACACCGACGCCCAGTTCAAGGCCGACATCGCGGCCAAGCGGGCGGCCGGCAAGAAGGTGGTGCTCTCGGTCGGCGGGCAGAACGGCACGGTGTCGGTGAGCGACCCGACCTCGGCGGCCAACTTCGCGAGCACCGCGTGGGCGCTGATGCAGGGCTACGGCTTCGACGGGGTCGACATCGACCTGGAGAACGGCGTCAACGCCGCCTACCTGGGCCAGGCGCTGCACTCGCTGGCGGCGAAGAGCGGCAGCGGGTTCGTCCTCACCATGGCGCCGCAGACCATCGACATGCAGTCGACCGGCATGGAGTACTTCAAGCTGGCGCTGAACGTGAAGGACATCCTCACCATCGTCAACATGCAGTACTACAACTCCGGTGCGATGAACGGCTGCGACGGCAACGTCTACTCGCAGGGCACCGAGGACTTCCTCACCGGGCTGGCCTGCATCCAGCTCAAGGGCGGGCTGCGGCCCGACCAGGTGGGGCTCGGCGTGCCGGCCTCCACCAGCGCGGCGGGCGGCGGGTACGTCAGCCCGAGCGTGGTCGACAACGCGCTGGACTGCCTGGCCGCCGGCACCAACTGCGGCAGCTACAAGCCCGACACCACCTGGCCGGGCATCGGCGGGGCGATGACCTGGTCGACCAACTGGGACGCCAAGGCGGGCAACCCGGTCGCGGGCACCATCGGCGCGCACCTGCACGCCATGCCGTGACGCCCCCTGCCCGGACCGGGGTTCAGACCCCGGCCCGGGCCTCCGGGACGTGTGCCGCGGGCCCGCCGTGCCGGCGGCGCAACTCGGCCGTGATCTCGGCCAGTTCGCCCTCGGGCAGCAGCGGCAGCATCATCGCGACGCCCTGGAGCAGACCGCCGAGCAGGAAGGTGGTGTCGGCGGTCGAGGCGACCAGGCCGCGCACCTCGGCCACCTCACCGGCGGCCACCGCCTCGATCAGCCGGGCGGCGTCCGCGCTCTCCTCGTCCACCGCGACCGCGCCGTTGTCGGCCGGGGCGCGCCGGGCCATCGCCCGCAGTACCCGGTCGCCGACCTCGGGCGCGTACGCCTTGCGGACGGCCTCGGCGGCGATCCAGGCGAGCAGGGTGGTCACCTCGCGCTCGGCGCGCTCGGCGAGGAGCAGGTCCAGCTCGTGGTCGAAGGCGAGCTGGTTGCCGTGGCGGAACGCCAGCAGCAGGGTCGCCGCCCTGGCCTTGGCCTCCTCCACCGCCTCGGCAGGAAGTTCTTCGGCCAATTCCTCGGTCACCACCACGCCATGCCCTCCCGTCCGTCGGCTCAGCAGGAACGCTCAGCAGAAACACCCGTCAGAAACTCCGTGCACACCGTACACATCCGACCTGCAAACTTCCGCGAACCCGCGCGGGCAAGACCGGAATGAATTCGGAAGGAATAGGACCTCACCCGGTCCAGGATGAATATTCGCCGGAAGGGAGCAATGTTGCTGGGCTATTAGGCGTAGCAAAAAGAACACCGCCGCCGTGCCCGGCCGAGCCGCCCGGAAACGCCGGAGGGGCCGCACCCCGCGCGTCGCGGAGTGCGGCCCCTCACGGACCGGTACGGGCTCAGCCCTGCGGCAGCGCCGCGAGCTGGGCGGTGATCCGGGCGATGTCGGCCTCGGCGGCCTCCTGACGGCCCCGGATCTTGGCGACCACCTCGTCCGGCGCCTTCGCGAGGAACGCCTCGTTGCCGAGCTTGGCCGTGGTCTGCGCCTTCTCCTTCTCGGCGGCCGCGAGGTCCTTGGCGAGGCGCTTGCGCTCCGCCGCGACGTCGATGGTGCCGGAGAGGTCGAGCGCGACGGTGGCGCCGGCGACCGGGAGCGAGGCGGTGGCCGCGAAGCCCTCCTCGGGGACGGTCAGCCGCAGCAGCGAGCGGATCGCGTCCTCGTGGACGGCCAGCACGGTGCCGTCCAGCTCCAGCTTCGCCGGGACGCGCTGGCCCGGCTTGAGGCCCTGGTCCGAGCGGAACCGGCGGACCTCGGTGACCACCTGCTGCAGCGTGGCGATCTCGGCCTCGGCCTCGGCATCGCGGTAACCGCTGTCCGTCGGCCAGTCGGCGATGACCAGCGACTCGGCGCCGGTGAGCGTGGTCCACAGGGTGTCGGTGACGAAGGGCACGATCGGGTGCAGCAGCCGCAGCGTGACGTCCAGGACCTCGCCGAGCACCCGGCGCGCGGCGTCGGCCTGCGGGCCGCCCTTGGCCAGGGTGGTCTTGGACAGCTCGACGTACCAGTCGAAGACCTCGTCCCAGGCGAAGTGGTACAGCGCCTCGGACAGCTTGGAGAACTGGTAGTCCTCGTACAGCGCGTCCACCTCGGCGACGGTGCTGTTCAGGCGCGACAGGATCCAGCGGTCGGTCGCGGTCAGTTCCTCCGGCGCGGGCAGCGGGCCCTCGACGGTGGCGCCGTTCATCAGCGCGAAGCGGGTGGCGTTCCAGATCTTGTTGGCGAAGTTGCGGGCCGCCTGGACCCAGTCCTCGCCGATCGGCACGTCGACGCCCGGGTTGGCACCGCGCGCCAGCGTGAAGCGCAGCGCGTCCGAACCGTACTTGTCCATCCAGTCCAGCGGGTTGACCACGTTGCCGAAGGACTTCGACATCTTCTTGCCGTTCTGGTCACGGACCATGCCGTGCAGCGCGATGGTGTGGAACGGCGGGGTGCCGTCCATCGCGTAGAGGCCGAACATCATCATCCGGGCGACCCAGAAGAACAGGATGTCGTAGCCGGTGACCAGGACGGAGTTCGGGTAGAACTTCGCCAGGCTCTCGGTCTGCTCCGGCCAGCCGAGCGTGGAGAACGGCCACAGTCCGGAGGAGAACCAGGTGTCCAGGACGTCGTTGTCCTGGTGCCAGCCCTCGCCGGTGGGCGGCTGCTCGTCCGGGCCGACGCAGACGACCTCGCCGTTCGGGCCGTACCAGACCGGGATGCGGTGGCCCCACCACAGCTGGCGCGAGATGCACCAGTCGTGCAGGTTGTCGACCCAGTCGAAGTAACGCTTCTCCATCTCCTGCGGGTGGATCTTGACCTTGCCGTCGCGGACCGCGTCGCCGGCGGCCTTCGCGAGCGGGCCGACCTTGACCCACCACTGCATGGACAGCCGCGGCTCGATGGTGGTCTTGCAGCGCGAGCAGTGGCCGACCGAGTGGACGTACGGGCGCTTCTCGGCGGCGATCCGGCCGTCGGCGCGCAGCGCGGCGACGATCGCCGAGCGGGCCTCCAGCCGGTCCAGGCCGAGGAACGGGCCGTGCACGGTGATGACCGCGTGCTCGTCCATGACGGCGACCGAGGGCAGGCCGTGCCGCTGGCCGATCTCGAAGTCGTTCGGGTCGTGCGCGGGCGTCACCTTGACGGCGCCGGTGCCGAACTCCGGGTCGACGTGGGCGTCGGCGACCACGGGGATCCGACGGCCGGTCAACGGCAGCTCGATCTCGGTGCCGACCAGGTGGCGGTAGCGCTCGTCGTCCGGGTGGACGGCGACCGCGGTATCGCCCAGCATCGTCTCGGCGCGGGTGGTGGCGACGACGATCGAGGCGTCGCCCTCGCCGTAGCGGATCGAGACCAGCTCGCCGTCGTCGTCCTGGTACTCCACCTCGATGTCCGAGATGGCGGTCAGGCAGCGCGGGCACCAGTTGATGATGCGCTCGGCCCGGTAGATCAGCTCGTCGTCGAAGAGCTTCTTGAAGATGGTCTGGACGGCCTGGGACAGGCCCTCGTCCATGGTGAATCGCTCGCGGGACCAGTCCACACCGTCGCCCAGGCGGCGCATCTGGCCGGAGATCTGGCCGCCGGACTCCGCCTTCCACTTCCAGACGCGCTCGACGAAGGCCTCCCGGCCCAGGTCGTGGCGGGACTTGCTCTCCTTGGCGAGCTCGCGCTCGACCACGTTCTGGGTGGCGATGCCGGCGTGGTCCATTCCGGGCTGCCACAGCGCCTCGTAGCCCTGCATCCGCTTGCGGCGGACCAGCGCGTCGATCAGCGTGTGCTCGAAGGCGTGGCCCAGGTGCAGGCTGCCGGTCACGTTCGGCGGGGGGATGACGATGGTGAACGGGGGCTTGTCGCTCTTGGCGTCCGCGGTGAAGTAGCCACGCTCTACCCAGCGCTCGTACAGCTCGCCCTCTACGTCCGCGGGGGTGTAGGTCGTCGGGAGAGTTGCTGCTTCGTCCCCGGCAAAGGTGCTCACGGGGTGCTGGTTCGTCGTGTCGGTCACGACGCACAGTTTACGTAACCGCGGGCACGTGTTACGAACCGCTTTCGCCGCGCGGACGCGACCCGCCCGATCGGCTCGGTGGCGGACACCGTACGGTACCGTTCCCGGGCACTCGTCCGGTGTCCGCACGGACCCCGGGACGACACGACGACAGGCCGCGGGTGCGGCGGGGGAGCACGGACGCAGATGTACGGCCAGGGCCAGCAGTATCCGCAGGGACAACCGCAGGGACAGCCTCAGCCGTACGGGGGCCAGCCCCCGTACGGCCCGCCGCAGCCACCGCCGCCCTACGGCGCCCCGCAGCAGCCGCCCCAGTACGGCTACCCGCCGCAGGACGGCCAGCCCTACGGCGCTCCCCAGCCGCCCTACGGTGCCCCGCAGCCCCCGTACGGCTACCCGCCGCAGGCCCCGTACGGCCAGCCGGGCTACCCGCCGCCGCCGAAGAAGGGCCGGACCGGCCTGGTGGTCGGCCTGGTCGTGGGCGCGCTGGTGCTGGGCGGCGGCGGCTTCGCCGCGTGGAAGTTCCTCGGCGACGACCAGGGCGGCCAGTACAAGATCTCCGCGCCGCAGTCGCTGCCGGACGGCTACACCCAGAAGTCCGCCAAGGAGGAGGCCGTCGACCCGGCCAAGCCCGAGGCGGCGAAGTTCGGCAAGAACCTCAGCGTGCTGGCGGCCAGCTACAGCAAGGGCTCCGACGCCCTCGACACGCTCTCCGTGGTCGGCGTCTACGGGGAGCTCAACGACCCCGGCCAGATCATCGACGACTCGAAGAAGGACACCGGCGGGCTGACCTGGACCACGCCGCTGACGGACTTCCCGGCGCAGGACGGCCACAGCTCCTCGGCGAAGCTCGCCTGCGGCGTGGCCGGCGTCATCGCGGGCAAGGCCGGGCCCACCGTCTGCGTGTGGGCGGACAAGTCCACCACCGGCCGGATCACCTTCAGCAAGATCAGCCTGACCGGCGGCGGCCAGGGCCTCACCCCGGCCCAGGCCGCGGACAGGACCCGGGCGATCCGCGACGCCATGGTCGTCGCCAAGTAACCGAGCACCGCCCCGCCGCGTCACCACACGTCAGCACCACGTCCCCGCCGCCACCGGCCGCGCCGGGCGGCACCCGGGCATCGCCATCAGAGAGGCCTCGCGTGACCGAGCAGAACCCCTACGGCCCCCCGCCGCAGCCGGGACACGACGCACCGCCGCCCCCGCCGGCCCCGCCGGGCTACGGCGGCATCCCGCCGCAGAGCCCGCCGCCCGGCTACCCGCCGGTCGGCGAGCCGGGTGCCTACCCGGGGTACGGCGCCTACCCGCCGGTACCGCCGCCGCGCAAGTCCCGCAAGACGCTCTGGACCGTGCTCGGCGTCGTCGGCGCCTTCGTCCTGCTGGGCGGCGGCACGCTCGCCTACTTCGTCTACGACGTCGCCAGCAACGCGGGCACCCAGAAGATCGTCCTGCCGGCCACGTTCAAGGACCTGCGCCAGAGCGACGACCCCCAGGTCGCCGACACCCTGGAGAAGGGGCTCACCTCCAGCTTCGGCAAGGGCGACGGCAACTGGAACCCCACCGGGGTGGGCGCCCTCTACCAGAACGCGCAGTCGGAGCCTCAGCTGGTCGTGTTCGGGGGCTACGGCAAGGTCCTGGCGCCGAAGCAGGAACTGGACCAGGCGTTCCAGGGCATGGCGTCCACCGGTCGCAAGCTCAGCGACCGGCACGTGGTGGACGCCGGCCCCAAGGGCGGCGCGATGGAGTGCGCCGCGGTCGTCGGCGGCGAGAGCGAGGCCGGGACCACGATGGGCATCTGCTCCTGGGCCGACAGCAGCGGCCTGGTGATGGTCATGACGGTGGCCGACCCGAGCGCCAAGCCGGACCTGGACAAGCTCGCCGCCGACACCCGCGACCTGCGCGCGGTCGCCGAGGTCCCCAAGTAGTCCACCGGGAACCGCCGGTGACCCTCCGGGCACCGGGAAACGCCGAAGGGCCCCGCACCGGTCGGTGCGGGGCCCTTTCGGATACGGCGGGCGCGGGTCAGGCGCTCTTCTCGCGCCGCTCGCGCTTGATCATGTCGCGCGGGACGAGGGTGGGGATGGCGTGCTTGGAGACCACGTCCCCGGTGACCACCACGCGGGCGACGTCCTGACGCGAGGGCACCTCGTACATCACGGACATCAGCACCTCCTCCATGATGGCCCGCAGGCCGCGCGCGCCGGTGCCGCGCAGGATCGCCTGGTCGGCGATCGCCTCCAGCGCGTCCCGGGAGAACTCCAGCTCCACGCCGTCCAGTTCGAAGAGCTTGCGGTACTGCTTGACCAGCGCGTTCTTCGGCTCGGTGAGGATCTGCAGGAGCGCCTCGCGGTCCAGGTTGTGCACGCTGGTGATCACCGGCAGCCGGCCGATGAACTCGGGGATCATGCCGAACTTCACCAGGTCCTCGGGCATCACCTGGCGGAAGTGGTCGCTGGCGTCCGACTCCCGCTTGGAGCGGATGTTGGCGCCGAAGCCGATGCCCTTGGCGCCGGCCCGGCCCTCGATGATCCGCTCCAGGCCGGCGAACGCGCCGCCGACGATGAACAGCACGTTGGTGGTGTCGATCTGGATGAACTCCTGGTGCGGGTGCTTGCGCCCGCCCTGCGGCGGCACCGAGGCGGTGGTGCCCTCCAGGATCTTCAGCAGCGCCTGCTGCACGCCCTCGCCGGAGACGTCCCGGGTGATCGACGGGTTCTCGCTCTTGCGCGCGACCTTGTCGATCTCGTCGATGTAGATGATCCCGGTCTCGGCCTTCTTGACGTCGTAGTCGGCCGCCTGGATCAGCTTGAGCAGGATGTTCTCGACGTCCTCGCCGACGTACCCGGCCTCGGTCAGCGCGGTGGCGTCCGCGATCGCGAACGGCACGTTGAGCATCCGGGCCAGGGTCTGCGCCAGCAGCGTCTTGCCGGAGCCGGTGGGGCCCAGCAGCAGGATGTTGGACTTGGCCAGCTCGATGGCGTCCTCGCGGCCGTTGCCGCCGCTGCGGCCCGCCTCGCCGGCCTGGACGCGCTTGTAGTGGTTGTAGACCGCCACCGACAGCGCCTTCTTGGCGAGGTCCTGGCCGACCACGTACTGGTCCAGGAACTCGTAGATCTCCCGCGGCTTCGGCAACTCCTCGAAGCGCACCTCGGAGGTCTCGGCGAGTTCCTCCTCGATGATCTCGTTGCACAGGTCGATGCACTCGTCGCAGATGTACACGCCTGGGCCGGCGATCAGCTTCTTCACCTGCTTCTGCGACTTGCCGCAGAACGAGCACTTGAGCAGGTCGCCACCGTCTCCGATGCGTGCCACGAGGTGCTTCCCCTTCGCCAGGGGCCCCGCAGGGGTTCCGGGGCCTGGTGCTGTGGACCGTCAACGCCGACGGCGATCGGTCTCGCTATCCGACGGTACTCTGCCGGGCCCCTGATTCCGTCCTCTTCGCCGGGTCTGCCCTACGCCCTGGGCGAATTGATACCGAACAGATGCCGTTGCGGAGGCCGCCGACGAACCGGAGCGGGGCGCGCACGCAGGATGCGCGCCCCGCCTCGGAGGGTGCCGGCCTCAGGAGGTCAGCGAGGTCTTGCGGGTGGAGATGATCTGGTCGACGAGGCCGTACTCCAAGGCCTCCTCGGCGGTGAGGATCTTGTCGCGCTCGATGTCCTCGCGCACCTGCTCCACCGGCTTGTTGGAGTGCTTGGAGAGCATCTGCTCCAGCTGCTCGCGCATCCGGAAGATCTCCTTGGCCTGGATCTCCAGGTCGGACACCTGGCCGCGGCCCGTCTCGGTGTACGGCTGGTGGATCAGGATGCGGGCGTTCGGCAGCGCCATCCGCTTGCCGGGGGTGCCGGCCGCGAGCAGCACGGCCGCGGCGGAGGCCGCCTGGCCCATGCAGACCGTGGTGATGTCCGGCTTCACGTACTGCATGGTGTCGTAGATGGCCGTCAGGGCCGTGAACGAGCCGCCGGGCGAGTTGATGTACATCTGGATCTCGCGGTCCGGGTCCATCGACTCCAGGCACAGCAGCTGCGCCATGATGTCGTTCGCCGAGACGTCGTCGACCTGCGAGCCGAGGAAGATGATGCGCTCCTCGAACAGCTTGGCGTACGGGTCGTACTCGCGGATGCCCTGCGTGGTGCGCTCGACGAAGCGCGGGACGATGTAGCGACCCTCGGCGCGCATGTCCTCGACGCGGGCCTGGGCGGCCGACAGGCTGGGGATGTTCATGGGGGTTCTTGTCCTCCGGGGCGTTGTGGCTGTGGTCTCGTGGGCCGGGCCGAGGCTCAGGCGCCCGTGCCGCCGCCGCCGGGGACGTCCGCGGCGCTGTGCATGATCGCGTCGATCAGGCCGTACTCCAGGGCCTCCTCCGGCGTGAACCAACGGTCGCGGTCGGAGTCCCTGGTGATCTGCTCGAAGGACTGGCCGCTGTGGAAGGCGATCAGCTCGGACATCCGCTTCTTGGTGCGCAGCAGCTGCTCGGCCTGGATGCGGATGTCGGTGGCGGAGCCGCCGAGGCCGGCGGAGGGCTGGTGCATCAGGATGTTGGCGTTCGGCAGCGAGAAGCGCTTGCCCTTGGCGCCGGCGGTCAGCAGGAACTGGCCCATCGAGGCCGCCATGCCCATCGCGATGGTGACGACGTCGTTCTTGATGTACTGCATGGTGTCGTAGATCGCCATGCCCGCCGAGATCGAACCGCCCGGGGAGTTGATGTAAAGGAAGATGTCCTTTTCCGGGTCCGCGGCCAGCAGCAGCAGCTGGGCGGTGATCTTGTTGGCGATGTCGTCGTCGACCTGCTGGCCGAGGAAGATGATCCGCTCGTTGAGCAGCCGGTTGTACACCTGGTCTCCCAGGCCGCCGAGCACGTCACCAGAGGCGGCGTGCGGCGCCATCGGGCCAGGCATCTGCATCTGCGGGAACGTCACTTAGCCACCTGCTCAGTCGATTTGGACGGTCGCTCCACGGCCGTCACGATGTCGCACAGCTTCCGGGTATCACGGTGTGATTGGTGCTGTCCAAGGACCCTAACGCGCAGGCCGGGCCGCAGAATCCCTCACGCAGAACTGTTCGCTGTGAGCGCAGGGTCGGGCCCGCCCCGGGGGACGACGACGGGCCCGGACACCGTACGGCGTCCGGGCCCGTCGCAGACCTCAGGGGCTACCGGGGCACTCAGGCCTCGGTCTTCTCCTCGGCGGCGGTCTCCTCGGCGGCCGGGGCCTCGACGGTGTCGGCCGTCTCGTCCTCGTCGTCGAAGTTGACCTCGTTGCCCTCGGTGTCGACGACCTTGGCGGCCTCGACCACGGTGGCCAGCGCCTTACCGCGGGCGACCTCGCCGACCAGCAGCGGCACCTGGCCACCCTGGACGACCTGCTGCGCGAACTGGTCCGGGGTGAGACCCGAGCCGGCGGCGCGGCGGATGAGGTGCTCGGTCAGCTCCTCCTGGTTAACACCCAGCTCTTCGTCGGCGACGATCTGGTCCAGGACGAACTGGGTCTTGATGCCCTTCTTCGCCTGCTCCTCGATCTCGGCGTCCCACTCCTCGCGGGTCTTGCCCTGGGTCTCCAGGTAGCTGTCGATGTCGAGGCCCATCGGCTGGAGCTGGTGGTGCTCCAGGTTGTGCTTGCGGGTCTCGACCTCGTCCTTGAGGAGCTTCTCCGGGAACTCGATCTCGACCAGGCCGAGCAGGGCGTCCAGCACCTTCTCCTGGGCCTGGGTGGCCTGGTCGTACTCCTTCATGCGCTCCAGGCGCTTGCGGGAGTCGTCGCGCAGGGCCTCCAGGGTGTCGAACTCGCTGGCCAGCTGGGCGAACTCGTCGTCCAGCTCGGGCAGCTCCTTCTCCTGGACGGCGGTGACGGTGACGGTGACCTCGGAGGTCTGGCCCGCCTGGGTGCCACCCTTGAGCTCGGTGGAGAAGGTGGCGGTGCCACCGGCCTCCAGGCCGGTCACGGCGTCGTCGATGCCGTCGATCAGGCGGCCCGAGCCGATCTCGTAGCTGACGCCGTTGGCGGTGCCGTCCTCCGGCACCTCGCCGTCGACCTTGGCGATCAGGTCCACGACCACGATGTCGCCGGCGGCCGCGGCGCGCTCGACGTCCTTGACCGAGGAGAAGCGCTCGCGCAGCTGCTCCAGGGACTTCTCGATGTCCTCGTCGGAGACGACGATCGGGTCGACGGTCACCTCGATGGAGGCGAAGTCCGGAAGGGTGATCTCCGGACGGATGTCCACCTCTGCGGTGAACTTCAGGTCACCGCCATCGGCGATCTTCTCGACACCCTCGATGTTGGTGATGTCGGGCTGGCCGAGGACCTCGATCTTGCCCTCGTCGACGGCCTGCGTGTAGAAGCGCGGCAGGGCGTCGTTGACGGCCTCCTCCAGCACGGCACCGCGGCCGAAACGCTGGTCGATGACGCGAGCCGGGATCTTGCCCTTGCGGAAGCCCGGAACCGTGACCTGCTGGTTGATCTTCTTGTACGCCGCGTCGAGGCTGGGCTTGAGCTCCTCGAAGGGCACCTCGACGGTGAGTCGAACCCGGGTCGGGTTCAGAGTCTCGACGGCGCTCTTCACGGTTAGGTCTCCTATGGGCTTGCGGTCAGGTTGCCTCCGCCGTTCCCGGCCGCCGGCCGAGGCCGTACGAGTGGGTCGGGCGAGACGGGCGATGAAGGGTTGGAGCTGCATCTCCCGTGGGGGGTGGACGGTGAGAGTGACTCCTCGCCCTCGTGCGGTTGACCTGGGTTGAGACCGCAGGGACTACCGCCAGCGCCCCATCCTACCGGTACCACGAAAGGCGGACGCCAGGCGCCACCGTCGGGCCCGAACAGAACAGGGCCCCGCCACGGTGGACGAGACCCTGCCGCACTGTCGGGGTGACCGGATTCGAACCGACGGCCTTCCGCTCCCAAAGCGGACGCGCTACCAAACTGCGCCACACCCCGTGGTGCCGAGAGGAAGCGTACACGTCGGGCCCTGGCGGCTCGCCGACATATTCGGGGGCGGTCCGAGGGAGCGCGCGCAGAATCCGGTGTGCGCGGAAGCGGCTGGACCGGGTACGCTGTCCCCCGAACTTCCGGCCGGCAACGACCGGGGGATCGCGCGGGCGTAGCTCAATGGTAGAGCCCTAGTCTTCCAAACTAGTCACGCGAGTTCGATTCTCGTCGCCCGCTCATCGGCCCGGCCCCGGTGCGTCTCCACGCACCGGGGCCGTTGGCGTTTCCGGGCGGCCCGGCGGCCCCGCGAGCCCGGCGTCCGGGGGCGGAGGCCGGGAGGGCCGGTTCAGAGTCCGAGCCGGGCGGCCCGGGCGGCGGCCCGGTCGAGCAGCCGGTGGACGTCGGCCTCCCGGGTGGCGGGGCGGTCGTTGTACTCGTCCGGGGAGCGCGCCGGGCGGCCGGTCGCGTGCAGCACCTCCATCAGCTGGACCCGGGCGGTGCGCACGGTGGCCGGGGTGCCGTAGCCGTGCGCGAGGACGGCGGCCTGGGCGCCGAGCAGGCAGACCCGTCCGCGCGCGTCCCACATCGCGCCCTGCAGCCAGCCGTGGGCGCCGATGTAGCGGGAGGCGAGTCGCAGGTGGTCGGCGGCGCTGACCGGCACCGGGCGGGCCGGGCGGCGCAGCGCCCGGTCGAGCAGGGTGGCCCGGGGCGCCGGGTGGCCGGCGCACCACGGCCGCACGGTGGTGCCGTGGGGGCAGACGTACGGCACCGGGTGGCGCGCGGGGGCGGGCAGCGAGGCGAGGTAGGCCTCGATCTCGGCGGCCAGGCCGGAGCCGTCCGGGCCCGCCAGAAGGGGCGGAGGGGGGGGCGGAGGGGCCGTCGGGAGCGATGACGGCCTCGTCGGGGCGGTGCGGGTCATGCGGGCTCTCCAGGCGGGCGGCAGGGCCCCGGCCGGCGGCCACAGGGCGGTTCCGCTTCCCAAAGTGGTGCATTCCAGACATTTCCGCGACTGGAGAACCGGGGAGGCCGGACGGTTTCCCGCCTGGCTGCCGGGCCGATAGCCTCGGCGGCGTTCGAGCGCAGTTCGAGCGGGAGCTCACCCGCCGCGCTCCGAGGTGGAGGAGTCCCGGTGCGTCCCCAGGAGCGGCTGGCCGTCATACAGCGCTGTGTCGTCCGGGAGATGGCACGCCTCGGGCAGGAGTTCACCGCCGACGGCGAGGTGGTGCGCGGCCCGGGGACGACGGCGGTGGCGGTGCGCGAGCACCCCGGGGACGACGGCGCCGGCCACGTCGACCTCGGCTACGTGCTGCACCTGGGCCGGGCGGACGCCCCGGTGGTGTGGGACTGCGCGGCCGGCCTCGGCAAGACCGAGGAGGAGAAGCTCGCCAACGCGGTGAAGATGTGGGCGACCACCACCGCCTCGGTGCTGGTCGAACTGACGGACGGGCGCGGCGTGCACGCCGACCACGCGGACCACGCCGAACTCCAGGGCTGGCACGCCGTCCAGGGGCCGGCGGCGGTGTTCGGCTTCGGCAACGAGCACCTGGCGGGCTGGCTCGCCGAGCACCGGGTGCTGCCGGCGCTCGCGCCCGCGCTGCGGCCGCAGCTGGCCGGGCCGGGTCCGGTCGGGGTGAAGCTCTTCCTGGGCGGGAAGGCGGGCGACGACGTCGCCGAGGTCCGGGTCGACGGCGAGGTGTCGGAGGCCGCGTCAGCGGCGCTGCGCGCGATGGACTGGCCGCGGGGCGAACGACTGTGCTGGGCGCGGCTGTTCGTGCTGTTGACGGCCGATTCGGCGGCGCCGGGGCAGGCCGCCGCGGCGGGTGCCGCGGCACCCGCGCCGATGCGCGCCCCCGCCCAGGCGGCGGCCCGCCCCCGGGGACTGTTCGCTCGCTGGCGGGAGGCCAGACGGGCCGGCCGGTGATCCCCTCGCGGGGGTCGCGGACGGCCCGGCCGGGTCAGCCGCCGGTGATGCCCGAGATGCTGTGGGCGAGGTTCGCCAGCAGGGAGTTGATCGAGCCCGCGACCGTGGTCTCGTGCAGCATGAAGCCGAACAGGGCGGCGATGATGCCGTGCGCGATCTTCAGCTGCTTGTTGCGGATGAAGATGATGCACAGGATTGCGAACAGGACCAGCGCGGAGACGGAGAGTGCCACCCGGACTCACTTCCTCGTTTCATAGCGTGGTGCCGCCGCCCGGCGGCACCTGCGAAGCCGGACCCCGGCCTGTCCGACGGTCCCGAGGCGGAATCGCGGATCGACCGGCACACCACCGGCGAGGGAGCCCGGCGCGGTCGAACGTTGTCTGCCGTGCCGCACGTGACGCCCCCCATCCCCCGAATCCTGAACAGTCCCGCCCGGACTCAGTGTGGTCGACCGTGCCGATTGCGTAAAGGTCTGACAGTCAGCCCAACGCCGATATCCTGCGATGCGAGACGAGTTTCCGCCGACCGGGACGATAGCGGAGCCGTTCTGACGAATCGTCGGCGGGGCGGCGCTGAGCGGCCGGAAGGCGGCCGGGGGCGGGTAACGGAAGCCGCAGGTCCGGTCAGCCGAAGGGGCGGCCGATTTGGCCGAAGATCGGCTGCCCGGCTTGACAGCACGTGCCCGCGGCATGTGCCGGTCCGTCCGGTGACGGACGGCCGGGCCGAGGGGGCGTCAGTCGCGCCAGAGCAGCAGGACCGCGCGGTCGTCGTTGATGTCCCGGGCCACCGTCTCGATCAGCGCGGCCGCCGCACCGGCCCCCGCGCCCGGACCGCTGCCGGGCACCAGCCGGTCCGCCTCTCCCATCAGCCGGTCCATCCCCTCGGAGAGGTCCCGGCCCGGCTCCTCGACCATGCCGTCGGTGCACAGCATCAGCACGTCGCCGCGGTTCAGCCGGCCGCGCACGCCGTCGAACTTCGCGCCGTCGTAGATCCCGAGCAGCGGGCCCTCGGCCTCCTTGACCTCCCAGTGCCCGGCGCCCGCCAGCCGCTGCATCCCCGGCAGGTGCCCGGCCGACAGCAGCTCGTACTCGCCGGTGTCCAGGTCCAGCACCAGGTGGACGGCGGTCGCGAAGCCCTCCTCCCAGGACTGGCGCAGCAGGTAGCCGTTGGCGGCGGGCAGGAAGTCGTGCGCGGGCAGCGAGCCCACCAGGCCGCCGAAGGCGCCGGAGAGCAGCAGCGCGCGGGAGCCGGCGTCCATGCCCTTGCCGGAGACGTCCGCGAGGACCACCTCCAGCAGCCGCTGGCCCGGGCCGGTGCGGGCGGCGACCACGAAGTCCCCGGAGAAGGACTGCCCGCCGGCCGGGCGCAGCGCCATGTCGGCGTGCCAGCCGTCCGGCAGCTCCGGCACCCGGCTCTGCACCCGCAGCCGCTCGCGCAGGTCGAACAGCATGGTCGAGCCGCCCCACCAGGGCACGCCGACCCGGGCCCGGAACTGGGCCAGCAGCAGGCCGCCCACCCCGGCGGCGCCGACCACCAGGGCCGCGCCCGGGGTGACGCCGTAGATGTAGGCCTCGGGGTTCTCGCTGGCCACCCGCTGGCCGGTGTGGATCACCGACTCGGCGGACAGGCCGAGCGCCGCCAGCGCGTACAGCACCACCAGGCTGCCGGGGCGCAGCAGCAGCGCGCCGGCCAGGATCGGCAGGACCAGCGCGGTGGGCGGGGCCCAGGCGGGGATCCAGATGTTGAGCAGGATCAGCAGCGGGACGAGCAGGGCGAGCGCGCAGAGCACCGGCCAGTCGGCGGCGCCGCCGCGGAAGTAGTCCACACCGGCCGTGCGCAGCCTTCGGCGGACCCGGCGGAGCCTCCTGCGCAACCGGGCCGTCACGGGTCCGGACGCCGTGGCGGCGCCGGGCCTCGTCGCAGTCGTCTGGGGCGGTGCGCCCGGCGGTCTGCCAGCCATGGGGCCCGACCCTATCCACGGGCACCGCCCGGCGTCGACGGGCCGGACGCGAGCGGGTGTGCCGTGGCGCGGGTCCGTCAGCCGGTTTCGGCCGATCGCCGCGACGGCGGGCGCGGCGTCAGGAGGCGTGCGCCGGTTGGGCGTACGAACCACGCGGGCGGCGCACGCGCCCCACGCGTACCGGCGTCGGCGCGCCCGGCCCTGTGGCCGATGACACAGCCGTACGGGCCCGGGAACGGCGGCGGCCGGCCGCGTGGAGCACGCGGCCGACCGACGGAGGGTGGACGGGGGGAGGGATCAGCCCTGCGGGTGGTGGGCCGGGATCGGCGGGAGCTCGCCGGTGGTCTCGTACTCGCTCAGCATCTCGATCCGGCGGGTGTGCCGCGGCTCGCCGCTGTAGGGGGTGTTGAGGAAGACCTCGACGAACTTGGTGGCCTCCTCCAGCGTGTGCATGCGGCCGCCGACGGAGACCACGTTGGCGTTGTTGTGCTCGCGGCCGAGCCCGGCGGTCTGCTCGCTCCAGGCCAGCGCCGCCCGCACGCCCTTGACCTTGTTGGCGGCGATCGCCTCACCGTTGCCCGAGCCGCCGATGACGACGCCCAGCGCCTCCGGGTCGGCGGCGGTGCGCTCGGCGGCGCGCAGGCAGAACGGCGGGTAGTCGTCCTCGGCGTCGTAGATGTGCGGCCCACAGTCGACCGGCTCGTGGCCGGCCTCCTTGAGCCACTCCACGAGGTGGTTCTTCAGTTCGTATCCGGCATGGTCTGAGCCCAGGTACACGCGCATGCCATGAGTGTGGCATGCGCGTGCGCCCGGGCCCGGCAGGGGGCTCACCGCTTCGCGGCGAGCTTCCAGACCAGCGGCAAGGCCCCTGCGGCGAGGACGGCCTTCAGCGCGTCGCCGACCAGGTACGGGTAGAGGCCGAGCTCGGCCGCCCGGGCGAGCGGGACGTGCAGCGACAGGGCCAGGTACGGGACGCCGACCGCGTAGATGGCGAGGCTGCCGAGGACCATGGTGCCGGCGGTGTTCACCGGGGTCCGGTCGGCGCCGCGGCGGGCCAGCTCGCCGGTCAGGCCGGCCGCCAGGACGAAGCCGAGCACGTAGCCGAGCGAGGGCATCGTCCAGCCGGAGGTGCCCTCGGCGAACCAGGGCATCCCCGCCAGGCCGGCCAGCAGGTAGAGGGCGAGCGAGGCGACGCCGCGGCGGGCGCCGAGCGCGGTGCCGACCAGCAGGGCGGCGAAGGTCTGGCCGGTGACGGGCACCGGCGAGCCGGGGATGTTCACCGACAGCTGGGCGGCCACGCCGGTCAGGGCGGCGCCGCCGGCCACCAGGGCCAGGTCGCGGGCCTGGGCGCCGAGGCGGGTGGTGGCGGCGGGCAGCAGGTCGGCGAGGACGGCGCGGCGCGGTATCGGGGTGGTGGCAGTGGCCATCGGGGGTCTCCTGTGGGGTGCTCAGGTGAGTGAACACCTGTGAACCTACGTGGTGATCCACTACGCCACCGCCACGGTTTCGGACAAAGCCCCGCCCTCGACCGTTGTCGGAACCGGCCCATTCCGGCCCGTACCGACGCCGTGTCACCGGTCGGACCCGTTCCGTCACCGCGTGGTCCGCATGGTGGGCCCGGGGTCCCCGTTCTTGGCATGAACAGAGGTGTCACCGGATATTGGACAGCTCATGCCGCATTCCGCACAGTCTGGATCCAGCCCTATGGCCCCCACCTCCGCGCCCAAGGCGTCCGGGACCACCGACGCCGACGGTGCCCCGGCCACCGGCCAGCAGCTCGCGCACGGCCTCAAGCAGCGCCACCTGTCGATGATCGCGCTGGGCGGGGTGATCGGCGCGGGCCTGTTCGTCGGCTCCGGCGCCGGTATCGCCGCCGCCGGTCCGGCGATCATCCTGGCGTTCACCCTCTCCGGCCTGCTGGTCATGCTGATCATGCGGATGCTCGGCGAGATGTCGGCCGCCCGCCCCGCCTCCGGGTCGTTCTCGGTGCACGCCGAGAAGGAGATCGGCCCCTGGGCCGGGATCACGGCCGGCTGGATGTACTGGGTGATGCTGTGCTGCGGCGTCGCCGCCGAGGCCACCGCCGCCGGGAAGATCGTCAACGGCTGGGTGCCGGGCGTCTCCTCCTGGGTCTGGGTCGGCCTGTTCATGGTCTTCTTCTGCGCCAGCAACCTGACCGCGGTGAAGAACTTCGGCGAGTTCGAGTTCTGGTTCGCCACCATCAAGGTCGCCGCGATCGTCGCCTTCCTGGTCCTCGGCGGGCTCGGCATCGCCGGGGTGATCGGCCCCGGCGCCCCCGGCGCGACCAACCTGACCGGCCAGGGCGGCTTCCTGCCCACCGGGGTCAGCGGGCTGATCGTCGGCCTGCTCGCCTCGGTCTTCGCCTACGGCGGGCTGGAGACCGTCACCATCGCCGCCGCCGAGTCCGACGACCCCCGCAAGAACGTCGCCAACGCGGTGCGCACGGCGGTGTGGCGGATCGCGATCTTCTACATCGGCTCGATGGCCCTGGTCGTCACCCTGGTCTCCTGGAAGGACCCGGCGGTGGTCACCGACGGCCCGTACGTCACCGTGCTGCGGCACCTCGGGGTGACCGGCGCCGGGACGATCATGGAGGTGGTGGTGCTGATCGCGCTGCTCTCCGCGATGAACGCCAACATCTACGGCGCCTCCCGGATGGCGTACTCGCTGGTCGGCCGCGGCCAGGGCCCCCGGGCGCTGGCCAAGATCTCCGGCGGGGTGCCGCGCCGGGCCGTGCTGGCCTCCTGCCTGTTCGGCTTCGGCGCCGTGCTGGCCGCCAAGTTCTGGCCGGAGACCGTCTTCACCTGGCTGATGAACACCACCGGCGTGGCCATCCTGGTCGTCTGGCTGTTCATCTGCCTGGTCCAGCTGCGGATGCGCCGCCGGCTGGAGCGCGAGGCGCCCGAACTGCTCACCGTGAAGATGTGGGGCTACCCGTACCTGACCTGGATCGCGATGGCCGCCGTCACCGGCATCCTCGCCCTGATGACCACCACCGAGGGCAACCGGCAGCAGCTGTACGCGGCCGGGGTACTGGTCGCGCTGCTGAGCGCCGCCGGCCTGGTCAAGCAGCGGCGGGACGCGGCCGCCGCCCGCTGACCCCGGCACGCACGAGGGCCCGGTACCGCCTGCTGCGGTACCGGGCCCTTCGCGCGCCCCGCGCTACTCGAAGGACGGGCCCGCCGTACGGGTCCGCTTGATCTCGTAGAAGCCCGGGGTGGAGGCCACCAGCAGGGTGCCGTCCCAGAGCCGGGCCGCGGCCTCGCCCTTCGGGGCCGGGGTGACCACCGGGCCGAAGAAGGCGACCCGCTCGCCGTCCACGCCCTCCACCGCGATCACCGGGGTGCCGACGTCCTCGCCGACCAGGGTGATGCCCTCCTTGTGCGAGGCGCGCAGGGCCTCGTCGTACGCGTCCGTGCCGGCCGCGTCCGCCAGCTCCACGGGAAGCCCGGCGGCCACCAGCGCCGCCTCGACCGTCTCCCGGTTCTGCGGCAGGCCCTGGTTGTGGAAGCGCAGGCCCAGCTCGGTGTAAAGCCGGCCCAGCACCTCGTCGCCGTGCTCCCGGGCGGCCGCGATGCACACCCGCACCGCGCCCCAGGCGTTGTCCAGCAGCTCGCGGTAGTTCTCCGGGAGGTCGCGGTCCTCGTTCAGCACCGACAGGCTCATCACGTGCCAGTTCACGTCCACCGGACGCAACTGCTGCACCTCGATCAGCCAGCGGGACGTCATCCACGCCCACGGGCAGGCCGGGTCGAACCAGAAGTCGGCGGTCTTGCGCTCAGCGGCAGTCGTCACGGCTGTCGTCCTTCGTGAGGTGATGACGAGGCAGGCAGGCGTGCCACCCCCACGCGTCAACACCCGCCCGCCGCCGCTGATTCCGGCCCCGCCGGGACGGCCTGTGCAATGGTACCGGCGAGGGAGGGCGTGAAAGGATGCCCCTGCGGGGCGCGGCACACCGCGCGCCGAGACCGCACCACCCACAGACGCACCACCGTGCGAGCCGGACAAAGGAGTACCGCCGTGCCGGGCAAGAACCTGAGCCGCGACGAAGCGCAGCAGCGGGCCAGCATCCTGGCCGTGGAGGGCTACCAGGTCCGGCTGGACGTGACCTCCGCCCCCGATCCGGAGGCCGCCACCTTCCGCTCCACCACCACCGTCACGTTCCGCTGCTCCCGGCCCGGCGCCGACACCTTCCTCGACCTGCTCGCCCCCGCCGTCCACGCCGTCACCCTCAACGGCCGCGCGATCGACCCGGCCACCGCCTACGACGGCGCCCGGGTGCACGTCGACGGCCTCGCCGCCGAGAACGTCCTCACCGTCGAGGCGGACTGCGCCTACAGCCGCACCGGCGAGGGCCTGCACCGCTTCACCGACCCGGTGGACGGCGAGACGTACCTCTACACCCACTACGAGCCGGCCGACGCCCGCCGGGTCTTCGCGACCTTCGAACAGCCCGACCTGAAGGCCCCGTTCGGCTTCACCGTCACCGCCCCCGCCGCCTGGGACGTCTGGTCCAACGCCGTCCACGACAAGGTCACCGAGGAAGGCGCCGCCCGCACCTGGGAGTTCGCGCCGACCCAGCCGATCTCCAGCTACCTCACCGCCGTCGTGGCCGGCCCCTACCACGTCGCCCGCGACCACTACAGCCGCGAACTCGCCGACGGCACCACCCTGGAGATCCCGCTCTCCGCGATGTGCCGCAAGTCCCTCGCCCAGTACTTCGACGCGGACGAGATCCTCGGCGTCACCAAGCTCGGACTCGACTTCTTCCACGAGGAGTTCGACTACCCGTACCCCTTCGGCAAGTACGACCAGGCGTTCGTCCCCGAGTACAACATCGGCGCCATGGAGAACCCCGGCTGCGTCACCTTCCGCGAGGAGTTCGTCTTCCGCTCGAAGGTCACCGACGCCGCCTACGAGGGCCGCGCCAACGTCATCCTGCACGAGATGGCGCACATGTGGTTCGGCGACCTGGTCACCATGCGCTGGTGGGACGACCTGTGGCTGAAGGAGTCCTTCGCCGACTTCATGGGCTCCTACGGCCTGATCGGCGCCCGCACCCGGTACTCCTCCGCCTGGGTCACCTTCGCCAACCAGCGCAAGGCCTGGGCCTACCGGCAGGACCAGCTCCCCACCACCCACCCGATCACCGCCGACATCCGCGACCTCGAGGACGCCAAGCTCAACTTCGACGGCATCACCTACGCCAAGGGCGCCGCCGTCCTCAAGCAGCTGGTCGCGTACGTCGGCTCCGAGGCCTTCTTCGAGGGCGCCCGCCGCTACTTCAAGCGCCACGCCTTCGGCAACACCGAACTCGGCGACCTGCTGGGCGTCCTGGAGGAGACCAGCGGCCGCGACCTCAAGGCCTGGGCCGCCGCCTGGCTGCAGACCGCCGGGGTCGACTCGCTCACCCCGCAGGTGACCACCGACGCCGAGGGCCGGATCACCGAACTCGCCGTCCTCCAGGACGGGGCGGTGCTGCGCCCGCACCGGATCGCGATCGGCCTCTACGACCGGGACGCCGACGGCTCCCTGGTGCGCACCGAGCGGTTCGAGCTCGACGTCACCGGCAACCGCACCGTCGTCGCCGAGGCCGCCGGCCGCCCCCGCCCCGCGCTGGTGCTGCTCAACGACGACGACCTCACCTACTGCAAGATCCGCTTCGACTCCGAGTCCCTGGAGACCCTGCGCACCGGCCTCGGCGACATCCACGACGAGCTGGCCCGGGCACTCGCCTGGTCCGCCGTCTGGAACCTCACCCGGGACGGCCTGATGCCGGCCCGCGACTACGTCGCCCTGGTGCTGCGCTTCGCCGGCCAGGAGGGCAACATCGGCGTGCTGCAGTCGCTGCACGCCCAGGCCAAGACCGCCGTCGACCTGTACGCCGACCCGGCCTGGCGCGGCGAGGGCGGCCGGCAGCTGGCCGACGGCGCCCTGCGCGAACTGCGCGAGGCCGTCCCCGGCAGCGACCACCAGCTGGCCTGGGCCCGCTTCCTCGCCCAGACCGCGGGCGGCGCCGAGCACCTCGGCCTGGTCCGCGGCCTGCTGGCCGGCAGCGCCCGGATCGACGGCCTGGAGGTCGACCAGGAGCTGCGATGGTCGCTGTGGCTGGCACTGGCCGCCGCCGGCCAGGCCGGCGACGAGGAACTGGCCGGAGAGCTGGCCGCCGACAACACCGCCAGCGGCAAGCGCCAGTACACCCAGTGCCTGGCCGCCCGGCCCACCGCGGAGGCCAAGGCCGCCGCCTGGTCGGCCGTGGTCGACTCCGACGAACTGCCGAACGCCCTGGTCGAGGCCGAGATCGCGGGCTTCGCGCTGCCCGCCCACCGCGACCTGACCGCGCTCTACGCGGCGCCCTACTTCAAGCTGCTGGAACGGGTCTGGGCCGAGCGGACCATCGAGATCGCGATGCGGATCGTCAGCGGGTTCTTCCCGCGCGCGCAGACCAGCGAGCAGACCCTGGCCGAGGCCGACGCCTGGTTGGACGGCCACCCGCAGGCCGCGCCGGCGCTGCGCCGCCTGGTCCTGGAGTGCCGCGACGACCTGGCCCGCGCGCTGCGGGCGCAGGCCTGCGACCGGGCCTGACCCAGGCGTGAAGGGGCCCGCCGTGCGGACACGGCGGGCCCCTTCACGTCGGGGCGTCAGTCGCGGCGCAGGCCGCGGTCCAGGGCGGCGATCGCGCTGCCCTGGGCGTCGTCGCCGTCCAGCGACCAGACCATCACGCCGCCCAGGTCGTTCCAGCGCGCGTACCGCGCCTTCTGGGTGAGCACCTCGGCGGTGTCGTAGCTGTAGAAGGTGGTGCCGTCGTACTTCCAGGACGCGCCGTGGTCGCGGTCCACGTACACCTTGCCGGGCAGCGCGTTGACCTCCCGGTAGGAGAGGTCGGGGGCGGCGGCGGTGGCGCTCTGGTAGAGGCCGCCGCGCTTGCCGGGCGCGACGCCCGTCCAGCCGTGGCCGTACAGCGGGGCACCGAGCACGATCTGCTCGGCGGGCAGGCCGCGCTCCTGGTAGTGGTCGACGGCCGTGTCGGCGCTGCGCCGGCGGGCGTCGGGGTCGGCCGGGTCGGAGTAGAGGTTGGCCTGGTGGTTGGCCGGGCCCTTGCCCTCCCAGGGGCCGTGCAGGTCGTAGGTCATCAGGTTGAGCCAGTCCACCGACTCGCTCAGCTCGGGCAGTTCGAGCCGGTCGGCGACGGTCTCGTTGGCGGCGACGGCGGCGGTCAGCAGGTAGTGCCTGCCCTTGTCGCCCTTCTTGCCGCCATCCTTGCCGCCCTTCTTGCCGAAGTCGTCGAGCTGGCGGCGGAACTCCTGCATCAGCAGGGTGAAGTTGCGCCCGTCCTCGGGGCGGACCACGTTGCCCGGGTCCCCGCCGCCGCCCGGGTACTCCCAGTCGATGTCGATGCCGTCGAAGACGCCCGCGGCCGCGCCGGCGCCGCCCTCCGGGGAGCCGGGCAGGACCGGCACGTCGCCCTTGAGGTAGAGGTCGATGCAGGAGGAGACGAACTTCTTGCGCGCGGCGTCGGTGGCGGCCGCGTCGGAGAAGTACTTGGACCAGCTCCAGCCGCCGAGCGAGATGACCGTGCGCAGCTGCGGGTTCTTCGCCTTGAGCTTGCGCAGCTGGTTGAAGTGGCCCTTCAGCTTCTGGCCCGGGGCGTCGGCCACGCCGTCGACCGAGTCGGCGGCGGAGAAGGCGCGCTGGTAGTCGTTGTGGGCGTCGCCCTGGCCGGCGTCGTTGCTCTCGAAGCAGGTGCCGTCGGCGGAGACGTTGCCGAAGGCGTAGTTGACGACGGTGAGCTTCCCGGCCTGGCCGGAGTCCTGGACGCGCTTGGCGGAGCTGTCGGCGCCCCACTGGGTGAAGTAGCCGACCCGCTGGCCCTTCAGCTTCGGGCCGTGCCCGCCGTCGGCGGCGTTGGCGGTGGCGGGGGCGGCGAGCAGCGCGGCGACGGTGGCGGCGGCGAGCAGGGCTGAGGCGCGAGTGGGCATACCGGACCTGTTCTCTGAATGAGCGTCAATTGGTCTGGACCAGATGGGATAGAGGTTTAGTCCATCGCGGCACACCGCACAAGGGGCAGGGCTCAGGAGAGGCAGCATGCAAAAGAGGCCGGACCGCGCGATGCGGTCCGGCCTCTCAGCCACCGGGGCGCTCAGCCCCCGGAACTAGAACTCGGTTCAGCCGATGAGCGAGCGCAGCACGTACTGCAGGATGCCGCCGTTGCGGTAGTAGTCCGCCTCACCGGGGGTGTCGATGCGGACGACCGCGTCGAACTCCTTGTCACCGGCCTTGACCTTGACGGTCTTCGGGGTGCGGCCCTCGTTGAGCTCGGTCACGCCGGTGAAGGAGAAGGTCTCCTCGCCGGTCAGACCGAGGGACTCGGCGGTCTGGCCCTCCGGGAACTGCAGCGGCAGGACGCCCATGCCGATCAGGTTCGAGCGGTGGATGCGCTCGTACGACTCGGCGATGACGGCCTTGACGCCCAGCAGCGCGGTGCCCTTGGCGGCCCAGTCACGGGACGAGCCGGAACCGTACTCCTTGCCGGCCAGGACGACCAGCGGGGTGCCGGCGGCCTGGTAGTTCTGCGAGGCGTCGTAGATGAACGACACCGGGCCGTCGGCCTGGGTGAAGTCGCGGGTGTAGCCGCCCTCGGTGCCCGGCGCGATCTGGTTGCGCAGACGGATGTTGGCGAAGGTGCCGCGGATCATCACCTCGTGGTTGCCGCGGCGCGAGCCGTAGGAGTTGAAGTCGCGCTTCTCGACACCGTTGGCGGTCAGGTACTGCGCCGCCGGGGTGCCCGGCTTGATGTTGCCGGCCGGGGAGATGTGGTCGGTGGTGACCGAGTCGCCCAGCTTGGCCAGGACGCGGGCGCCGGCGATGTCGGTCACCGGGCTCGGGGTCTTGGCCATGCCCTCGAAGTACGGGGGCTTGCGCACGTAGGTGGACTCGGCGTCCCACTCGAAGGTGTTGCCGGTCGGGACCGGGAGCGACTGCCAGCGGTGGTCACCGGCGAAGACGTCCTGGTAGCCCTTGTCGAACATCGCCTCGTCGATGGAGCCGGCGACGGTGTCCGCCACCTCCCGCTCCGACGGCCAGATGTCGGCGAGGAAGACGTCGTTGCCGTCGGCGTCCTGGCCCAGGGCGTCGCGGGTGATGTCGATGTTCATGTTGCCGGCCAGGGCGTAGGCGACCACCAGCGGCGGGGAGGCCAGGTAGTTCATCTTCACGTCCGGGTTGATCCGGCCCTCGAAGTTGCGGTTGCCGGAGAGCACCGAGACGACCGCCAGGTCGGCCTCGTTGACGGCGGCCGAGACCTCCTCGGGCAGCGGGCCCGAGTTGCCGATGCAGGTGACGCAGCCGTAGCCGACCAGGTTGAAGCCCAGCTTCTCCATGTACGGGAGCAGGCCGGCCTTCTCGTAGTAGTCCATGACGACCTTGGACCCGGGGGCCAGGGTGGTCTTGACCCACGGCTTGACCGTGAGGCCCTTCTCCACGGCCTTCTTCGCCAGCAGGGCGGCGCCCAGCATGACGGAGGGGTTGGAGGTGTTGGTGCAGGAGGTGATCGAGGCGATCACGACCGCGCCGTTGTCGATCTCGTACTTCGACCCGTCGGGGGCGGTGACGAGGGTCGGCTTCGAGGCCTCGGCGGAGTAGGTCGGCAGCGCCTCGGCGAACCGGGTGGCGGCCTCGGCCAGGACGACGCGGTCCTGCGGACGCTTCGGGCCGGAGATCGACGGGACGACGGTGGAGACGTCCAGCTCCAGGTACTCGGAGAAGACCGGCTCGACCGACGGGTCGTGCCAGAGGCCCTGCTCCTTGGCGTACGCCTCGACCAGGGCGAGCTGCTGCTCGTCGCGGCCGGTGAGCTTGAGGTAGTTGATGGTCTCGGCGTCGATCGGGAAGATCGCGCAGGTCGAGCCGAACTCCGGCGACATGTTGCCGATGGTGGCGCGGTTGGCCAGCGGGATCGCGGAGACGCCCTCGCCGTAGAACTCGACGAACTTGCCGACCACACCGTGCTTGCGCAGCATCTCGGTGATGGTGAGCACCAGGTCGGTGGCGGTGGTGCCGGCCGGCAGCTGGCCGTTGAGCTTGAAGCCGACCACGCGCGGGATCAGCATGGAGACCGGCTGGCCCAGCATGGCGGCCTCGGCCTCGATGCCGCCGACGCCCCAGCCCAGCACGCCCAGGCCGTTGACCATGGTGGTGTGCGAGTCGGTGCCGACGCAGGTGTCCGGGTAGGCCTGGCCGCCGCGGACCATGATGGTGCGGGCCAGGTGCTCGATGTTCACCTGGTGGACGATGCCGGTGCCGGGCGGGACGACCTTGAACTCGTCGAAGGCGGTCTGGCCCCAGCGCAGGAACTGGTAGCGCTCCTTGTTGCGGCCGTACTCGATCTCGACGTTCTGGACGAAGGCGTCCGGGGTGCCGAACTTGTCGGCGATGACGGAGTGGTCGATGACCAGCTCGGCCGGGGCCAGCGGGTTGATCTTGGCCGGGTCGCCGCCCAGCTCCTTGACGGCCTCACGCATGGTGGCGAGGTCGACCACGCACGGCACGCCGGTGAAGTCCTGCATGATCACGCGGGCCGGCGTGAACTGGATCTCCTGGCTCGGCTGGGCGCTGGCGTCCCAGTTGCCGAGCGCGCGGATGTGGTCGGCGGTGATGTTCGCGCCGTCCTCCGTGCGGAGCAGGTTCTCCAGCAGCACCTTGAGGCTGTACGGCAGCCGCTCGGAACCCTCGACGGCGGAGAGCTTGAAGATCTCGTACGACTCGTCGCCCACCTGCAGCGAGCTGCGGGCGTCGAAGCTGTTCGCGGACACGACTGACTCCTTCTGGGTGCTTCGTGCGGTATCCGGCCGCCACGGTGGTAAGGTCAGCCTTACTTAGGCTTACCTTGCCCGCATCGCCGGCGAGCTCCGCTCGGCAAGTATCTTGATGTCGAGATATATCCTATGGGGCAGTTATCTCGATGTCGAGATAAACCATAGTGCATGCCGTCGCCTTCACCACCGCAGGCATGCCTGGGTCGATAGAAGCGCAGGTCAGCGGCCATTCCGGCGACAGAGGCCGACAACCGCACCGCTGCCGGCCCACCACCGGCTCGGCACCGGCTCAGTGTCGACTCAGCACCGACTCACACCAGCTCACCACCGGAACCGCCGGTCGGCGACGGGACGAGCGGGGGCGCGCCCGCGCGGCCCGCTCGCCTCCGAGCCCGTTCGAGGGTGTCCGCCGGCGCCCGGCGCCGTTGAGCACGGTGTCCGTCACCCCGCCCGTGGAAGGCCCGTTGATGTCCACTCCGCTCGCCGCCGCGCTGCTGCCGCTGGCCCTGCTCGCCCCCGCCGCCGCCCCGCCGGCCCCCGTCACCCCGCGGGCCCCCATCGCCTCGCCCGTCTCCGTCGTCGAGGCCGCCTTCGACCCCGCGACGGCCTTCGTCCCGCCGACCGCCGTCAGCTACGCGGACGACCTCGTGCCGTACGGCGCGCACACCCGGATCGTCACCGACCGCTCCACCGCGGGGCGGACGGTGCTCACCATGACCGTCACCGGGCTCGCCCCCGACCACGAGTTCCCGGTGCACCTGCACACCGGCTCCTGCGGGGCCGACCCGGCCTCGTCCGGACCGCACTACCAGGACGCCGTGGACCCGGTGCAGCCGTCCACCGACCCCGCGTACGCCAACGGGCGCAACGAACTGCGGCTGGCGCTGCGCACCGACGAGCACGGCGAGGGCACCGCGACGGCCTCGGTGCCCTGGCAGCCCCGGCCCGGCGAGGCGCGCTCGCTGGTGATGCACGCGGGCACCCCGGCCGGCCCGCACGCGGCGGGCGACCGGGCGGCCTGCGTCAAGCTGGAGAAGTGAGCTCCTGCTTCAGGAGCCGAGAGTGGCGACCAGGACCGCCTTGATGGTGTGCAGGCGGTTCTCGGCCTGGTCGAACACGACGGAGTGCGCCGACTCGAACAACTCGTCGGTGCACTCCAGCTCGGTCATGCCGGTCGCCTCGTACATCTGCCGCCCGACCACCGTGCCGAGGTCGTGGAACGCGGGCAGGCAGTGCAGGAACTTCACGGCCGGGTTGCCGGTGGCCCGGACGGTGTCCATCGACACCTGGTAGGGCTTGAGCAACTCGATCCGCTCGGCCCAGACCGCCTTGGGCTCGCCCATCGAGACCCAGACGTCGGTGTAGAGGAAGTCCACGTCGGCCACGCCCTCGGCCACGTCCTCGGTGAGGGTGATCCGGGCGCCGGTCGCCTCGGCCAGCGTCTCGGCCGCCTTCCGGACATCCTCGGCCGGCCAGAGGGAGCGCGGGGCGACGATCCGGACGTCCATGCCGAGCAGGGCGCCGGTGACCAGCAGCGAGTTGCCCATGTTGGAGCGGGCGTCGCCGAGGTAGGCGAGGGCGGTCCCGGTCAGCGGCTTGGTGCCGTGCTCGGTCATGGTGAGCACGTCGGCCAGCATCTGGGTGGGGTGCCACTCGTCGGTGAGACCGTTCCAGACCGGGACGCCGGCATTCGCGGCCAGCTCCTCGACGATCTCCTGGCCGTGGCCGCGGTACTCGATGCCGTCGAACATCCGGCCGAGCACCCGGGCGGTGTCCCGGATGGACTCCTTGTGGCCGATCTGCGAACCGGACGAGTCCAGGTAGGTGGTGGTGGCGCCCTGGTCGTGGGCGGCGACCTCGAAGGCGCAGCGAGTACGGGTGGAGGTCTTCTCGAAGATCAGCGCGATGTTCTTCCCGCGCAGCCGGGGCTGCTCGGTGCCCGCATACTTGGCCGCCTTGAGCCCGGCGGCGAGGTCCACCAGGAAGCGGAACTCCTGGGGCGTGAAGTCGAGCTCCTTGAGGAAGTGCCTGTTCCGGAGGTTGAAGGCCATACCGGGCTCCTGGGATGACGGGACGTACGGGAAAGTAGCAAGTCTATACGATGCTCGGAATTTCTATACACGGCGGGGGTGGGAGAGGGGGAGCCCCGCCGCGGACTCCCCCTCAACGCCCGGTCGGCCTACAGCCGCGGGCACCCTCAACGCCCGGTCGGCCTACAGGCGCGGACCTCCTGGACGCCGTCGGCCTACGGGCGCGGACCCCCTCTGCGCCCGGTCGGCCTACAGGCGCGGATCGACCGGCTCGGACTCCAGCGCGAGCACCGCGAACACCGGCTCGTGCACCCGCCACAGCGGCTCGCCGGCCGCCAGCCGGTCCAGCGCCTCCAGGCCCAGCGCGTACTCGCGCAGCGCCAGCGAGCGCTTGTGGCCCAGCGACCGCTCTCGCAGCCGGTCCAGGTACTCGGTGTAGTCCGGGCCGTAGACGATCCGCAGGTACTCCCGGCCGCGCACCTTCACCCCCGGCTGCACCAGCCCGCCCGGACGGCCCCCGCCCCGCTTCGTGCGCACCACCGAGGCCAGCGGTTTGACCACCATGCCCTCGCCGCCCGCCGCCGTCAGCTCCTCCCACCAGGCCGTGGCGGCCGCCACCGAGGCCTCGTCCTCGGTGTCCACCAGGAGACGGCCGGTGCGGTGCAGGACCGGTGCCCGGTCGCCGTCCGTTTCGGACGCCGCCTCGGACGCCGTCACGGACGCCGCTGCGAGCGCGGCTTCGGCCCGCGCTTCGGCCGCCGCTTCGTCGGCCGCGACCAGGCGGTCGATCCAGGCCAGGTGCTCGTCGTGCGGGCGTACGGCGAGGTTCGCCCCCTCGGCGGCCAGCACCTGGAACGGCGCCAGCCGCACGCCCGACAGCCCCTCGGTCGGCCAGCAGTACCGCCGGTACGCCTCGGTGAACGCCTGCGCGTCGGCCGCGCGCCGCCGCTGCTTGGCGGTCAGCTCCGCCAGGTCCAGCCCGCGACCGGCCGCCCGCTCCAGGGCCGCCAGCGCCTCCGGCAGGGCGGCGCCCGCCGCCGCGCCGACCGCCGCGTACTGGCGGCGCAGCAGTTCCACGGCCTTCAGCGACCAGGGCATCAGCTCGGCATCCAGCAGCAGCCAGCCGGTGCCCAGCTCGTCGAACAGCCCCGAGCGCTCGGCGGCCACCCGCACCCGGCCCAGCACGGCCGCGGTCAGGCCGTCGTCGGCGAGGAACGCCCGGCCCGTCCTGGTCCAGATCGCGCCCGGACCGGCCACGCCGAAGCGCTGCTCCAGCGCCGCGTCGTCCCGGGCGACCAGCACCACCGCGCGGGACCCCATGTGCTTCTCCTCGCACACCAGGTGCCGCACGCCGTCCGCGCGGTAGGCGGCGAACGCCTCCTGCGGGTGCTCCAGGAAGCCGTCCCGGCGGGAGGCGGCGCTCGGCGCCATCGTCGGCGGCAGGTACGCCAGCAGCCGCGGGTCCAGCGCGAAGCGGCTCATCACCTCCAGCGCCGCCGCCGCGTTCTCCTCCCGGACGGCGACCCGCCCATGCAGCCCGGTCTCGACGATCCGGCGGCCCGCCACGTCGGCGAGATCCAGCGGACGGCCCTCGCGGGCGCCCGGCGCGTCCGTGGACAGCGGACGCACCGGCGCGTACCACTCCCGCTCGGCCGGCACGCTCACCAGCTCCCGCTCCGGGTAGCGCAGCGCCGTCAGGGTGCCGCCGAACACGCAACCGGTGTCCAGGCAGACGGTGTTGTTGACGAAGCTCGCCGACGGCACCGGTGTGTGGCCGTACACCACCAGCGCCTTGCCCCGGTACTCCTCCGCCCACGGGTAGCGCACCGGCAGGCCGTACTCGTCGGTCTCGCCGGTGGTCTCCCCGTACAGCGCGTGCGAGCGCACCCGGCCCGAGTTGCGGCCGTGGTACCGCTCCGGCAGACCGGCGTGGCAGACCACCAGCGCGCCGCCGTCCAGCAGGTAGTGGCTCACCAGGCCGCGCATGAACTCCCGCGCCTCGGCCCGGAACTCCTCGGACTCGCCGGCCAGCTGATCCAGCGACTCCTGCAGACCGTAGGCGACGTTGACCTTCTTGCCGTCCAGCGCCCGGCCCAGCTTGTTCTCGTGGTTGCCCGGCACGCACAGCGCGTGCCCGGCCGCGACCATGCCCATCACCAGGCGCAGCACGCCCGGTGTGTCCGGGCCGCGGTCGACCAGGTCCCCGACGAACACGGCGGTACGGCCCGCCGGCGGCACCGCGTCCACCGGCCGGCCCCCGGCGTCCCGGGTCAGCGTGTAGCCGAGGCGGATCAGCAGGGTCTCCAGCTCGGAGCGGCAGCCGTGGATGTCACCGACGATGTCGAACGGGCCGGTCAGGTGACGCAGGTCGTTGTAGCGCTTCTCCAGCTCCACCTCGGCCGCCGCCACCTCGGCCGCGCCGCGCAGCACGTGCACCTTGCGGAAGCCCTCGCGCTCCAGGCCGCGCAGGGAACGGCGCAGCTCGCGGTGCTGGCGCGGGACGACGTGGGCCGGCAGCCGGCGGTCCGGGCGGGAGCGGTTGCGCTCGGCGCACACGCCCGGCGGGACGTCCAGCACGATCGCGATCGGCAGCACGTCGTGCTCGCGGGCGATCCGCACCAGCTGGCGGCGTGCCTCGGGCTGGACGTTGGTGGCGTCCACGACGGTCAGCCGGCCGGCCGCGAGACGCTTGCCGACGATGTAGTGCAGGACGTCGAAGGCCTCGGCGGAGGCCGACTGGTCGTTCTCGTCGTCGGCGACCAGGCCGCGGCAGAAGTCGGAGGAGACGACCTGGGTGGGCAGGAAGTGGCGGCGGGCGAAGGTCGACTTGCCGGCGCCGCTGGTGCCGATCAGGACGACGAGGGAGACGTCGGTGACGGGGAGACGGCGGGGGGCGGGGTGGTCCTGGGGCTGACCCTGGTCGTGCTCCTGGTGCTGGTGCTGCTCGGGCGTCGGGGTCGCTTCGTCGGTCATCGGGATTCGCCTCCTTCGGGCGCCGGGTCGGTCGGGGTGTGCTCGGTCGCGGCCGGGTCGGTCCGGGTGGCGCCGGTCGGGGTCTGCTCGGTCGGGGTCTGCTCGGTCGGGCTGGTGCCGAGGCGGAACAGGGCCAGCTGGGTCGGCGC
This sequence comes from Kitasatospora sp. NPDC043950, assembly GCF_056435345.1. Lineage (NCBI taxonomy): Bacteria > Bacillati > Actinomycetota > Actinomycetes > Kitasatosporales > Streptomycetaceae > Kitasatospora > Kitasatospora sp. NPDC043950. The sequence continues at coordinate 200,145 of NZ_JBWKER010000006.1, forward strand.
GCCGACCTCCCCGTCCTCCGGCCCCACCGGGCGCAGCACCACCGTGTAACCGAACACCGCCGCGACCCGCTCGGCCCACGCGCGGAACTCGGCGCGCGACCACTCGAAGCGGTGGTCGGCGTGCCGGACAGCGCCCGCCGGCAGGCTCTCCCAGCGGACGTTGTACTCGGCGTTCGGCGTGGTGACGACCACCGCCCCCGGCCGGGCCGCGCCGAACACCGCGTACTCCAGGGCGGGCAGCCTGGGCAGGTCCAGGTGCTCGACCACCTCGCACAGCACCGCCGCGTCGAAGCCCTTCAACCGGGCGTCCGTGTACGTCAGCGCGCCCTGCGCCAGCGTCACCCGGGCCGCCTGCCGCTCCGGCATCCGGTCCAGGCGCAGTCCGCGGGCCGCCGCCTGCAAGGCCCGCGCCGACACGTCCACGCCGAGCACCTCGGTGAACCGGGCGTCCTTCAGCAGTTCGCCGATCAACTCGCCCCGGCCGCAGCCGAGATCGGCGACGCGGGCCGCGCCCACCTCCCGCAGGGCGGCGAGGATCGCGGCGCGGCGCTGCCCGGCGAGGGACGGCGGCCTGGGCTCCGATGTCGCCCCGGCGGCCTCCTCCGGCTCCTCCGGCCGCTCGTCGACCGCGTTGTCGACCTCCTCGGGCTCCCGGTCGTCCGCCTCCGCCAGCCGGGCCAGCTCCAGACGCTCCATCGCCACCCGGGTCAGCGCCCGGCTCCGGGACAGGTAGCGGCGGGTGATCAGGTCGCGCTCCGGGTGGGCGGCCAGCCAGCCCTCGCCGGCGGCGAGCAGCTTGTCCACCTCGTCCGGGGCGACCCAGTAGTGCTTGGCGCCGTCCAGCACCGGCAGCAGCACGTACAGCTGCTGGAGCGCGTCGGCGAGCCGCACAGCGTCCGAGACCAGCGTGAGCCGCACGTACCGGGACTCGCCCCACTCCGGGAACGCCTCGTCCAGCGGAAGCGCCACCGCCTCGACCCGCCAGCCCAGCGGCTCGAACAGCCGGACCGCCATCGCCGGGCCACCGCCCTCGCCCGCGCCGTTCGCGGGCACCGCGGGCAGCGTGATCCGCAGCGGGCGCGGCCGGTCCGCCAGCCCGGGCCGGGCCGGGCAGGCGCCCTTCATCGCGGACCGGAACACCGTCCGCAGCGCCACCGCGAGCAGCGAGGACGCCGCGTACGGGCGGTCGTTGACGTACTGGGCGAGCGCGAAGTCCGGCGAACCGCCGCGCCCCTTGCCCCGGCCCTTGCGGACCAGCGCGATCGGGTCGACGTCCAGCAGCAGCGCCGCCGTGCAGACGTCGTCGCCCGCCTCGGGGTAGAAGACGTGCGCCTCGCCGTGCGACGTCGCGAACCGCTGGACCTTGCCCGGGTGCTTGTGCAGCAGGAAGCCGAGATCGGTGGCCGGGCCCTCGACGCTGCCGGTGGTGGAGATCGACATGAACACCCGCCCGAGTATCGCCGAGCAAACCTCCGCTGAACACCGGGTTTTCCGGCTCGGCGGCCGTCCGCCGCAGCCCGTCGGTGGCCGTGTACGCACGGCGGGGGCGTGCCGACCGACGGCCGCGTCCGTACGACGGGCGTGTTCGGCAGCAGGGCCCCGCATTGGTTAACGTGCACGGTGTGACTGCTGAATCGACCTCCCTCCCGAACGGGGCCGTGGCCGCCGGCCTGGCCACCATCGCCGCCGACGGCACCGTCCTCGACACCTGGTTCCCCGCCCCCGCCCTGGCCGCCGAGCCCGGCCCGGCCGGCACCGTCCGCCTGACCGCCGAGCAGGCCGAGGCCCAACTCGGCGCCGGCGCCGCCGAGGCGCTGCGCGCCGACCCGCGCCGCGGCGTCGAGGTGGTCGCCGTGCGCACCACCATCGCCTCGCTCGACGAGAAGCCGCTCGACACCCACGACGTGTACCTGCGCCTGCACCTGCTCAGCCACCGCCTGGTCAAGCCGCACGGCCAGAACCTGGACGGCGTCTTCGGGCTGCTCGCCAATGTCGCGTGGACCAGCATCGGCCCCGTCCCGGTGGACGCGGTCGAGCAGGCCCGCCTCGCGGTCCGCGCCCAGGGCGGCCAGCTCGCCGTGTACGGCATCGACAAGTTCCCGCGGATGACCGACTACGTCGCCCCGTCCGGTGTGCGCATCGCCCACGCCGACCGCGTCCGCCTCGGCGCCCACCTGGCCGCCGGCACCACCGTGATGCACGAGGGCTTCGTCAACTTCAACGCCGGCACCCTCGGCACCTCCATGGTCGAGGGCCGGATCAGCGCGGGCGTCGTCGTCGGCGACCACAGCGACATCGGCGGCGGCGCCTCGATCATGGGCACCCTCTCCGGCGGCGGCAAGCAGGTCGTCTCGGTCGGCGAGCGCTGCCTGCTCGGCGCCAACGCCGGCATCGGCATCTCGCTCGGCAGCGACTGCGTCATCGAGGCCGGCCTCTACGTCACCGCCGGCACCCGGGTCACCACCCCGGACGGCACCGTGGCCAAGGCCATCGAGCTGTCCGGCCAGGACAACCTGCTGTTCCGCCGCAACTCGCAGACCGGCGCCGTCGAGGTCATCGCCCGCTCCGGCTCCTGGGGCGGCCTCAACGCCGACCTGCACGCCCACAACTGACCTGCGGGACCACACCATCGGGGTTCGGAGCCGACTCGGGCTCCGGACCCCGAGTGCGTTCTGCGGCTTTCGGCGGGCGTGCGGGCCCCCTCCCCCCTCCCCCTCCCTCCCCTCCTTCCCCTCGCCCGAAGCCTTGGCCCTGTCCCGGCTTGCTCGGGCACCCGGCTTGCTCGGGCTCCCGGCTTGCTCGGGCTCCCGGCTTGCTCGGCGCCGAGCAAGCCGGGAGTGTCTCGTCGCGCGCCTAGCCCAGGCCGCTTCGCGGCGGCAAGCCGGGATCACCCGGGAGGCTTACGGCGTAACGGAGTTGGACCACATCGGGTGGCGCGCGGTGACCGGCCGCCGGAGCGGTTCGTTGGTTGCTGCGGCGGGGGCGTGTGCCTCGGTGGCCAGGCATCAGGCACCCCCGCTGCGCGGGCCGAGCCACCGTCGGCCGCTTCACGCCGCACTACCGATCCGAAGAGGTCCCGTCATGACCGAACCAACTGCCACGCCGCAGCTCCCGAGCAGCCCGGCGGGCTCGGCCGCCGGCACCTCGTCCGGGCCCGCCGCGCAGAAGAGCCTGCTGGAACAGTTGCACGAACTGCTCGCCTCGGTGTCCGCGGATCTCGCCGAGTTACAGTCCCCCGGCATCCGGGAGGACGGCCCGGCCGCCTATCCCACCGGTACGGACACCTCCTCCTCCGACGCTCCGGCCACGCCAGGCACCCGATAGTCCGGCGCCTGCTCCTCCCCCGTCGGCCCGCCCTCGTCCGGCGGGTCGAGCCGGACCACGAGTAAGGGCGAGCCCCGCTCGGCCGGCGCCCCGCCGAGCACCGCGCCTTCCTCTCCCTCCAACCTGCCCGCCACCTTCCGCAGCCGCCCGGCCAGGTCCTTGCACTCCGACACCGCGTCCACACCGTCGATGCACGTCCAGTAGAGGCTCTCGGTGTCGGCCCCGCAGGCCAGCACCACCAGCGTCTCCCCGACGTCCCGCAGCAGCCCGTCCAGCGCGCCCAAGGCCGGTGCCAGCTCGCCGAGTTCGGTGAGCCGCCCGGCCCGGCCGCCGCTCAGCACGGCGGCCCTGACGACCGAGCGTTCCAGGCAGACCGCCGCGTGCGCCGCGGCCTCGGCCAGTTGCTGCCCCAGCCCGGCGAGCTCGTCGTCGTCCAGCTCCGCCAGCCTGGCCCCCACCGCCTCGGTGAGCAGCGCGGCCTGCCGCGCCTCGGCCAGCACATCCGGTACGTGTCTGGCCTCGGCCAGGGCGTGCCGGGCCCTCTTGATCAGTCGCAGCGCCTCCATGGCCGCCACTCCTTTCGCTCGCTGTCGCCGTGGGACCACCGCCGCCGGTGGGGCGGTCAGGTGGTCACGGCGAAAGCGTGCGGCGAAGTCGGCGAGGCCGCATCCGTCATCGGGAAAGCTGTGGACAAGTCCGGGGCTGTGGATAACTCCCGTCCCTCACAAGGATTATTCGTCCACGTCCGGGTTGACACCCGCCCCGCCCTGGTCGGCGTCCGCCGGTCCGTCCGGCACCGGGAAGCGGAGCTCGTTCCGCTCGATCTTGGCCGCGAGGGCCTCCAGCGGATCCACCCCGACCACCGTGCAGAACTGCACCAGGTACGCGAGGACGTCCGCGACCTCGTCCCGCACCCGGTGGGCCCGCTCCGGATCGGACATCACCGCGGCTGCCTGCTCGGGCGTCGACCACTGGAAGATCTCCAGCAGTTCGCCGGCCTCCACGCTCAGCGCGGCCGCCAGGTTCTTCGGCGTGTGGAAGGGCTCCCAGCGCCGGGCCGCCGCGAAGTCCGCCAGCCGCTGCCGCAGGGCCTCCAAGGTCGGCCCGGTGGGCCCGGCCGGTTCCCCCGGCCTCGTCACTCGTTCGTTCACCCGTCCAGGTCTACCTCACCCGTCCACCTCGTCCGCCCCCGGGTCGGCTCCGTCCCCGCGCCCGCACTGGGCCGGCACCCTGGTCGTCTCGGGCCGCAGCACGGTGTGCCCCGAGTCCGGGTCGCGCCGGCACTCGACCAGCACGGCCGCGCCCGACCGCGGTTCGGCCACGCCGAGCGCCTCCCGCGCCGCGGCGGGCTCCTGAAGCGCGGCGAGGACGCGCAGCTGGTTGCGCCCGGACATGTCCCGGGCCAGCCGTAGCAGTGAGGCGGTCTGTTCGGTGGCGAGCCCGGCGCCGAGGTCCTCGGCGAGCACGGTGAGCTGCCGGTGCGCCCACGGCACCTCGGCGGCCACGTCGAGGTCGAGCACCCCGGCCCCGGTGAGCAGCACCGCGGCGAACGCGAGGTGGCGCAGCATGCCGTCGGAGGCCTGGTCGGCCCCGGTGCGTCCGAGGACGCCTTCGTCGAAGACCGCGAGGACGCGCTGGTCGGGCCCGCTGCCGCGGTGGGCGAGGGAGAGTCCGAGCAGCGGGTGCGGGGCGGCGGACTGGACGGCGCGCAGGAGCTGCCCGTAGCGGCGCGGGCACTCGTTGCCGAGCCGGGCGAGGACGGCGGAGATGTTGGCGGCGTTGCTGCGCAGCCGGGCCTGCGGGTCGGGTCGGGCCCAGCCGCGCATGAGGGCGGGGACGGGGTGGACGGGGAAGACCTCGCGCAGGGCGGTGAGCAGGTCCTCGGTGGCGGCGAGGACCTGCCGTTCGCCCCGGGAGGAGCCGGCCACCCGGAGCGGCAGTTGCGCGGTGATCATGGTGCCGCTGGGGAAGGGCGCCCGGATGTCTCCCTGGCGGGTGTCGTTGTGCCAGCAGACGTTGACGCGCCGCTTGCGGACGTCCTGTTCGCCGGTGTCGACGAGGGTGCGGCCGTCCAGGGTGAGCGATTCGCGGGCGATCCGCACCGGGCCGTCGGTGCGGACGACGACGTCGAGCCGGATGCGGCCGTGCGGGGAGCGGACGGTGCAGCCGAGGATGACGGCGTCGCGCCCGTGCGGGACGCACCCGGTCAGGCCGCCGCGGACGGGTTTGGCCAGGGGGCCGGTGCGGTCGGGCAGCCCGTCGAAGGAGTCGGCGATCTCCTCTCCGAGGGCCAGCCGGGAGAGCACGGCCAGTGCGTCGAGGGCGTTGGACTTGCCGACGCCGGCGGGCCCGTGCAGGACGGTGAGGGGCGCGAGCGGCAGGACCGCGCGCCGGTAGGACTTGAACGAGGTGAGCCGGAGCTCCTCGACGGTGGGACGTGTTACGGATGGCCGATCGGGCCCCGGGGCGCTCGGTCGGGGGTGGGCCGGCGCGGCGGGCCGGGTGGCGTCGCGGTTCACCCATCGGACGTTAGCCGCAGGCCGGTCGGCAGAAACGTGCCTGCTCAGCAGATTCATCCCAACGTGGCGGCCACACCCCGCGCGCGCCCGACGTTCAGCGCCGGTAGGCGGCCACCATCACGGAGGCGGTCACCTCGACCGGGTCCGGCAGGTCCGCGAGCGCGGCGGCCAGGCGGTCCGGGTCGGTGTGCCAGGCACTGGGGCCCATGCCGACGACGGTGCGCACGTCGTCCGGGCCGAGCCGCAGGGTGAACTCGACCTGCCGCCGGCCGGCGGAGGTCAGGTAGGGTCCGAGCTTCTCGTCGATCCGCCGCTGCTTCTCCTCGTCGACCGACAACAGGCCCAGTGCGCCGACGAGTTCACGCAGGTGGCGGGCGGTGGGCGAGACCAGCAGCAGGGTGGCGCCGGGGCGCAGCACGCGGCGGATCTCGGGCCCGTTGCGCGGGGCGAAGACGTTGAGCATCAGCCCGGCGGAGGCGTCGCGCAGCGGCAGCGGCCGCCAGGCGTCGCAGACCACGGCACCGATCCGGGGGTGGGCCTTGGCGGCGCGGCGCAGCGCGAACTTGGAGATGTCGAGGGCGGCCCCGGCGCGGCCGGGCAGGGCGTCGAGGACATGGGCCAGGTAGTGGCCGGTGCCGGCGCCGAGGTCGGCGACGAGGCCTTCGGGGTCGGCGTCCGCGGCGGCCTCGGCGAGGGCGTCGGCGATGGGCCGGTAGTGGCCGGCGGCGAGGAAGTCGGCACGGGCGGCGACCATCTCGGCGGTGTCGCCGGTGCCGGTGTGGGCGTCGCCGGCGAGGAGGCTGACGTAGCCCTGCTTGGCGAGGTCGAAGCTGTGGCCGGCGGGGCAGCGCAGGGCGCGCTCGTGCCGGGTGAGGGCCTGCGCGCAGTGGGGGCAGGCCAGGTAGCGCTCGATGTCCTGCAGCAACGTTCCGTCTTCTCTCGCCGTTCGGCCCGGGTGCCCGGTGGCCCTGAGTAACCAGCCTAACGACCCCGCTCGCCCCCGACGGCCCGCCGAACCCGCCCCGGGTCCGACGGCCCCGCCGCCCGGCCTACCGGCCCCGCCCCTGCGCGACGTGCCCGCGCCCGCGCTCCGCCGCGACGCGCAGGGCGAGGGCGGCGAGCGCCTCCGGCGCGCCCAGCCGTCCACGGATGCCGGGGAAGGCGTTGACGTCGACGATGACGGGTTCGGCGGGCCCGTCGAGCAGGTCGACGCCGTAGACGTCGAGCCCGAACACCTCGCCGACGCGCAGAGCCAGCGCAGCCCGTTCGGCAGGCGGCTCCCAGTCCTGCCCCTGCCCCGATTCCCCCTGGCCGTCGGCGAGTTCGGACCGCCGCCGAGCGGCGAACACCTGCCGGTCGATCACCCACAGCTTCTGGTCCCAGCCGGTCCCCGGGACGAACGACTGGGTGACGACGGGCTCGTCGGGCCAACGCGCGACGAGTTCGCGCAACCGGGCCGGGCCGTCGACCCGGGCGACCAGGTCGTGGCGCCGACTGTGCCGGCTCTTGACGACGAACGGGTAGTCGGGATCGGCGAGTTCGGCGATCCGCCCAGCGTCGCGGGTGGCCGCGAAGGGCAGGTCGGCCGCGCGCGCGAGTTCGGCCATCCGCACCCGGTCCTGACAGAGTTCGGTGGCCGCGGCCGAGTTGATGACAGGCGCCCCGCCCCGCTCCAACTCTCGTGCGAGTGAAAGGGATCGACGGGTGTGGGCCTTGAGCAGATAGACGTCGGCGAGCGCCGGTCCCGCCGGGCCGGCAGGGTCGACGATCGTCACCTCGTGCCGGTCCGCCAGCAGGGCGGCGGTCGCCGCGAGCACCGGGTGTCCGGGGTCGGCGGTGATCAGGCCGATCCTCATATCGCCCCGCCCAGGCCGGCCCCGTCAAGGCCGGCCCCACCCAAGCCGGCTCCGCCGAACTCTCCACGACCGAAGCCCAGTTGCCCGTACCCCGCGCCACCACCCGCCGACACCAGTGCGGGCGCGGGCGCCGACACGGCCGTCCCGCTGCGCGCGAGCCGCAGCACCGCCCGGGCGACCCTGGCGACCGCGTCCGGCACCTGGCGGAAGCTCGGGAAGTCGTTGATGTCGACGACCACCGGCCCGTCCGGCCCGAGCAGCACGTCGACGCCGTACAGGTCGAGCCCGAACACCTCACCGACCTGCGCCGCGATCCGCGCGACCTCCCCGGGCAACGGGACCTGCCGTTCGCGCACGCCCTGCCCGGGGTGGAGCGGGGAGGAACGTTCCGTCGCGAAGAGCTCGCCGTCGACGCAGTACACCTTGAGGTCGGTGCCGGAGTTGGGCACGTAGGGCTGGGCGATCAACAGCCCCTCGTCGGCGAGTTCGGCGCCGAGGTCGAGGAGGTGGTCGGGGCTGGGCACGAGCCGGACGGCGCGTCCGGAGCTGCCGTCGGCGGGCTTGACGACGAGCGGGTACTCGGCGGCCGGGATCTCGGCGAGCCGTTCCCAGCGGGCGGTGGCGTAGGTGACGGGGACGGGCAGGCCGCGGGTGCTGGCGATGACGGAGGCGAGCGCCTTGTCGCGGACGCCGCGGATGGAGCGGACGTCGTTGACGGTGGTGAGGCCGACGGCGGCGGCGGCGTCCAGCAGGGTGAGTCCGGGCCCGCCGGAGACGGTCTTGAGCACCCAGGCGTCGTGGCTGCCGGCCCGGATCGCCTCGGAGATCGCCATCAGCGAGTCCCCGGGGCGCAGCACGTCCACCCGGTGCCCCCACGCGGTGAGCTGGCGTGCCACGTCGAGCGGCATGCCGTCGTGCCGGTAGTGCTCCTCCACCAGAAAGCAGAGCCTCATGGGCCTGTCTTCCCCCCTTGCCGAGCCGAGTGCGGACGTCCGCCGTCCCCCTTCGGCAGAGCTGTCAAGGCATCAGCATGCCACGCGGTATACGCACAAGATCACTGCGAGCCGGTAAGCGTTCAGCAACAATCAGGCGCCCGCGCCCGCGCCGCGCCGCCCGTCACCGCCCCTGGCGCCCCCGGCGCGAAGCCCGGGAACAAAGCGGTGGCGGGCCGCCGGCGCCCCTGCTTGGATGCACGCCGTGACTTCTGTTGATCATGCTCCCGACCCTTCCCTCCTCGACGCGATCGAGCGCTACTACGACGCGGTGCCGCGCAGCGCCGCACGGGCCGAGGACTTCGGCCCGCTGACCCTGTTCGTCCGCGAGAGCGCGGGCTGGCCCTACTACGCCCGCCCCACGCTCGACCACGACGGCCCCGCCACCACCGCCGAGGACGTCCTGCGGGTGCTGGCCCGCCAGCGGGAGCTGGGCGAGCCGGAGGCCTTCGAGTGGGTGGCCGAGCGGAGTCCGGAGCTGCGGGCCGCGGTGGAGGCGGCCGGGCTCGCGGTGCACGAGCACCCGCTGCTGGTGCTGGGCCCGCAGGACGAGCCGGCCCCGGCGCCCGAGCTGCCGGAGGAGGTGCGGGTGGAGGTGCTGGGCGCGGACGCGCCGGAGCTGGCGTCGGCGGTCGCCGTTCCGCACCTGGCGTTCGCCGAGCCCGGCACCGGCGTGGGCGCCGTGGGTGCGGCCGAACTGGCCGAGGCCGCAGGGCGGTTGGTGGCGGAGGGCGCGGTGGAGCGGATCGCACGGCGGATCACCGACGGCGCCACCGTGCTGGCCGCCGCGCTGGAGGACGGTTCCGCGCTGTGCGCGGGCCAGCACAATCCGGTGGGCGCGGTCACCGAGGTGGCCGGGGTCGGGACGCTGCCGGCCGCGCGGCGGCGCGGGCTGGGCCTGGCGGTCACCGCGGCCCTGGTCGCGCACGCGCGGGCGAACGGCGTGCGGACGGTGTTCCTGTCCGCCGCCGACGAGGAGGTCGCCCGGATCTACCGCCGGGCGGGCTTCCGTCCGTTCGCGACGGCCCTGATCGCCGAGCCGGCCCCGGAGCGGCCCGGCGACTGACCCGCCGGGCGCACCGCCCAGAGCCCTGCTGAACGGATGACGAGGACGACGCGACCGGGCATGGGCCCGCCCGGTCAGTCGTCGTCCTCGTCCTCCGCCCCGCTGACGCCCTCCCCCTCGGCCTCGTCGACGACCCACCCCGCCAGCCGTTCGGCGACCCCGGACACGCCGAGCCGCCCCTCCCGGATGGCCCGGGCGAGGCTGCGCACCTCGCGGGCGGTGGTGGCGACGGTGCAGCCGCTGGCGACGAGGTAGGCGTAGGCGACGGCGGTGGCGTAGAGCTCGTTGGTCTTCTCCAGGGCCGGCACCCGGATCAGCTGGTGCATCAGGGCGGCGGCGCGGTCCTGCGGTTCGGGGTAGACGTCGATGTCGAAGATCTCGGCCTGGTGCCGGGCGACGGCCGCGAGCAACGACCCGTAGTCGGTGACCTGCGGGTCACCGGGCGTGTACTGCTCGGCGGTCATGAGCAGCCACGAGAGGTCGACCTCCAGCTTCAACGGCGCACGTCCTTCAGGTCGCCCGGCTCCGCGAACTCGGCCAGGAAGGCCGTCTCGTACTCCTTCATGAACTGGGCGGCGGCGTCGACGAAGGCCCGCCCCGCCTCGCCCATGTCCTGCTGGACCAGGCGCTCGATGTACTGGTTCATGCTGATCCCCTGCTGCTCCGCCCGTTCCCGGGCCATCTCCGCGGTCGTGGCGTCCACCCGGACGTTCAGCTGTTTCTTACCCATGAATCTCAAGCTAGCGCTGAAGTGCTAGCACAACAAGGGCGCACGCACGCCGGGCGCGCGCACACCGGGCGGACGCCCCCACGGACGCCGGGGGGGGGGGGGGGGGGGGGGGGGGGGGGGGGGGGGGGGGGGGGGGGGGGGGGGGGGGGGGGGGGGGGGAGGGGGGGGGGGGGGGTTGCTCCCTGCCGGGGTGGGTT
>NZ_JBWKER010000007.1:0-190055 GCF_056435345.1 Kitasatospora sp. NPDC043950
AAGCTGTCCAGCTTGCCGGTGACGCGGTCGTCGAAGCGGGCGCCGAGGGTGAAGAGCAGGTCGGTCTTCTGGAGTGCGGTGACGGCCGGGACGGAACCGTGCATGCCGGGCATGCCCAGGTGCTGCGGGTGGCTGTCGGGGAAGGCACCGAGCGCCATCAGGGTGGTGACCACGGGGGCGCCGGTCAGCTCGGCGAGGATCCGCAGCTCGGCGGTGGCCTGTGCCTTGATCACGCCGCCGCCGACGTACAGCACCGGGCGCTTGGCGCCCACCAGCATCTTCGCGGCCTCGCGGATCTGCTTGGCGTGCGGCTTGGTGACCGGCCGGTAGCCGGGCAGCGAGAGCTCGACCGGCCAGCGGAACGTGGTGGTGGCCTGGAGCGCGTCCTTGGCGATGTCGACGAGGACGGGGCCGGGGCGGCCGGTGGCGGCGATGTGGAACGCCTCGGCGATCACCCGGGGGATCTCGGAGGGGTCGGTGACCAGGTAGTTGTGCTTGGTGATCGGCATCGTGATGCCGCAGATGTCCGCCTCCTGGAAGGCGTCGGTGCCGATCGCCTTGGAGGAGACCTGGCCGGTGATCGCGACCATCGGCACGGAGTCCATGTAGGCGTCGGCGATCGGGGTCACCAGGTTGGTCGCGCCCGGGCCGGAGGTGGCCATGCAGACCCCGACCCGGCCGGTGGCCTGGGCGTAGCCGGTGGCGGCGTGGCCGGCGCCCTGCTCGTGCCGGACCAGGATGTGGCGCACCTTGGCCGAGTCCATCAGCGGGTCGTACGCGGGAAGGATGGCCCCGCCCGGGATGCCGAAGACGGTGTCCGCGCCCACGGCCTCCAGCGAGCGGATGAGCGACTGGGCGCCGGTCATGGTTTCGACGACGTGCTGGGGAGCGGGAGCGTGGGCGGCCGTGGTGTCCCCGCGGCGGGGGGATGCGGCGTGCTCAGTCATCTGCCTGTCTCTTCTCGGAATGTGCCGGCCCGGTGGTTGCGGGCCCCGGTGGTGCGAGGGTGGGGTCCCGGTTGCGGGCCGATCGCCGGCTCTGCCCCAATCGTCCCGCTTCCTCCCCGGGAATCGGGGCGGATCGGGCGGTCGGAGCCAGGGGTCTTGCGGTGGTGGAACAGCGTCAGTGCAACAAAAAACCCCTCGTGCCAAGGGCATGCGAGGGGTGGCGCGTCGGTCTGTCACAAGCGGGGCGTGTGAGCCCGCTCAGCCGACGCGCCCGCCAAGTACGAGAATTCGGGTGCGCATGGCAACGACCCTCCTCCTGTCCGGGGGCGTGTGTCAAGCAGGTGGGATGACCGTCTCGCCATGCGGACCCGGCCCTGGACCGGTCACCGCGCGGCGTTCGGGCAGGTCGGGGGCACCGTGGTGATGCACGACACGCCCCCCGCCGCCCTCCCCGCGGCCACCCGTCCGGGCCTCCGCGGCCAGGTACGCGCGCCGGGCCGAGACCGAGCCGAGCGGCCTGGGCAGCGGGTAGCCCCGGCGCACCAGCGCCCGGCGCAGCCGGGTCTCGTCCAGCGGCGGCGCGAAGGCCGAACCCTGGCCCTGCCGGCAGCCCAGCTCCTGGAGCGCGGCGACCTGGCGGGGCAGGTCCACCCCCTCGGCGCCGGTGACCAGACCGAGGTCGTGGCCGAGCCGCAGGGCGTGCCCGGCGAGCGTGCGGCTGAGCGCGGACTCCCCGAGGTCCTGCACCAGTGTGCGGTCCAGCTTGAGGCCGTCCAGGGGCAGCCGGGCCAGCTCGCCGAGCGAGCCGCTGCCGGCGCCGTAGCCGGCCAGCACGGTGGTCACCCCGAGCCGGCGCAACGCGGCCAGCCGGCGGCCGAGTTCGTCGGCGAGCGAGTCCGGGCCCATCCGGGCCACCTCGATCACCAGCTCGCCGGCCGGCAGTCGGCTGTCGCGCAGAGCCGCGGCCACCGTCTCGTACAGACCGGGCGAGCACAGCCGCTCGGTGGAGAGCCGGACCGCGACCGGGACGGGCGCGGGGCCGCTGCGGCTGCGGCCGGACTGGCCGCGCCGGTTGGCCGCGGCCGTCACCGCCTCCTGGACCAGCCAGCGGGAGAACCGGGTGGCCGCGTCGCCGTGGTCGGCCGAGCGCAGGAACTCGGCCGGGGTGAGCAGCAGGCCGCCCGCCGAGCGCCAGCGGGCCTGCGCCTCGACGCCGGTCACCGCGCCGCTGGCGAGGTCCACCACGGGCTGGTGGAGCAGGGTGAAGCCGCCCTCGCGGACGGCGGCCCGCAGCCGCTCCTCCAGTTCGGTGCGGCGCTCCAGATCGGCCCGCATCGCGGGGTTGTAGAGCACCACCCGGCCCTTGCCCTCGGACTTGGCCCGGTACATCGCGAGGTCGGCGTTGCGCATCAGCTCGTCGGTGGCCGCCCTCGGGTCGGCGGCCGGGCCGCGTTCGGGGGTGCCGAAGGCGATGCCGATGCTGGCGGCGACACCGAGTTCGGCGCCGCCGATCCAGTACGGCTCGGAGAGCGCGACCCGCAGCCGCTCGGCGAGCTCCTGGACCTGGAGCCGGCCGAGCGGGCCGCAGACCAGCGCGGCGAACTCGTCGCCGCCGAACCGGGCGACGGTGTCCCCGCAGCGGACGGCCCCCTGGAGCCGGCGGGCCGCCTGCACCAGCAGTTCGTCGCCCACCTGGTGGCCGGCCGTGTCGTTGACCGCCTTGAAGCCGTCCAGGTCGAGGAAGAGCACCGCGACCCCGGCGCCGCCCTCGCCCTGCTGGCCGCGGGCGCCGAGGGCGGCCCGCAGCCGCTGGGCGAACAGCGCCCGGTTGGGCAGGTCGGTGAGCGGGTCGTGGAAGGCGTTGTGCTGCAACTGGGCCTGGAGTATCACGCGTTCGGTCACGTCCCGGCTGTTGAGGATGAGGCCGTCGCGGTGCCGGCTGACCGTCGACTCGACGTGCAGCCACTCGCCGCCGCCGGAGCTGATCCGGCACTCCACCCGGGCGGACGGCTCGGCGGTGCCCGGGGAGCGGTGGGCGGTGAGCCGGACCCTCGCCAGGTAGCGGCGGACCTCGGCGAGCACCCGGTCCACGTCCTCCGGGTGGACCAGGTCCAGCAGGTTGCCGCCGACCAGTTCCTCCGGGTCCCGCCCGTAGACGCCGAGCGCGGCCGGGGAGACGTAGGAGAGCACGCCGTTGGCACCGGCGATCATGATGACGTCGCTGGAGCCCTGCACCAGGGAGCGGAAGTGCGCCTCCTTGTGGGCGAGTTCCTGGGCGAGCGAGAGGTTGTCGAGCAGCATCACGCCCTGGCGCAGGATGAGCGCCAGGCCGACGGTGCAGGCCGCCGCGGCCACCACCCGGTCCAACTCCCGCCCGCCGAGGGCGTTGTAGAGGATCCCGGCGGTGCACACCGCGGCGGCCGCGTACGGGGTGAGCGCGCTGAAGGTGGTGGCCACCCGGCGGCGCGGCAGGCCTCCGGCCGAGGGGTGCTCGCGCAGCGGGCGGCGCCAGCGCGGCGACCACGGCGCCCAGGCCAGCAGCAGGCTGCCGGAGAACCAGCCGGCGTCCAGCAGTTCGCCCGAGCGGTAGCTGCTGCGCAGCTCCGGGGAGGTGAACAGGGCGTCGCACAGGACGGTGACGGCCAGCGCCACCATCGCGGTGTGCACGGCCGCCCGGTTGCCGTCCCGGCCGCCGAAGCGCAGCCCGACGACCAGGCTGACCAGCAGGATGTCCAGGACCGGGTAGGCCAGGTTGAGGGCCAGCCGCAGCGGCGAGCCGGCCTCGCCGGCGGCGATCCGGCCGAGCGCCAGGCTCCAGCTGAGGGTGAACAGCGAGCCGGCGATCAGCCAGCCGTCGAGCAGCAGGCAGAGCCAGCCGGCGGCCGAGCGCGGGCGCTGGGCGAGCACCAGCACACCGGTGATGGCGAGCGGGGAGAACAGCAGGAAGGCGTACTCGGCGAGCGAGTCCTGCGGCAGCGGGCTGCGGGCGACCAGTTCGTACCAGCCCCAGGTGCCGTTGCCGCAGGCCACCATGAGCGAGGAGAGGCCGAACAGCAGCCAGGCCGGGCGGGCGCGCCCGCCGGCCGTGCAGCCGTACACCAGGCAGGACAGCGCGGCCGCGAGCGCCGCCGCGGCCAGGCCGAAGTCGCCCATGAAGATGGAGAGTTGGAAAGAGCCCCAGCCGGTGGCGGCACCCAGGGCGTAGGCCAGGCAGAGCGCGCCGAGGACGAGGCCGGGCAGCGTCCGGCTCTCCCGGAGCCGGCACAGCGGGCCGCGCCGGCCGGGGGCGGACGCGCCGGCTGCGGCTGCGCCGGGCGTGGACGCGTCGGGCTCGGACGCGTCGGCGGGTGGCACGCCCGGCCGTCCGGCCCCGGGCAGCACCGTATCGGTGGAGCTCACTCGGCCTCTCCCCCTCCGGCCCGGGGCCTGGCGCCCCGGCCACGGGCCACCGGCCGCGCGCCTCTTGGCCGTACGCGGTGGCCTGGCGCCCCGTCAGGACGGAGGCCCAGGGGGTGGGCGGCCTTCCGGTCACCACACCGCACCGATGTTCCCGATCGGGACCCTACACCAAATCCGTCACTCAATGACACATGCACTCAACTTAGAGTAATGGCGACGGGGTGGGGAAATGCACCCGATTCCGGCGGATCGGCCCGGTTGGCGGCGGCGCGCGGCCGGGGGCTCACGCGGCGCGCACGGGAGCACGCGACGGCGCCCGGCCCCGGGCCACCCGGACCGGAGACGGTCGGGGGCCCGGCGCCGGGCGCACGGGTCATCGGGAGGCCCGGGCCGGACACGGCCCAGGTCCTGTCCGGCCTAAGCCGGATCGTCCGGGAACAGCCGCAACCGGTGCGCCAGCGCCGCCGCCTCACCCCGGCCGGTGACCGCGAGCTTGCCCAGGATGTTGGAAACGTGCACGCTCGCGGTCTTCGGAGAGATGTACAGCTCCTCCGCGATCTGCCGGTTGCTCCAGCCGCGCGCCAGCAACCGGAGCACGTCCCGCTCACGGGGGGTGAGGCCGAAGGACTCCCCGACGGGCGGGGTCGCGGCCGGCCCGGCGGCCGGGCGCGCGGCCGCCACCGGGGTCAGCGTCAGCCCGGCCCGGTCGGCCAGGCCCGCGACCTCCGCCAGCAGCGGACGGTCGCCCCGGACGGTGGCCAGTTCCCGCGCCTCGCGCAGCAGTTCGGCCCCGGCCTCGCGCCGCCCGGCCAGCACCTCGGCCTCGCCGGCCCGCAGCAGGGCGACCGCCAGCGGGTACGGCAGCCCGGTCGGGCGCAGCGCGGCGACCGCGGCGGCCCACTGCTCCGGGGTGTCGGCGGCCTCGGCGCGGGCCAGTTCGCCCTCCAGCAGCCGGGCCCAGCCGTGGTGCACCGGCGCCCGCGGCCGCAGCCGGGCCGCCCGCGCGGCGATCGCGGCCAGCGCCTCGGCCCGGCCCGCCGCGGCCTCCGGCAGGCCCCGGCTGTCCGCCTCCACCGTGGCGGCCTCGACCAGCAGCGGGTACACGTCGGACTCGTGGCCGAGCCGCCCCTCCTCCGCCAGCGCGGCGAGCAGTTCCTCCCGGGCCTCCATCGGCCGGCCGGCGAGCGCGGCGATCCGCACCGCCAGCCGACTGATCGGCACGCTGTGCTGGAGCTGGCCGACCCGGTTGGCCGACCGGGCCTGCGCCAGCATGGTCGCCGCGCCGGCCAGGTCCCCGCGCAGCAGCGCGAGGTCGCCGCGCATCCGGTCCAGGAACTCGGCGTGGGTGCCGGTCAGGCTGGTCAGCTCGCAGGCGTCGAGCACCTCGGCGGCCTCCCGGATCCGCCCCAGGTCGGTCAGCGCCTCGGCCAGGTTGCCGGTCAGGATGGTGCCGATGTTGCGCAGCAGGCCGTTGCCGTCCGCGTAGACCAGGCCCTCGCGGGCCAGCACCACCGCCTCCTCGGCCCGGCCCACCCCGCGCTGCATGCTGGCCAGGTTGTTGACGCCGCGCAGCAGCAGGTCGGGCACGCCCAGCCGGCGGGCCGCCTCGACCGCCCCGGCCAGTTCGGCCAGCCCGCCGTCGGCGTCGCCGTGCACGTCGTAGCGCAGGCCGCCGAGCGTCATCCGGGCGTGCACCTCGACGGAGTGCGCGCCGACCTCCTGGGCGATCCGGATCGCCCGCTCGGCCAGCTCGATGTGCTCGGGGCCGGGCTTCTTGAGCATCGCCACCCCGGCGCCGAGCGCGAACACCTCGGCCTGGACGGCGGACGGCGGCAGGTGGTCGACCAGCCGGTGCGCGTGGAGGATCTCCTCGTCGTCACCGGAGCGGCGCAGATTGCCCAGCATCCGGGCCCGGTTGATCCGGAACCAGGCCGCGCGCACCGGGTGCACGGCCTCGTCGACCAGCCGCAGCCCCCGCCTGGCGAGGCTCAGGCCGCGCTCGCGGTCGCCGCAGCGCCGGGCCGCGACCACTGCCTCGGCCAGCACGTCGACCAGCTGGATCCGGTCGCAGTCCCCGTCGGCGGTGCTGTGGTCGCAGGAGCCGGGCGGATAGGTCTCGGCCCAGTCGTACGGGCGCAGGGTGTGCGCCAGCACCTCCTCGGAGACCATGTCCCACAGCTCCAGGGCCCGTTCCAGCATGCCCAGTTGCTCGGCGAAGGCGTTGCGGCGGCGGGCCGCCCGGGCGGCGTCCAGGGCGGTCGGCAGGGCGCGGGCCGGGTCGTGCGCGTGGTACCAGTAGTTGGCCAGCCGGGCGGGCAGGGCGTCGCAGGAGACCAGCTGCGGCTTCGCCTCCACGGCGAGCGCGAACTTGCGGTTGATCCGGTGCCGTTCACCGGGCAGCAGGTCGTCCGAGACCGCCTCGCGGACCAGCGCGTGCCGGAAGCGGTAGCCCTCGCCCTCGCCGTCCGGGCGCAGGATGTTGGCGCCGACGGCCGCCCGCAGCGCCTCGATCAGCGCCTCCTCGTCGTCGTGCAGGACGGCCGCCAGCAGGGCGTGCTCGACGTGCGAGCCCCCCTCGGCGGCGATCCGCACCACTCGCTGGGCCTCCTCGTCCAGGCTCTCCACCCGGACCAGCAGGATGTCGCGCAGCGAGTCGGTGAGCCCGGCGCCGCAGCCGTCCTCGAAGGCGGTGGCCAGCTCCTCGACGAAGAACGGATTCCCCTCGGAGCGGCGGTGGATGCGGTCCACCAGCTTCCGGTCGGGGTCGGCGGTGCCGAGGATGCCGGCCAGCTGGGCGGCGACCTCGCCGCGGCCGAACCGCTCCAGCTCCAGCCGCTGGACGGTGCGCAGTCGTTCGAGCTCGGCCAGGAAGGGGCGCAGCGGGTGGCGGCGGTGCAGGTCGTCGGAGCGGTAGGTGGCGACCAGCAGCACCCGGGACCGGTGCAGGGTGCGGACCAGGAAGGCGAGCAGTTCGCGGGTGGAGCGGTCGGACCAGTGCAGGTCCTCGACGGCGAACACGAGGGTACGCTCCGCGCCGAGCCGCTCGAACAGCCTCGCGGTGTGCTCGAACAGCCGGGCCCGGCCGTACTCGTCGTTGGGTTCGCCGTCGGCCTCGCCGAACTCGGGCAGCAGCCGGGCCAGGTGCCCCTCGCTGCCGGCCGCCGCGGCCTCCAGCTCGGCGCCCAGCGAGCGGTGCAGCCGGCGCAGCGCCGCGGCCAGCGGGGCGTACGGCAGGCCCTCGGCGCCGATCTCCAGGCAGCCGCCGAGCGTGGTGACCGCTCCCCCGGCGGCGGCCCGCTGCAGGAACTCCTCCAGCAGCCGGGTCTTGCCGACGCCCGCCTCGCCGCCGATCAGCACGGCCTGCGGGCTGCCGGAGCCCGCCCGGCGCAGCGCGTCGGTCAGTTCGGTGATCTCGCTGCCGCGGCCGACGAAGACGGGACTCACCGATATCTGCTGCATGGAGGCGAGCATGCCATAGCCGGAGGTGGCGGGCCGAGGGGTTATCTCCCCTGGCGAACGCCCGGAGGGGGAGGCGCTCCCCTGCTGCGCCTCCCCCTCCGAAACTCCCTCGGCACCGTCGTGGTGCCGGTCCGTCAGCATTCGCGCTGGCGCGCGGGGCGCCGCTGGAAGCGGGCGGCCACCGGACGCTGCCGCAGGCGGCGTCCCTCCTTGGCCTCCCGGACCAGGCGCTCGTGCTCGGCACGGACGGCCAGCTCGTGGGCGTGCTGCTGGATGAGCTCGTACTCGATCACTTTCGGTTCCCCCTGTGGGTTTCACTGCGTTTCGCTGTCGAGTAAGAGCTTCCTCTCCCAGCGGGGGGTGCCGCATCGGAAGCCCTACCGATCTTCCGGGCCCCGGATGCCTTAGATCGGGGCCCCGGGAACGACAAAGGCCCGGTCTTACCTCGTTTTAGAGGTGAGACCGGGCCTTAGGCCTTACTTAGAGTGCCTTAGACGCCTTAGGCGCCTTAGGACCTCAGGCAAAGACGCCCAGATTCTCTGGGTTGTGCTTACTGCCCCTCGACGGCGAGCCGCTCCAGGATCAGGTCCTTGACGCGGGCCGCGTCGGCCTGGCCGCGGGTGGCCTTCATGACCGCACCGACCAGCGCGCCGACCGCGGCGACCTTGCCGTCACGGATCTTGGCGGCGATCGCCTCGTTCTCGGCGATGGCCTGGTCGACGGCCGCACCGAGCGCGGAGTCGTCCGAGACGACGGCCAGGCCGCGCTTCTCGACGACCTCGTCCGGCTCGCCCTCGCCGGCCAGCACGGCCTCGATGACCTGGCGGGCCAGCTTGTCGTTCAGCTTGCCCTCGGCGACCAGCGCGGTGACCCGGGCGACCTGCGCCGGGGTGATCGGCTGCTCGCTCAGCTCGGTGCCGGTCTCGTTGGCCCGGCGGGCCAGCTCGCCCATCCACCACTTGCGGGCCTGGTCGGCCGGGGCGCCGGCGGCGATGGTCTCCTGGATCGGCTCGACGGCGCCGGCGTTCAGCACCGACTGCATGTCCTTGTCGGACAGGCCCCATTCGGCCTGCAGCCGGGCCCGGCGCACCCGCGGCAGCTCGGGCAGGCCTGCGCGCAGCTCCTCGACCCAGGCGCGGGCGGGGGCGATCGGCACCAGGTCCGGCTCGGGGAAGTAGCGGTAGTCCTCGGCGTTGTCCTTGATCCGGCCCGAGGTGGTGCTGCCGTCCTCCTCGTGGAAGTGCCGGGTCTCCTGGATGATCGTGCCGCCGTCGGTCAGCACCGTGGCGTGCCGCTGGATCTCGAACCGGGCGGCCCGCTCCACGCTGCGCAGCGAGTTGACGTTCTTGGTCTCCGAACGGGTGCCGAAGGTCTCGGTGCCGTTGGGGCGCAGCGACAGGTTGACGTCGCAGCGCATCTGGCCCTTGTCCATCCGCGCCTCGGAGACGCCCAGCGCCTTGATCAGCTCGCGCAGCTCGGCGACGTACGCCTTGGCGACCTCGGGGGCGCGCTCGCCGGCCCCGACGATCGGCTTGGTGACGATCTCGATCAGCGGGATGCCGGCCCGGTTGTAGTCGAGCAGCGAGTGGGTGGCCCCGTGGATGCGGCCGGTGGCGCCACCGACGTGGCTGGACTTGCCGGTGTCCTCCTCCATGTGGGCGCGCTCGATCTCCACGCGGAAGGTCGAGCCGTCCTCCAGCTGCACGTCGAGGTAGCCGTTGAAGGCGATCGGCTCGTCGTACTGCGAGGTCTGGAAGTTCTTGGGCATGTCCGGGTAGAAGTAGTTCTTCCGCGCGAACCGGCACCACTCGGCGATCTCGCAGTTCAGCGCCAGGCCGATCTTGACGGCCGACTCCACGCCGATCTCGTTGACCACCGGCAGCGAGCCGGGCAGGCCCAGGCAGGTCGGACAGGTCTGGCTGTTCGGCTCGGCACCCAGCTCGGTCGAGCAACCGCAGAACATCTTGGTCTTGGTGCCCAGCTCGACGTGGACCTCAAGGCCCATCACCGGGTCGTACGACGCGAGAGCGTCCTCGTAGGAGACCAGGTTCATGACGCTCACAGCGTCCCCTTCACTAAAAGACTTGGGAGGTACGGGCCCGGCCGCCGCTCGCGCGGGGCCGGGCCGGGGCGCTCAGCTCAGCCCAGCAGGACGTCGTCGGAGCCGAGCTGGCGCAGCTCGCGCACCAGCAGGGCGGTCCCGGTGATCAGCGCGGCGGCGCCGACCAGGGCGTTGACCAGCTTGAGGGTGTCGCTCTCCTCGCGGGCCTTCCGGACGTCCTTGACGACCGAGACCGCGCCGAAGGCGCTGGTGCCGATGGACAGCCACAGGCCCGGCTTGCTGTGCTTGAAGCCCTTCAGGGACGACGGTGCCTTGAGGGACGACGGGGCCTTGGCCTTCTCGATCCTGCTCACAGTGCCGGTGCCTCCTCCAGCAGGGTGTGCCCCCACTTGTCGTTGAGTGCGGCCTCGACGGCGCCGCCCACCCGGTACAGGCGGTCGTCCGCCATCGCGGGTGCGATGATCTGCAGGCCGACCGGGAGATTGTCCTCCGGGGCCAGACCGCAGGGCAGCGACATGGCCGCGTTGCCCGCGAGGTTCGACGGAATCGTGCAGAGGTCGGCCAGGTACATCGCCATCGGGTCGTCGGCGCGCTCGCCGATCGGGAAGGCGGTGGTCGGCGTGGTCGGCGAGACCAGCACGTCCACGCCCGCGAAGGCGGCGTCGAAGTCGCGCGAGATGAGCGTGCGGACCTTCTGGGCCGAGCCGTAGTAGGCGTCGTAGTAGCCCGAGGAGAGGGCGTAGGTGCCGAGGATGATGCGGCGCTTGACCTCGGGGCCGAAGCCGGCCTCGCGGGTCAGGGCGGTGACGTCCTCGGCCGAGCGGGAGCCGTCGTCACCGACCCGCAGGCCGTAGCGCATCGCGTCGAAGCGGGCCAGGTTGGACGAGGCCTCGCTGGGCGCGATCAGGTAGTACGCGGGCAGCGCCAGGGTGAAGGACGGGCAGGAGACCTCGACGACCTCGGCGCCCAGCTCGCGCAGCAGCTCCACCGACTCGTTGAAGCGCTCCATCACGCCGGCCTGGTAGCCCTCGCCGGCGAACTCCTTGACCACGCCGATCCGCATGCCGCGCACGTCGCGCAGCTTGGCGGCCTCGACCACGGCCGGAACGGGCGCGTCGATCGAGGTGGAGTCCAGCGGGTCGTGCCCGGCGATGGCCTCGTGCAGCAGCGCCGCGTCCAGTACGGTGCGGGCGCACGGGCCGCCCTGGTCCAGCGAGGACGAGAAGGCGACCAGGCCGTAGCGGGAGACCGAGCCGTAGGTCGGCTTGACGCCGACGGTGCCGGTGACGGCGCCGGGCTGGCGGATCGAGCCGCCGGTGTCGGTGCCGATCGCCAGCGGGGCCTCGAAGGCGGCCAGCGCGGCGGCCGAACCGCCGCCGGAGCCGCCGGGGATGCGGGAGAGGTCCCACGGGTTGCCGGTCGTGCCGTAGGCGGAGTTCTCGGTGGAGGAGCCCATCGCGAACTCGTCCATGTTGGTCTTGCCGAGGATGACCACGCCGGCGTCCTTGAGACGGGTGGTCAGCGTGGCGTCGTACGGCGGGATCCAGCCTTCGAGGATCTTGGAGCCGCAGGTGGTCGGCACACCCTTGGTGGTGAAGACGTCCTTCAGCGCGAGCGGGACGCCGGCCAGCGGGCCCAGCTCCTCGCCCTTGGCACGCTTCTCGTCGACGGCCCTGGCGGCGTTCAGCGCGCCCTCGGTGTCGACGTGCAGGAAGGCGTTGACCTTCTTGTCGACGGCGCCGATGCGGTCCAGGTGCGCCTGCGCCACCTCGACGGCGGACACCTCGCCCTTGGCGATGGCGGAGGCCGTCTCAGCGGCGGTGTACTTGATCAACTCGGTCATCTCGGTCAGTCCTCCCCGAGGATCTGCGGCACACGGAAACGCTGCTCCTCGGCGGCGGGGGCGCCGGACAGCGCCTGCTCCGGGGTGAGCGACGGCCGCACCTCGTCCGCGCGCATCACGTTGGTCAGCGGGAGCGGGTGGGAGGTCGGCGGGACGTCCTGTCCGGCGACCTCGGAAACGCGGGCGACCGCGCCGATGATCACGTCGAGCTGCTCGGCGAAGTGGTCCAGCTCTTCGGGCTTCAGCTCAAGACGCGACAGCCGGGCGAGGTGGGCGACCTCCTCGCGCGTGATGCCAGGCATGCAGCGATCCTCAGGGTGAGTTCTGGTGAGGCCCGGCGCCGCGCGCAGGCGGTGCCGGGCCCGGGCAGGAGCAACCGGTCCGGTGCTCCGTCCTCGTGGTCTTTGGACCCCATCCTATGGGGCCCGGCCCGGCCACCGGCCAACGAGTGAGCGAGCGCGCCCGTCACTGCGGCCTGGTGCGGGCCCAACTCTGCGCGCCCGGCGCCTTGATCTCGATCTGCGCGGCCGACACGGGCTGGGGCGCGGGCACGGCCTGGACCGTCTGAACGGCCTGCACGGCCTGCACGGCCTGCGGGAGGGTCGGGGGCAGCACGGGGGGCAGCACCGACGGGAGGGTCGGGGGCAGCACCGGCGCGATGGCCTGCTGGACCACCGGCTGGACGGCCTGCGGCAGCACCGGCTGGACCGGCAGGCCCTGGCCCCCCTGCACCGCGTGGAGGGCCGACGGCAGCCGGCCCGGCGGGGGGACCAGCCGCTCCACCGGCGGGGCGCCGGTGCGGTGCACCCGCAGCCAGGCGGTGGCCTGCTCGGCCGGCAGCGCCGCCGACACCAGCCAGCCCTGGACGGCGTCCACCCCCATGCAGTGCAGCCGCTCCCAGGTCTCGTCGTCCTCGACACCCTCGGCGACCACGGTCAGGCCCAGCGAGTGGGCGAGCTCCACCGAGCAGCGCACCACCGCCGCGTCGTGGTCGTCGGCGACCATCCGGGAGACGAAGGAACGGTCGATCTTCAGCTCGCCGACCGGCAGGCTGCGCAGCCGCACCAGCGAGGAGTGGCCGGTGCCGAAGTCGTCCAGGGACATCCCGACGCCGTAGCCGCGCAGTTCGGCGAGGGTGTCGGCGGCCCGGCGGGAGTCGTCCAGCAGCAGCCGTTCGGTGATCTCCAGCTGGAGCGCGTGGGCCGGCACCTGGTGGCGGACGAGGTGGCCTGCGACGCGCTGGGCGAAGCCGGGGTTGAGCACGTCGCGCGGGGAGACGTTGACCGCGACCTGCACCTGGAGGCCCTGTTCCCGCCAGTAGGCGAGCTGCCCGACGGCGGCCTCCAGCACGTAGTCGGTGAGCCGGGGCATCAGGCCGCTGGACTCGGCGAGCCCGACGAACTCGTCCGGCGAGACCCGGCCCTGGCCGGGGCGCTCCCAGCGCAGCAGCGCCTCCAGGCCGACCACCCGGCCGTCGAAGGCGACCTTGGGCTGGTAGTGCAGTTGCACCTCGCCGGTCTCCAGGGCCCGCCGCAGGTCGCCGAGCAGCCCTATCCGGTACGGCGTGTCGGCGTCCTGGGTCTCGTCGTACTGCGCGACGCCGCTGCAACCGCGCTGGGCGTGGCCCATCGCCACGTCGGCGCGGCGCAGCAGCGCCTCGGCGTCCTGGGCGTGCTGCGGGTAGACGCAGACGCCGGCGCTGGCCTCCAGCACGAGCAGCAGCCCGTCCAGCCGGATCGGCGCGGCGAGTTCGGCGATCAGCGCCTTGGCGACCCGCTCCAGGCTGTCCGGGCAGTTGATGCCGGGCAGCAGCACGGCGAACTCGTCGCCGCCCATCCGGGCCACCATCGGACGGCCGCGCCGGTAGTTCCGGGGCAGGCCGGCGAAGACGTCGTCGATGGACTCCCGGGTGGCGCTGCCGGCCGGGCCTCCGGAGCGCAGCGCGCGGTGCAGCCGGCGGGCGATGTGCACCAGCAGCCGGTCGCCGGCGGTGTGACCGAGGGTGTCGTTGAGCGATCGGAAGCGATCGAGATCGAGCAGGATGAGACCGACGCTGTAACCTTCCGCGCGCTCCGCGATCGCCTCCTGGGCGGCCATCAACAGGGCCTGACGGTTGGGCAGATCCGTCAGCGGGTCGGTCAGCTGGTCACGGGCGCGGTCGCGGGCGATCCGCCAGGCGGCGACCAGCACCGCCAGCGGCACCGCGAACAGCGGCAGCAGTTCGGGCTCGTACCGGTAGACCAGGACGGCCAGCGGGATGAGCGGCGCGGCGCCGGCCAGCAGCACGCCGAGCAGCAGGACCGCACCTGCCACCCCCTGCGGCGGGCGTGTGGGCGCACCGCCGGTCGTACGATCCATAAGCCCTGTCCTCCGTCGGGCCCGCCCCGTCAGGCCGCCTTACGGTGAGGCACCGTGCCGGTACCGACAGCTGCCGGGCATGGAGCGACCCCGCGGAGCACCGGCTCAGCCGGTGCCCCCACCCCTGCTGACACTCTGTTGCGCTCCAGGGTATGCCGGGGTCCACCCGGTGGGCAGACTTTCGGACAACCGGAAACGCGCCACCGCGCCCGGGTGTCGCACAGTGACACAATGCCCGCTTCCACGGCGCGACACCCGGTGACGTTGCATCAGGACGATAACAAGACGGGCTCGGTCACGCTCCGCTCGGGTCGGCCTCCGGAGCGGCCTCGGCGGGGGCCTCCCCGACCTCGGGCAGGCCGAGGTGGGCACGGGCCGCGGCCGCTCCGTCGGCGAGCAGCACGGCGAAGCCGGCGTCGTCCAGGACCGGCAGTCCGAGCTGAACGGCCTTGTCGTACTTGGACCCGGGGTTGTCACCGGCCACAACAAAATCTGTCTTCTTCGATACCGAACCGGTCACCTTCGCGCCGCGCGAGGTCAGCGCCTCCTTGGCCCCGTCCCGGGTGTGCCCGGCCAGGGTGCCGGTGACCACGACGGTCAGGCCCTCCAGCGGGCGCTCCGCCTCCTCCTCGTCGGCGGGCTCCTCGGTGAAGCGGACGCCGGCCGCGCGCCACTTCTCCAGGATCCCCCGGTGCCACTCCTCCTGGTACCACTCGACGACGGAGCGGGCGATGATCGGCCCGACCCCCTCGACGGCGGCCAGCTCCTCCTCGGTGGCCGAGAAGATCCGGTCGAGGTCCCGGAACTCCCGTGCCAGCTCCTGCGCCGCGACCGGCCCGACGTGCCGGATCGAGAGGCCGTTGAGGAAGCGCCACAGCGGACGTTCCTTCACCCTCTCCAGATTCTCCAGCAGCACGCCCGCCGTCTTCTTGGGCTCGCCCTTCTGGTTCGCGAAGAAGGTGGCCTTCTTCTCCTTGCCGGTGCGGTCGTCCAGCTTGGGCATGCCCGTCTTCTGGTCGCGGACCAGCACCTCGATCGGCAGCAACTGCTCCATCGTCAGGCCGAAGATGTCGCCCTCGTCCCGCACCGGCGCCTCTGCCGGCTCCAGCGGCTGGGTCAGCGCGGTCGCCGCGACATAGCCCAGGCCCTCGATGTCCAGCGAGGAACGGCCGCCCAGGAATGCGATCCGCTCGCGGATCTGCGCCGGGCAGAACTGCGCGTTGGGGCAGCGCAGATCGATGTCCCCCTCGGACATCGGGCGCAGCTCGGCCCCGCACTCGTGGCAGTGCGAGGGCATCACGAACTCCTGCTCGGTGCCGTCCCGCAGGCTCTCCACCGGGCCGAGGATCTCCGGGATGACGTCACCGGCCTTGCGCAGCACGATGGTGTCGCCGAGCAGCACGCCCTTGGCCTTGACGACCTGCTGGTTGTGCAGCGTCGCGTACTGCACCATCGAGCCGGCCACCTTCACCGGCTCGGCCAGCACCGCGTACGGGGTGGCCCGGCCGGTGCGGCCGATGCCGACCTTGATCGCGGCCAGCTTGCCGGTGACTTCCTCCGGCGGGTACTTCCAGGCGATCGCCCAGCGCGGGGACTTGGAGGTGGAACCGAGCCGCCCTTGCAGGGCGATCTCGTCCACCTTGACCACGACGCCGTCGATCTCGTGCTCGACCGAGTGCCGCTGCTCGCCGAAGTGCTCGATGAACGCCCGCACCTCGTCGAGCGTCCCGACCACCTTGTTGTGCCGGGCCGTCGGCAGGCCCCACGCGCGCAGCAGGTCGTAGGCGTGCGACTGGCAGTCGATGTCGAAGCCGACCCGGGCGCCGATGCCGTGCACCACCATGTGCAGCGGACGGGACGCGGTGACCAGCGGGTCCTTCTGGCGCAGCGAACCGGCGGCGGCGTTGCGGGGGTTGGCGAACAGGTGGACCAGCGCCTGCGGACGCCTGCCCTCCTTGGCGCGCTCCTCGTTCTCCGCCCGGCGGCGCTCGTTCTCCGCCGCCAGCGAGGCGTTCAGCTCCTCGAAGGCCTCGGTCGGCAGGTAGACCTCGCCGCGGATCTCGACCAGCTCGGGCAGGTCGTCGCCGGTGAGCTGCTGCGGGATCTCCTTGATGGTGCGGACGTTGGCGGTGATGTCCTCGCCGACCCGGCCGGTGCCCCGGGTCGCGGCGAGGACCAACTGGCCGCGCTCGTAGGTGAGGTTGACGGCCAGGCCGTCCACCTTGAGCTCGCACAGGTAGTGGTAGTCGATGCCGTCCAGCTCGCGGGCGACCCGGTCCGCCCAGGCCGCCAGCTCCTCGTCGTCCATGGCGTTGTCGAGGCTGAGCAGCCGCTCGCGGTGCTCGACCTTGGTGAAGCCCTCCGCGACGTCGCCGCCGACCTCCTGCGTCGGCGAGTCCGGCGTCACCAGGGCCGGGTGCGCGGCCTCGACCGCCTCCAGCTCGCGCATCAGGACGTCGAACTCGGCGTCGCTGACGACCGGGGCGTCCTGCACGTAGTACCGGGCGCGGTGCTCGGTGATCTCCACGACCAGCTCGGCGTGCCGCCTGCGCACCTCCGCAGGGACGTCCTCCCAGCCCTCGACAGCCACCACCGCAAGCCCTCCTACGTTCTCATTCCGGGTTGTCCACCAGGCTCTGCGCCGCCCGCGCCGCAAGCGACAGCGCCTTGCGCGCGTACGCCGGGGACGCCCCGGCCAGCCCGCAGGTCGGCGTCACCAGCACGCGGCGGCCCAGCAGCTCCGGGGCGAACCCGAGCCTGCGCCACAAGGTCCTGACACCCTGGACACTACCGGCCGGGTCGGACACCGCCTGGTCAGTGGAGGGCACGACACCAGCGAGGATCGCCGTGCCCGCCTCGACCGCCTCGCCCAGGTCGTCGTCGTCCCGCTCGGTCAGCAGTGAGAAGTCCAGCGAGACCCCGGCCACACCGGCCCAGCGCAGCAGCGGGATCGGCACGTCCGGCGCGCAGCAGTGCACGACGACGGGCACGTCCAGGCCCCGGATGGCCTCGCGCAGCACCTCCTCGGCGACCTGCCGGTCCACCGAGCGCAGCCGCTGGAAGCCGCTGGCGGTCTTCACCGAACCGGCCAGCACGGCGGGCAGCGAGGGCTCGTCGAGCTGGAGGACCAGTTGGGCGCCCGGGACCCGACTGCGGACGTCGGCGAGGTGGCGGCGCAGGCCCTCGGTGAGCGAACCGGCGATGTCCCGGCAGGCGCCGGGGTCGGAGAGCGCCTTCTCGCCGTACTTGAGCTCGATCGAGGCGGCCAGCGTCCACGGCCCGACGGCCTGCAGCTTGAGCGCGCCCTGGTAGCCCTGGG
Source organism: Kitasatospora sp. NPDC043950 (assembly GCF_056435345.1). NCBI lineage: Bacteria > Bacillati > Actinomycetota > Actinomycetes > Kitasatosporales > Streptomycetaceae > Kitasatospora > Kitasatospora sp. NPDC043950. The sequence goes on from NZ_JBWKER010000007.1 coordinate 17,388, forward strand.
TGAACTCCTCCAGCGCGTCCAGGTCCTCGCGCAGCCAGGAGTGGGCGCGCCGGGTGTCCCGGCCGGGGCGGTCGGCGAAGCGCCAGCCGCTCGGCTCGGTCTGCGCGAACAGCTCGACCAGCAGGCCGGCGCCACGGCCGATCATGTCGGCACCCGGCCCGCGGGCGGGCAGTTCGGGCAGGAACGGCAACTGCTCCAACGCCCCGGTGGAGGTCTTGGCGGCCTCCCGGGCGTCGGTGCCGGGCAGCGAACCGACGCCGGTGGCGGCGCCGCGCAGGTCGGGGAAGGGCTGTGGGGTGCTCACCCGCCCGAGCCTAGTGCGCGGCGCCGCGCGCGTTTCAGCGCCCCGGGCGGACGGTGATGTCGGTGAGCTCCGCGTCACGGGAGGCGTCGAGGGCGGCGAGGATCGCCTTGGCCACCGACTCGGGGGCGATCCAGCGGTCCTCGTCGTAGGCCTTGCCCTCCTGCTGGTGCACCTTGGCCTGCATCGCGGTGGCGGTGCGGCCCGGGTAGACCGAGGTGACCCGGACGCCGTTCGGGTGCTCCTCCTGGCGCAGCGCGTCGGCCAGCGCCTTGAGGCCGTGCTTGCTCGCCGCGTAGGCCGACCACTCGGCATGGGCGGACAGCCCGGCACCGGAGTTGACGAACACCACGTGCCCCTTGACCAGGCGCAGCGAGGGCAGCAGGAGCCGGGTCAGCTCGGCGGGGGCGACCAGGTTGACGTTCAGCGTCTCCTGCCAGGCCTTGACCGACAGGTCGCCGACCGTGCCCAGCTCGACCATGCCCGCGACGTGCAGCACGGAGTCCAGCTCGACGGGCAGCGCCTGGTGGCCGAAGGCCCAGGAGAGCTTGGCCGGGTCGCCGAGGTCCCCGACCAGGGTCTTCGCCCCGGGGAAGCGCTCGCGCAGCTCGGCGGCGCGGCGGGCGTCGCGGGCCAGCAGCCAGAGGTCGTCCCCGCGCTCGGCGAGGCGTTCGGCGAGGACGGCGCCGATGCCGGAGCCGGCGCCGGTGATCAGATGAGTGGCCATGGTGGTGATCCTCTCAGGCCTTGAGCTGCGCGAAGACCTCGGCCGGGGTGTCGGCGAACCGGATCAGCTCGGCGAGCGGGCGGGGCAGGAAGCCCTCGGCGTCCATCCGCTCCATCTGCGTGCGCAGGCCCGTGTAGAAGCCCTCGGTGTCCAGGACGACCACCGGCTTGTCGAACATGCCGTGCTTCTTGAGCTCCAGCACCTCGGTCACCTCGTCGAGGGTGCCCAGCCCGCCCACGAGCACGACGATCGCGTCCGCCCGGGACGCCAGCTCCGCCTTCCGCTCGGCCAGGTCACGGGTCATGACCAGCTCGTCGGCACCGACGTACCCCTTGTGCTTCAGCATCTCGACGAGCACCCCGACCAGCCTGCCGCCCGCCGCCTTCACCTCGTCGGCCAGCAGCCCCATCAGCCCGGCGTTCGAGCCGCCCCACACCAGGGTGTGCCCGCCCTCGCCGAGGAGCCGGGCGAATTCGGCGGCGGGAGCGGTGTAGCGGTCGTCGAGCGAGTACGCGGAGCAGAAGACTGTGATGTTCATAGTGCCATCTGGTCTATCACGCCCCGGCGCACTCACTCACCGGCTTTAGGCCTCGGCCAGCCTCCCTCCGAGCATCATGCCGTCCTCTCCGGAGGGTGTGCCGGCGGCCGCGGCGAGTTGCCGATTCGGCCTTCGGGCTGCTGAGAGCTGGTAGCAGTCCACCTCCCGGGCCCGGGCAGTCACGTTGTCCCGTGCGAGGAAGCCGCGCAGCCGGCACTGCGAGTATGCCAGGAGCGTTCGATCCGGCCGGGTCGACAGGGTGATCGTCCCCCTTGGCCGGCACTGCTGCTCACGCGCAGGAGGGCAGGAGCCCCCGGCCCGGGTGGGCGTGTCGGTCCGAGAGGACACCCAGGACGGCGACCAGAGCGGCAGCGAGACGGTCCGCGGGGTCGGCGCCGGGCGTGTTCTCGGGCCGGTGGGACGCCAGGCGGGCGGCCAGACAACCCGGGGACGCCCAGCCCGCCCGGACGGCCATGGTGGTGAACCGGCGCAGCAGGTCGTCCTCCGGGACGGCGCGGGCGGGCTCCTGGAGGTCGGGCGGCAGGTGCTCGGTCATCCGCTCCCAGCCCGTGGGGTCGGGCGGCGGCGGCAGCGGTGCCGGTGCGGGCTGTTCGCTCGCGCGCGGAGTGGTACCCGTCACTACAACAGCAACCATCTTCTTGTCCTGGTAAGGGACTTCCTGGTTGCGTCCGCACGTGCGGAGCGACGAGCCCGCACGTGCGGATTTGTCCGGCTCCGCACGTGCGGACTTCCGTTCGCCGCAGCGCGGCCTCGGCAGCGCCGCAGGTGCGGACTTCACCGACTCCGCACGTGCGGACTTACCGGCGGCGCAGCGGAGTTGCTCCTGCTTGACGCGCCGGGCGTCGGCGCGCAGGACGGCGAGGGCGGCGTCCCAGTCGGGGACGCCGCCCAGGGGCACGGTGACGGCGTAGCCGCGAACCCGGATGCCGGAGGGGCCGTGGACGAGGGCCATGACCCCGGCCGCCTCGGCGGCCCGGTAGAAGCCGGGGACGGAGTCCTTGGAGACCCGGCAGGCCCGGGAGAACCAGAGGTTGGACGGCGGGCAGTGGAGGTTGGTCCCGTCCGCGTCGGCCTTCTGCGCGGCGTGCATGAGGAAGAGGACGAAGGACGGCCCGAGGGACTTCCAGGGCCCACCGGTCGGGACGCTCTGCATCCACTGCCCGATGCGGACCCGGAACTCGTTGGCGGGCGGGGTGCCGGTGGGGCGGGAGAGGGCGAGGGCTTCGGTGGTGACGGCGACGGGCACGTTCGGCCTTTCGTGGCCGATATGCGAGCCGGAGCGCGTCCGGGCTGGCATACTGGCCGAGGTGTTATGCGCGTGCGCCGGAACCGCCAAGTTTACGGGCGTACGCGGGAATGGCCACCGCCCAACTGGGCGGTGGCCATTGCAGTTTACTCCGACAGATCAGCGGATTTGACGGACAGTCATGAATTCACTGCGGCGAGTGCTCGCGCATGAGTTCGGGATGCACGCTACGCGAGGTAGGCCTGCTGCCACTCCAGCGAGGTCATCGACAGTGCCGCCTCGGCGAGTTGGCGGGCGGACTCGGTCTTGAGGCTGCCGAGACTGCTGTCGATCCACAGGAGTGCTCCGCGATGGTCTCGGGATCCTTCACCCCGGCGATCCACCAGCCCGACCGCTTCGCCCGCTTGAGCATCCCCGCCTCGAAGAGGTACCCGCCGCGCCCTTTGCCTGCCGTTCTCAACCATGGCCGTCCTTCTCCTGTCCCGGATCCATCACCACGTCTCCACCCCGTCCCGCAGATACCGTGAGCCGCCATCCGCGATCGCTCTCACAGCCGCGTTCAGCCGGTTCCGCTGGCGGGTTCGCAGCCGGTCGGCGGCCTCCGGCGCGGACAGGAAGACGGCCTCGGACAGTTCGTCGTCGTGCGGCCGCACCCGCGCGGCCAGGTCGGACGAGAGGGTGCCCGCGTCGAAGATGAACGCGATCTGGTCGTCCCACGGGCCGTGCGGGGCAACCCAGTCCACGACCAGCAGGCGGTGGACCGTGATCTCCAGGCCCAGTTCCTCGCGCAGTTCCCGCACTGCGGCCTCGTCCGGCGACTCATTGGCCTCAGCCATCCCTCCGGGCAGGTCCCAACCCTCCTTGTAGGTCGGGTTGACGGTCAGGATGCGACCAGCCTGGTCGCGCAGGATCACGTCCGCAGAGACGCGCTTGCGAGCCTGCCGGGCATTGCCCTCGGCGAGGTAGGCGTGCCAGGCATCGGTGTCGGTGGGTGCGGGTCTCACGTTGAACCTCCCCGAGGCGACGGGATGATGTCGGCGAGCAGGAGCAGCCGGGCTCTGCGCGCCTCATCGAATCGTGCCAGGTATTCACGCACCGGGCCGTACTCGCGGTACCGCCCGAAGAGTTCACCGAGGCCATCCATCTGATGGACGACTCGGACGGACCCGAGGGTCGGGCTGGTGGTCAGAAGTTCTGTTCCGACGCCGATTGCGGCGTCCAAGTCTCCGCAATCGGCGTGGATGCGTGCGAGGGTGATGCGGCTGAATGTGAGCGAACGCGCGCGGCCTTCTTCCCGTAGGACCACAGCCTGCTCACCGCATCGAAGGGCAAGCTTGGAGCGGCCCAGGTCGCTGAACGCCAACGCGGACTCGCTGGCGAGGGTAGCGTCGTCGAAAGGGCTCAACCACGGATGCTCATCATCAGCTCCAACCGCAAGTGCGGTGTGAGCGTGGTCGAGTGCCCGCGCCGCCGGACCGTGCTGCCGAGAGGCTGCCAACGCTCGGGCCATCATGGCGTTCAGCCGAGCCATGAGGCCTGGCAGATGCGGGCCCTGGCAGGCCATTTCGATGCCGACGGTAGCCCAGTGCACGGCCTCCGCCGAATCGCCGGCCTGGAGGGAAAGGTGGCTGGTGCTGGCTGCTACGTGTGCCATCAACGGCAGATCGCCGGAGGCGCGGGCGAGAGGGAGCGCGCGAGCGAAGTGCCGGGCAGCCAGGTCGTCACGGCCGGAGTCGTGGGCCATCCAGCCGGCCATCTCAGTGAGCGCAGCGGCGGCAGCGAACACCTGCGGGCCGCTCGCAACATCGACCAGACGCGGCGCAACCTTGCCGGAGAGATGGTGAACCACAGCCGAGTACAGGCGTCCACCTCCCGCCTGCCGATCCGCACGGCGAAAGGCATCCACGGTGGCCAGGTCGTCGCCGTCGGCTTCCGGTAAAGCCTGCGCAAGGGGCGAGGGTCCAGGAGTGGCGTCCGGCTCCCATGACCTGCGGGCAAGACCGAGCAGTTGCCCCGGAATGTGGAAGGCGTCGGCGATCTGCTCGAACAACGCCAACTTCTCGACCCTGGTCTTGCCGTTCATGTAGTCGTAAAGCCGTCCCTGGCTGATCTCCACAGCGGCTGCAATCCGCCGGGTACTGATGCCGCGCGCGTTGAGGAGCCGGAATACGGCGCCCATGTCGCGGGTCGCACACGCTCGCAGCAGACGCTCGTCCTGGAGTAGCCCAGCGGCCACTTCACGCACACTTGGCTGAACACCCATGGTCTCGCTCCCCTTACAGCGTGTACTGATCGTAGGTCCACGGTGCCAGCCCTGACTCCGATTTGGAGTCACCGGATCGGAGTCTCCTGCGACCGCAACGTGACCGTTGAATGAGCATCAGCCGCCCTGATCCATCCACGGGAGCGAATCTTGATGTCTCCACTCACCGCTTTGCCGACCAACGTGATCGGCTGCACTGGGGAAACGCTGCTGACTGCCGTCGCTACACCGGATACCGCTCGCTTCACCACACCGGCGACCATCCGCCTGCCGTACCAGGCCGAGTCGGTGGGCGCCGCGCGTCGGTTCGTCGTGGCGAAGCTTCGGGAGTGGGGGTTGGACGATCTGGTGGACGATGCCTCCCTGATCGCCAGCGAGTTGGCCACCAACGCCGTCAGGACCGGCTGTCAGACACGCATGATTGTCGCCGTGCGCCGCCCGAGCGACCGAATCATCCGCATCCTCGTCGGTGACGGCTCTTGCTCGATGCCCGTGATGATCCAGGCCGGGCCCGACGCCACGTCGGGTCGAGGCTTGGCGATGGTCCACCGGCTCACCCAGGGCCGTTGGGGCGCCAGCCCCCGCCCGTTCGGGAAGGTCGTGCACGCCGACCTCCCGACGCCCAAGCCGACCTCTCCGTGAGCCGGCAGCCGCCGGACGACGGTTTCGATCCCGAAGACGCGCCGCCGTCCGTTTCCGACCCCGATCCCGATCCCGATCCCGATCCCGATCCCGATCCCGACCGAGTCTGGGCTGCCCTGGGGGTGTCCGCCGCTGCCGGGCTGCACATCGTCGTTGCGGCCCTGATTCTGATCAACCGCGCCCACTGAAACCCCCGCCCGTGCCGCCGGGCCAGCGGCACGGGCGGCAGGCAGTAACCCCACCGGCTCCCGCCGTCCGGCGAAGTGGCAATCCACGGTCGACAGCGGAGGCATCCCCGAGGGCGGTCGCGCGCCCTCGGGGAGCTGCCGCCCGGTATACCCGAGGCGGCTGAGCATCACCCGGCAGGCATCCGCCTGTCGCAACCAACCAGCACACGGAGGTACAGAGATGGGTAAGCGCAGCGGCGGCTCCGGCGACGGCCAGGGCGGCAAGCAGCAGGATGACTCCAACAAGGGCGCCGGACACGGCGGCGGGGGCTCCGACGAAGGCGGCAACAGCAGCGACGGCAAGGCCCCGGCGGAGTGACCGGCGAAACGCACCAGGAGGCGGGCCCCCAGGGGCTCGCCTCCGCGCTGGTGGCCGGCGGCGCACTCTCCTCAGACTGGCTCCCCTCCTTCAACGCGGTACCCCGCGAGCTGTTCGTCCCGGACCGCATCTGGCCGGGCATCGCGGACGGCACCCGCCAGAACCCCGTGCTGTACCGGTCACAGGACCCCGAGGCGTGGCGCAGGGCCGTCTACTCGGACATCCCGCTGACCACCCAGTGGGACGACGGCAACCACCAGGGCGACGGGCTCGGCACCACCCCGAGTTCCTCCAACTCCATGCCGACCATGGTGTTCTCGATGCTCCAGGACCTCGACGTCCGCCCGGGCCACAAGGTGTTGGAGGTCGGAGCCGGCACCGGCTGGAACGCGGGCCTCCTCGCCCACCGCCTGGGCAACCACAACGTGGTGACCGTCGAGTACGACCCTCACGTCGCACGCGGCGCCCGCGAGAACCTGCACCGGGCCGGACTCGCACCGACCGTGATCGAGGGCGACGGACGCCACGGCTGGCCGGACGACACCCCCTACAGCCGGATCATCGCCACCTGCTCCCTGCTGGAGATCCCTCCCGCATGGCTGGAACAGACGGCCCCCGGCGGAATCATCGTCGCCCCGTTCGGCACCGAGTACGGCGGCGAGCAGATCATCCGTCTGACCGTGAACGACGACGGGACCAGCGCGAGCGGCAAGTTCACCCGAGGCTCCGCGTTCATGCGACTCCGCCACCAGCGCACGGACCGGCCGTCGTTCGACGCCTACCTGCACGGGAAGGAGTGGCCAGCACACGGGGTGCGGAGCACCACCAGTCTGTCCCCTCGGGCCACGGGCGGGTGGTTCGAGCAGTTCGTCATCGGATCCGGCGTACCCGGTACGTTCTGGCGGACAGAGCGCTACGACAACGACGCCTACACACTGTGGCTCTACAGCCGCGACACCCTCTCCTGGGCCTCCGCCGACTACGAGCGCGACCGCACGAGGTACGAGGTGTACCAGTCCGGCCCCCGGAACCTCTGGGATGAGCTGGAAGCGGCCTACCGGTGGTGGGCGGACCAGGGCCGCCCCGGGTACGAGCGGTTCGGCCTGACGGTCACCTTGGAGGGCCAGCACGTCTGGCTGGACTCCCCGGGCAACCCCGTCCCGCAGCACTGAGCGAGCCCGGCCGTCCGCACCGGACGGCCGGGCACTCGGAGCCGGACTACGCCCGGACTGCCGGGCGCTCGGTGCCGGCGATGGTGGCGGAGCCGACGACGCGGGTGCCGTCGTACAGCACCACGGCCTGGCCGGGGGCGATGCCGCGCACCGGGCTGTCCAACTTCACCCGCAGCTCGCCGTCCACGACGGAGGCGGAGACCGGCACCTCCTCGCCGTGGGCGCGCAGTTGGGCGGTGTACCGGCCGTCGGCGAGCGGCTCGGTGCCGCACCAGCGCGGCCGGATCGCGGTGAGCCCGGTGACGTCCAGGCCCTCGATCGGGCCGACGGTGACGGTGTTGTTCACCGGCGAGATGTCCAGCACGTAGCGGGGCTTGCCGTCCGCCGCCGGGCGGCCGATCCGCAGGCCCTTGCGCTGGCCGATGGTGAAGCCGTACGCGCCGTCGTGCTCGCCGAGCTTGGTGCCGTCGGCGTCGAGGATGTCGCCGGTGGCGGTGCCGAGGTGCTTGGCCAGGAAACCCTGGGTGTCGCCGTCGGCGATGAAGCAGATGTCGTGGCTGTCCGGCTTCTTGGCGACGGCCAGGCCGCGGCGCTCGGCCTCCTCGCGGATGACGTCCTTGGTGGTGTCGCCGAGCGGGAACAGCGAGTGGGCGAGCTGGTCGGCGTCGAGCACGCCGAGGACGTACGACTGGTCCTTCGCCGCGTCGACGGCGCGGTGCAGCTGGCGCTCCCCGGACGGCAGGTCGACGATCCGGGCGTAGTGGCCGGTGCAGACCGCGTCGAAGCCGAGCGCGATCGCCTTGTCGAGCAGCGCGGCGAACTTGATCTTCTCGTTGCAGCGCAGGCAGGGATTGGGAGTGCGGCCGGCCGCGTACTCGGCGACGAAGTCGTCGATGACGTCCTCGCGGAAGCGCTCGGCGAGGTCCCAGACGTAGAACGGGATGCCGATCACGTCGGCCGCCCGCCACGCGTCCCGGGAGTCCTCGATGGTGCAGCAGCCGCGGGCCCCGGTGCGGAAGGACTGCGGATTGGCGGACAGCGCCAGGTGGACGCCCGTCACCTCGTGCCCCGCTTCGACGGCGCGGGCGGCGGCGACGGCGGAGTCGACGCCGCCGGACATCGCCGCGAGCACGCGCAGACGGCCGGTGGACGGAGCGGTCGGGGCACCCGGGAAGTCAGTCATGGTGACTACAAGAGTACGGGGCCGCCGTCCATGCCCGGCCGCCCGGAGGAACTACCGCCGCACCGAGGCCAGCCCCGCATTGTGGGCCCGCTGGACGGCCGGGGCGAGCGCCTCGACCAGCGCCGTCACGTCCTCGCGCACCGAGGTGTGCCCGAGCGAGAACCGCAGCGAGGCCCGGGCCAGCGCCGGGTCGACGCCCATCGCGAGCAGTACGTGGCTGGGCTGCGGCACCCCGGCCGAGCAGGCCGAGCCGGTGGAGCACTCGATGCCCTGGGCGTCGAGCAGCATCAGCAGCGCGTCGCCCTCGCAGCCGGGGAAGGAGAAGTGCGCGTTGGCGGGCAGCCGCCCCTCGGCGGCCGGGTCGCCGTTGAGCACCGCGGCGGGGACGGTGGCCAGCACGGCGGCGATCAGCTCGTCGCGCAGCGCGCCGAGCACGACCGCGTGCTCCGGCTGGCGCTCGACCGCGAGGGCCGCGGCGGCGGCGAAGCCGGCGGCGGCGGGCGCGTCCAGGGTGCCGGAGCGGACGTCGCGTTCCTGGCCGCCGCCGTGCAGCAGCGGGACGGGCGCGGCGCCGCGCGAGAGCAGCAGCGCGCCGATGCCGAACGGTCCGCCGATCTTGTGTCCGGTGACGGTGAGCGCGGTGAGCCCCGACTCGGCGAAGGAGACCGGGACCTGCCCGAGCGCCTGCACCGCGTCGGCGTGCATCGGGATGCCGTACTCGGCCGCGACGGCGGCGAGTTCGCGCACCGGCTGGACGGTGCCGACCTCGTTGTTGGCCCACATCACGGTGACCAGCGCGACCGAGTACGGGTCCCGCTCGATCGCCTCGCGCAGCGCCTGCGGGTGCACCCGGCCGAGCAGGTCGACCGGCAGGTACTCGACGTCGGCGCCCTCGTGCTCGGAAAGCCAGTGCACCGCGTCCAGCACCGCGTGGTGCTCGACCGGGCTGCACAGCACCCGGGTGCGGGCCGGGTCGGCGTCCCGGCGGGCCCAGTACAGGCCCTTGACGGCGAGGTTGTCGGACTCGGTGCCCCCGCCGGTGAGCACGATCTCGCTCGGGCGGGCGCCCAGCGAGTCGGCCAGCGACTCGCGGGCCTCCTCGACCACCCGGCGGGCCCGGCGGCCGGCCGCGTGCAGGGACGAGGCGTTGCCGACCACCCCCAGGTGCGCCGACATCGCGGCGATCGCCTCGGGCAGCATCGGCGTGGTCGCCGCATGGTCCAGGTATGGCATAACCATCCGATTGTAGAGGGCACTCCCCGGGCCCCGTCCCGGTGTGCGCACCGATCCGGCCACCGGACGTCCACCGGACGACTCCCGGGTGTCGCCCGGGCGGTTCCCGGACCGCGCGCCCACCGGACACCGGTGTCCGGCACCCGTTTGACCCACCGCGCGGGCGAGCGGTTAGCCTGACGAACGCTTCCCGCGGACGGGCCCCGGCCCGGCCCGCGGGCACGGCCCGGGATCACGTCCCACTCTCACTTCCCATCGGCGCGGACAGGAGCGGTGCGCCATGTCGCAGTCGGTCGACCGCGCCCTGACCCTGCTCGGGTCGCTCGGCGACGGGCCGGTCACCCTGGAGCAGGCCGCGACCAGCATCGGGGTGCACAAGTCCACCGCGCTGCGGCTGCTGCGCACCCTGGAGGAGCACGGCTTCGCGCAGCGCCAGCCCGATCTGCGCTACCGCCTCGGCGGCCGGGTGCTCTCACTGGCCCACCGGGCGCTGGAGGAGATCGACGTCCGGCAGGTCGCCGCGCCGTACCTGGCGGCGCTCAACGCGCGCTGCGGCTACACCGTCCAGCTGGCCGTGCTCCAGGACGGCGAGGTGCTGTACCTGGACGAGGTGGCCGGGAGCTGGGCCGGGCCGGGCACCGCCCGGGCGTCCCGGATCGGGCGGCGGGCGCCGGCCGGCGGGACGGCGATCGGCCGGGTGCTGCTGGCCGGGCTGCCCGAGGACGGCACCCCCGACGAGGAGTTGCCGGCCGAACTGGCGGCGGTGCGGCTGCGGGGCTGGGCGGCGGAGTCGGCCGAGCACCGGGAGCCGGTGACGTGCGTGGCCGCGCCGGTGGCGGGCAGCGGCGGCCGGACGGTCGCGGCCTGCGCGCTGAGCGCCCCGGCGAGCCAGGTGCCGCCGGCCGAACTCGCCCGGATGGTGCCGGAACTGCTCTGCACGGCGGAGGCGATCTCGCTCGCGTACGGCGGCTCGCCTACTCCTCGCTGGTGCGAGAACCGTTGCGGTGCCAGGCCCTCGGGGCGCGCCAGCCGTACTTCAGCGCGAGCATCCGCAGCCCGAAGGCGGTGAGCGCGGCGGCGGTGCCGGTGGCGCCGGTCAGCCGGTCGACGCCGATCAGCACCGCCACCAGGGCGGCGCCGACCAGGGCCGGGACGGCGTAGATCTCCCGGTCCCAGCGCAGCAGCGAGGGGATCTCGCCGGCCAGCACGTCGCGGATCACCCCGCCGCCGGCCGCGGTGACCATGCCGAGTGCGACGGCCGACACCGCGCCGAGCCCGTAGTCGTGCGCCTTGGCGGTGCCGGTGACGCAGAACAGGCCGAGGCCGAGGGCGTCCAGGGTCTGCACCGCCCGGTTGATCCGCTCGACCTCGGGGTGCAGGAAGAACACCACCAGCGCGGCGACCAGCGGGGTGATGAAGTACCCGAGGTTGCTGAACGCCGCGACGGGCGTCGCCCCGATCACCAGGTCCCGGATCACGCCGCCCCCGAGCGCGGTGACCTCGGCCAGCACCGCGATGCCGAAGATGTCCATGTTCTTGCGGACGGCGAGCAGCCCCCCGGAGAGGGCGAAGACGAAGATGCCGACGAGGTCCAGCGACTGCTGCACGTCGGAGGGGAAGATCTGCGAGGTCACCGAACAACTATGCCCCGTACGAAACCCTTCCCCCCTCCGCGTACGGCCGCGGTCCGTGGCCCCGCCTCGGACGCGCGGGCCCGGGCGACGACCGCCGCCGGTCCGGACACTCTGCGCAGAGTTGACGTGAACACCAAATTTCGACATATTCGCGAAATACTGCGGGTCGTACGGTATGGAGAATACAATTCGCATTTCCCTCCCGAATTCGATGCACCCTTTGCCCGGGTTGGCTGGTTTGGGAAATTGATCCCGGAAATAACTCATGGACGGGGCCGAATGCCGGTGGTAGTTTCATTTCCATCGAGAGAAGCACTGGGGCTTCGAACATGAACAACCGGAGAGGAGACTTCCGTGCGCTACAACGACTGAAATCCCTGATGCCGATTGCACCGGCATCCCCGATGTCCGAACGTCGACAGTCCGCGCCAATGGCCGGGACATTTAGCTCGGGTAGGTGAATTTCCATGCGTTACAACGACTAATTATATTGCCCGAACCGCGGCAGAGCCCGGTATCGTCGGCGAGAATTGGCGCCGGACCCGGATGCGTCCGGGTCCGGCGCACGCTCGTGGCCCAGCGGGAACATGGGCCTCATAGGCCGTTCAAGAATCCTAGGAATTGTCCATGAAACTCCCGGTCCGCTATGACCCCCTCGACAGCTCCACTCTCGCCGATCCCTATTCGGTCTACGCGGAGCTGCGCGCGTCGGAGCCTGTGCACTGGCACGAGAAGATGCAGAGCTGGGTGCTGACCCGGTACCGCGACTGCCAGATGGTGCTGCAGGACCCCGCGGTGTTCGCGACGGACTGGCGGCGTGCCGGCGAGTCGGTCTCCGAGCCGTGGCTGAGCCTCCAGACCCTCGACCCGCCGGACCACGGCCCGCTCCGCAGCCTCTTCATGAACGCCCTGCGCGCCCAGGACCTGGAGGCCGTCGGCGAGCAGGGCGAGGCCCTCGTCGGGTCGCTGCTCGACGGCCTGGAGGGCAGGGTGGAGTTCGATCTCATGTCGGAGGTCGTCGAGCCGCTCGCCCTGGCGACCATCTCGGAGCTCATGGGCATCGAGCAGCCGGACGTCAGGACCTTCGCCGCGATATCGGATGCCATCGTGCGGAGCATGGACGCCGGATTGGCGCCCGAAACCGCCGGGGACGGAATCGAGACCGGTACGGAACTCAGGAAACTCGGCATCGAGGCGCGCGGCCGACTGAGCGAAATGGTCGAGTCCTGGTTCACGGCCAATCCGCGCCCCGGACTGCTGGCCCATGTCGCCGGCAACCGTGCCGAGGTGGATGTCGCCGATTCCTTCGTCCGGAACACGGTGCGGGTCGTCTTCCAGTCCGGCTACAGCTCGATCGTCGCCGGTGCCGGAAATGCCATGCTGGCGCTGCTGGAGAACCCCGACAAATTCGAGGCGATGCGCGACCCGGCGCTGCTGTCGAGTGGTTTCGACGAACTCATGCGCTACGACGCGTCGGTTCAGGGGACCAGCCGCATCGTCACCGAGCCCGTCGTCGTCGGATCCGTCCAGCTCAAGCGCGGAGACGTCGTCGTGGTGCTTTTCGGCGCGGCAAACCGCGATCCCGAAAAATTCACCCGTCCCGACGAAATCATTCTGGACCGGACACCGAATCAGCACATGGCATTCGGCCGGGGCCCGCACACCTGCGTCGGAAACCTGTTCACCCAGGTGACGCTGCAGGCGCTGATCAAGGCCATTCTGAGGCGCCCCACACGCCTGCGGATGACCGGGGAGCCACTGCGCCAGCGCACCGCGACCATGCGCTACCTGGCGACGTTGCCGGTCACCTTCCAGGCGGCTGCCGCCACGTGACGAAAACGGATACGACGGCTCCCCCGACCCGGACGAGCGCTGCCCGGCTGGCCCTCGCCAGGGCGGTCCCGCCGGCCGGGCCGGTGCGCGGACTGACGCTGTCCACGTTCCTGACCACCCTCGGGGACGGGCTGTTCGCCACCGTCAGCGTTCTGTTCTTCACCCGGGTGGTGGGTCTGCGGATGGTGGACGTGGGCATCGGGCTCACGGTTGCCAGCCTGGCCGGCCTGCTGGCGGCCCTGCCGATCGGACACCTCTCCGACCGCATCGGGCCGCGGCGGGTCCTGCTCGTCCTCACCGTCGCCGCGGGGCCGGCGGTGCTGTGCTACCTGGCCGTCGGCTCCTTCTGGCCGTTCGCCGTCACGGCGTGCGCGGTGGGCGTCGTGCAGCGGGGCTGCCGCACGGTCCTGCCCGCCCTGGTGTCCCTGATCGCCTCGGCCGAGGAGCGGGTGACCGCGCGCGCGCACCAGCAGGTCGTGAGCAACATCGGGATCTCACTCGGCGCGGGAGCCGCCGGCCTGGCCCTGTACCTGGACACCCGGGCCGCGTACGAGGCGATGGTGGTCGTCGCGGCGCTGGCCTACGCGGGGTCGGCCCTCGTGCTGAACCGGATGCCCGTACGGCATCCGCCTCCCGCGCACATCGAGAAGCAGCCGCTGGGAACAGCGTTCAAGGACCTCCGGTACCTGCGGTTCACCGGGCTGAACGCCGTACTGTCGCTGAACGGCGCCCTCATGGAGATCGCCATTCCGCTGTGGCTGGTCACCCACACCAAGGCACCCGCCTGGCTGTTCAGCGCCCTGATCGTCCTGAACACGGTCCTGGTGGTGATCTTCCAGGTCCAGGTGAGCTCCAAGGGCAACGACACCACCCCGGGCCTGTGGGGGCGGATCTCCCGCCTCGGCGGGTTCTTCCTCGGCTGCGCCTGCCTGCTGTACGGCGTCGCAGGCTGGGGGAACGCCCTGGTCGCGACCGGCATCCTCGGCCTGGGGATGATCGCCCACACGTGGGGGGAGATGTACCAGGTCTCCGGCGAGTGGGGGCTCAGCTTCCAGCTCGCTCCCGAGCACGCCACCGGCCAGTACCAGGGCGTCCTGGCCATCGGCCGCGGAGCCGCCAATGTGGCCGCGCCGGTCGCCCTGGTCGCGGTCGTCGGGGCCGGTCAGTACGGGTGGGTGGCGCTGGCGGCCGTCTTCCTCGCGGCCGGGCTCGCGATGCCTGCGGCGACCCGGCTGCCCACCGGCAAGGGCCCCGACCCTGACGCGTGATCAACACCGCACCGCCCCAACCGGGATGAGGGCCCCGGACGCCACGATGCGCCGCACCGGAACGACCGGCTGATCAAAGCCGGTGTTCCGGTGCGGCGCATCGTTCGCGTGGGCCCACGCCCTACTTCCCCTCGCCCAGCTCGGGGAAGTGGCACGCCACCTCGTGCCCGGTCTTCAGCGCCGTCAGCGGCGGCTCCTGGCCGGCGCAGACGTCCTGGGCCTTCCAGCAGCGGGTGCGGAAGCGGCAGCCGCTGGGCGGGTTGATCGGCGAGGGGACGTCGCCCGTGAGCAGGATCCGCTCGCGGCCGGCCCGCTGGCGCCGGCGCGGGTCGGGCACCGGCACCGCGGACATCAGCGCGTTGGTGTACGGGTGCAGCGGGCTCGCGTAGAGGGAGTCGCGGTCGGCGATCTCGACGATCTTGCCGAGGTACATCACCGCGACCCGGTCCGAGACGTGCCGGACCACCGAGAGGTCGTGCGCGATGATCAGGTAGGTCAGGCCGAGTTCGCGCTGGAGGTCGTCCAGCAGGTTGACCACCTGGGCCTGGATGGAGACGTCCAGGGCGGAGACCGGCTCGTCCGCGATGATCATCTTCGGCCGGAGGGCGAGTGCCCGGGCGATGCCGATGCGCTGGCGCTGGCCGCCGGAGAACTCGTGCGGGTAGCGGTTGTAGTGCTCGGGGCTGAGCCCGCACAGTTCCAGCAGTTCCTGGACGGCCTTCTTGGTGCCACCCTCGGGCTCCACCTTCTGCAACCGGAACGGCGCGCCGACGATGGTGCCGACGGTGTGCCGCGGGTTGAGCGAGGAGTACGGGTCCTGGAAGATCATCTGGATGTCGCGGCGCAGCGGCCGCATCGCGCCGACGCCCAGGTGGGTGATGTCGGTGCCCTCGAACTCGACCTTCCCGCCGGTCGGTTCGTCGAGCCGGGTGACCAGTCGGCCCATCGTCGACTTGCCGCAGCCGGACTCGCCGACGACCCCGAGCGTCTCACCGGCGTTGACGGTGAAGTCGATGCCGTCGACGGCCCGCACCGCACCGGTCTGGCGGCGCAGCAGTCCGCCTCGGATCGGGAAGTGCCGGGTCAGGCCGGTCACCCGGAGCAGCGGCTCGCGGTCGGGGGCGGGCGCGGGCGCGGTGGCCGTGGCTGCCTGAGTGTCCGTCATCGGTTCTCTCCAGAAAGGTGGTACGAGGCCGGGCTCACAGCCGGGGCGCGATCTCTTCGGCGAAGATGCGGTGCCGTTCGGCGGCCGGGAGGTGGCAGGCCGCGTAGTGGCCGGGCGAGGCTTCGGCCAGCACCGGGAGCTCGCTCGCGGAGCGCCCGCCGGTCCGGTCGGCGTACGGGCAGCGCGGGTGGAAGGCGCAGCCGGACGGCACGTTGATCAGGCTGGGCGGGGTGCCCTTGACCGGGACGAGGCGGTCCTGGAGTTCGCGGTCCAGGCGCGGCATGGAGCCCAGCAGGCCCCAGGTGTAGGGGTGTTCGGGCGCGTCGAAGAGGGTCTCGGCGGGGCCGCGCTCGATGCACTTGCCGCCGTACATGACCAGGATGTCGTCGGCCAGTTCGGCGACCACCCCGAGGTCGTGGGTGATGATGATGACGGCCGAGCCGAACTCGTCCTGGAGGTCGCGGATGAGGTCCAGGATCTGCGCCTGGACGGTGACGTCCAGGGCGGTGGTGGGCTCGTCGGCGATCAGCAGCGAGGGGTCGTTGACCAGCGCCATGGCGATCATGGCGCGCTGGCGCATGCCGCCGGAGAACTGGTGCGGGTAGTCGTCCACCCGGCGGTCGGGCTGCGGGATGCCGACCCGGTCGAGCATCTCGACCGCGCGGGCCCGGGCCTGCTTCTTGGATGCCTGGGGGTGGTGCACCCGGTACGCCTCGACGATCTGCGCGCCGACGGTGTAGTAGGGGTGCATCGCGGTCAGCGGGTCCTGGAAGATCATCGCCATCTCGCGGCCGCGCAGTTGGCGCACCCGTTCGGGGCCCGCCGCGATCAGGTCCTCGCCGTCCAGCCGGATCTCGCCGGTGATCCGGGCCCGCTTGGTGCGGTGCAGGCCCATGATGCCGAGCGAGGTGACGGACTTGCCGGAGCCGGACTCGCCGACGATGCCGAGGGTGCGGCCCTTGTGCAGGTCGAAGCTGACCCCGTCCACCGAGCGGACCAGGCCGTCGTCGGTGTCGAAGTGGATCCGCAGGTCGCGGACGGAGAGGAAGGGGTCGCCGGACGGGGCCTGGGCGGCGACCGCCTCGGTCTTCTGGAGCTCGGTCACGAGAGCCTCACCCGGGGGTCGACGAGTGCGTACAGGAGGTCGACCACGAGGTTGCAGGCGACGATGAAGAAGGCGGCGAGCAGGGTGACGCCGAGGATCTTGGGCAGGTCGTTGTCGGCGATCGCCTGGACGGCGAAGGCGCCGACGCCCTGGAGCGAGAAGACCTGCTCGGTGATGAGGGCGCCGCCGAGGAGCAGGCCGAGGTCCATGCCGAAGATGGTGATGACGGGTGTCAGCGCGGCGCGCAGTCCGTGCCGGGCGACGACCTTGCGCTCGACCAGGCCCTTGGCCCGGGCGGTGCGGATGTAGTCCTCGCTCATGGTCTCCAGCATTCCGGCGCGGGTGAGCCGGGCGTAGAGCGCGGAGTAGAGGAAGGCCAGCGAGATCCACGGGAGGATCAGGTTGCGGGCCCACATCAGCGGGTCGTCGGCGAAGTCGACGTACTGGAGGTTGTCCAGGATCGGCCACTCGTAGCTGAACAGGGCGAGCAGCACCGCGCCGGTGAAGAAGACCGGCAGCGAGACGCCGGCGAGGGAGATGCCCATGGCGATCCGGTCGAAGACCGAGCGCGGCTTGAGCGCGGAGACGACGCCGGTGGCGACGCCGGAGACCAGCCAGAGCACGGCCGCGCCGACGGCGAGCGAGAGGGTGATCGGGACGCGCTTGATCAGCTCGGGCCAGACCTCCAGGTGGTTCTTGAAGGAGTAGCCGAAGCACGGTACGTGGCAGGTGACCGGGTCCGGGCCGAACTTGTACTCGGCGCCGCTGACCAGGCCCTTGAGGAAGTTCCAGTACTGGGTGTACAGCGGCTGGTCGAACCCGAGGTTCTTCTTGACCGCGGCGATCGCCTCGGGGGAGGGGTTCTTCCCGACGTACTGCGTGGCCAGTTGGTCGGTGGTCTCGCCGGCGATGCGCGGGAGCAGGAAGAAGATCGCGAAGGTGACAGCGCTGACCACCAGCAGCAGCACGACGGCCGCGAAGATCCTGCGGATGATGTAGGCAAACACAGTTGGGCGGCTCCGGCGGCCCGCCGCCGTCCGGGGTCTTCCGGACGGCGGCGGGCGGCCGCTGCCTTCACCTGCCTTCAGGGATGTGGAGCCAGGCTCTTTACTTGGTGGTGCCGATGTTCAGGTAGTCGTACTCACCCGAGAAGCCCGAGGTGGACGCCAGGTTGGTGGCGCTGTCCGGGCGGTACAGGAAGACCTTGAAGTAGGTCAGCGGGACGTAGACCGCCTGGTCCATGATCTTCTTGTCGATCTGGCCGTAGATCTTCTCGCGCGCCGACTGGTCGGTGTTGGTGATGGCGTCGTCGAGCAGCTTGTTGACCTCGGGGTCGTTGAGCTGGGCCAGGTTGCTGTTGCCGGAGGCCTTGATGGCGCGGCCGTCGGAGATCTGCTGCAGGAAGCCGTAGCCGGTCGGCCAGTCGGCGCTCCACTGCATCATCATCAGACCGATGTTGTGGTCCTGGGTGAACTGCGGGACACCGGCGGCGTCCGAGAAGTACTTGCCCTGCGCGTACTTCTGGATCTCGACGTTGATGTTGATCTTCTTCAGCGCGGCCTGGATCGCGGTCGCGGCCTGGACCTCCGGGTCGCGCTCGGTGCGGGCGGTGATCACCGTGCTGAACCCGTCGGGCTTGCCGCAGGCCTTGAGGGCGTCCTTGGCCTTGGCCTCGTCACCCTTGTTGCCGTTGGTCGCCCAGGTGTTGAAGTCCTGGTGGCCCGGGACGTCCGGCGGGATCACCGTGTTGGCGATCTGGCCGCGGATCGGGCCGCCGAGCGTGGTCTGCACGGAGACCTTGTCGATCGCGTACTGGACGGCCTTGCGGCACTCCAGGTTGTCGAACGGCGCGACCTTGGTGTTGATCGCGACGTACGCCAGGCGGCCGCCGTAGGCGTTGTCGGTGTTCGCCTTGAGCTTCTGGTTCTGCAGGATCTGCGCCTGGGTCTGCGGGTCGACGCCGCTGCCGACCAGGTCCACCTGGGCGTTGCCCGCGATCAGGTCCTTGTCGATGGTGGACTGCTCCATGCCCATCCGGACCACGATCTTGTCCGCGAGCTGCTTGCGGATCGGGTCGGTGCTCGGGTCCCAGTTGGTGTTCGGCACCAGGGTGAGCTGCTTGCCGTCCTCGTAGGACTCGAACTTGTAGGCACCCGAGGCGACCACGTGCTTCACGTAGCCGGCGCCGTCGTCCTTGGCCTGCGGGACCGGGACGGTCTGCGGGGAGCCGACCAGGTAGTCGAAGTCCGCGAACGGCTGCTTCAGGTGGAAGACGATGGTCTGGTCGTCCGGCGTCTCGATCGAGTTCAGGCCGCCGGTCTTGTCCTTGTACGGGCCCTGGTACGGGGTCTCGTTGTCGACCAGCAGGTCGTGGAAGTAGGTGGGGCCGTTGGAGTTCACGTCCGGCGCGAAGTTGGAGCGCTCGACGGCGTACTTGACGTCCTTCGAGCTGATCGGGGTGCCGTCGTCGAACTTCAGGCCCGCGCGCAGCTTGTACGTCCAGGTCAGGCCGTCCGCGCTGACCTTGCCCAGGCTCTCGGCGAGGTCCGGGACCAGCTTGTTGCCGTTCGAGCCGGCGCCCGGGGCGAAGGTGGTCAGCGGACGCCCGTACAGGCGCGAGAAGTTGTAGATGTAGGCGTAGTACGTGTTGCCCGGGTCGAAGGAGTCCGGGGCGCCCTTCATCTCGTAGGTGACCGTCCCGCCCTTCTTGTCCGAGGCGTTGACGATGCCCTTGGTGGCGGCGTCGGCACCGCCGCCACCGGCGCTGCTGCCGCTGGCGGAGGAGGACGAGCCGGAGCCCTTGCTGCCGGAGGTGCAGCCGGTCACGATCAGGACCGCGGCGGCTGCCGCCGCGGTCAGGGCGACGGTACGGGACCTGCGCATGGGTGAGATCAACCCCTTGAGGATGGGAAGGAGGGAGGGCCTGACGTTGCGTCAGTTGCTCTTGGGATCGAGGGCGTCACGCAGCCCGTCGCCGAGCAGGTTGAAGGCGAGCACGGTGAGGAAGATCGCCAGACCGGGGACCACCATGTACTGGGGGTCCACCTGGTAGTACTTGATCGCGTCCTGGAGGATCCCGCCCCAGGAGGCCTGCGGCGGCTGGATGCCGACGCCGAGGAAGCTGAGGCCCGCCTCGAAGAGGATGTTGGTCGGGATCAGCAGGGTCGAGTAGACCAGGATCGGACCGACCAGGTTCGGCAGCAGTTCCTTGAACAGGATGAACGGGCCGCGGGCGCCCAGGCTGCGGGCCGCGTGGACGAACTCCCGCTCGCGCAGCGACAGCGTCTGTCCGCGCACGATCCGGCCCATGTAGGGCCAGTTGAAGAAGCCGATCACGAAGATCAGCACCATGATGTGCAGCGGGAGGCCGTGCAGGCCGAACGCGCCGCCCTGCAGCGAGGTCGAGATCGCGATGGCGAAGAGCAGCAGCGGGAAGGCGAGGAAGACGTCCATGACGCGGCTGATCACGGTGTCCACCCAGCCGCCGTAGTAGCCGGCCATGACACCGAGCACGGTGCCGATCGTGTTCGACAACAGGGTCGCGCCGAAGGCGACCAGCAGGGAGACCCAGGAGCCCTCGATCACGCGGGAGAGCAGGTCGCGGCCCTGGAGCGGGTCGACGCCGAGCGGGTGGTCCCAGCTCATCCCGCCCCAGTCACCGAGCGGGATGCCGCCCAGGTTGGCGTCGAGCAGGTCCTGGTTCAGGGCGTCGGGGTCGAGGCCGAACAGGGCCTCGATGGGCTTGGCCAGTACGGCCAGCAGGATCAGCAGGATCACCACGACGCCGCCGGCGACGGCGAGTTTGTCGCGCTTGAAGCGGGTCCAGGCGATCTGGCCGAGGGAGCGGCCCTCGATCTTCTTGGCCGGGCTCGCGGGGGCGGGTGCCTCCGGTTCGTTCCCGGTGGTTGCGATGGGTGCGGTCATGGTCAGTTGGTCCCCTCGCCGACGGTGGCCGGCCCACGGGCGCCGGTCACCGGTTCGGCGGTACGGCTGCGGACGTGCGGAGGTGCTTGGAACGGGTGTTCGCGGCAGTACGTCGTGCACGGGTACTGCCCCAACGCGGGATGGGCTTCGCGTGGTTCTGGCGGTCGGCGTGCGCGTTCACCTTCGTGGGGTTCCCAGTACGCGCGGTGCGTTGCGCAGAACTCTCTGCCATCCGAACTGGCTTGCGCCAGCCCTGACAACCGACAGATGCCCAACTGTGATCTGTGCGCATGCACCTCCTCCGTCTTCGGCATATCCCTCTTCACACGGCTGTAACTGGCATGTCAAGATGATCGACGGTAACGGCCGGAAGTTCGTCCGGAAAGCACCGAAGCCGACCTGATGCAAGATCAAGTCGGCTTCTGGAAAAAGGTTTTGGTTGTCAGCGCCCCGGGTATCCGAGCCACGGCTGCTGCGGCTGCCCGGTCCAGCCCTGCGCGGGCTGCTGCGTGCCGTAGCCGTAGCCCGGCCCCTGCTGCGCGGGGTACGGCGGAGGCGGCACCGGCGGGTACGGGCCGGTCGGCGGCCGCCCCGCCTCCCGGTCGAAGAACGGGCGCGAATGGGCCCGCATCCACAGCGCCACCGGGTCGTACTCGTCCGCCATCGCCACCGTGGACACCGCCAGCCCCTCCGGGGCCACCGCGATCGCCCGCTGCATCAGCGCCCGCACGGCCTCCACCGCCGGCGGTGAACTCTCGTACAGCTCCAGGCCGATCGCCAGGTACGGCTCCCCCACGGCCGGCTGCACCCAGGCCCGGCGCAGCGCCCGCACCGCGCGCACCTCACCGGCCTGCCGCTCCAGCAGCGCGAAGAACGGCTGGGCGTTCAGCTGCGGCTCGCTCAGCTTCAACGGCCCGGCCGGCAGCCGCTCCAGGCCCGCGGCGATCCGCCGCAGGTCCGCCCAGGGCACCCCGACCCCGCCGCCGGGCGCGTGCGGGTTGAGCCACAGGCCCCAGCGGGTCCGGTACAGCGAAGCGGCGATCTCCCGCCCGGAGATGACCTCGTGGGCCCGCGCCCAGCCGGACGACGCCAACTGCTCGGACGAGGTGACGGCCGGCGCGTAGCCGTGGCCGCTGATCTCCATGTTCCCGTACTGGGCGTCAGCGCTGCCCGGCGCACCGTGCCACAGCAGCATCCAGACCTGGCCGTCGGCCAGTGCGTGCAGCAGTTGCTCGTACGCCTCGTAGCGCTCCGGCGCGACCTCGCGCAGGGCGCGCTCCAGCGCGCCCGGATCCGCTCCGGGGCGCCCGGCGGGTGCCTGGCCCCAGGGCCCCGGTGCACCGCCCGCTACCGCTCCCGCACTCATGCGCCCACCTCGCCGCGCCTCTTTCCTCAAGCCTGCCGACCCGTCGGCCGTCTGCACGCACCCTATGGCGCGGCACCGGCCACCGCCACGGCGACGTGCCTCCGATACGAACCCCGCTCAACCCCGCGCGTAGAAAGGGAGTACCCGGGTGAGCAGCCACTCGACCACCGGGTCATCGGCGAGATCGAGCAGTACGAGGTGGACGCCCCCCGGCAGCGGCGCGGTTCCCAGCGCGCGGCCGAGCGCCTCGTTCACCGCACCCGGGTCGGCCGGGGCCGTCTGGTCCAGCTGGACGCCCACGAACATCACGGTCGGCTCGCCCTCGATGCTGGCGAGCGCCCGGCGCGCGGTCAACACTCCGGGCAGGGCGGACAGTTCGGCCCGGCAGGCGGCCAGGAAGTGCTCCGGGTCCTCCCCCGGCACCGGCTCGCGCAGCGCCACCCGGCCACCGGTCGGCGCCTCCGGGCCCTGTCCCTGGTTCTGGTTCTGGTTCTGGTTCTGACTCTGGCTCTGCTCCTGGTCGGCCAGGCGCTCCTCGCGCGGGCCGCGCCGCAGCTCCGCCACACCCTGCGGCGGCACCGGGATGCCCACCGCCGCCTCCGGGTTGACCGCGATGCCCACGCCCAGCGGCAGCCCGCGGGCGAACTCCCAGACCGGCGCCACCGCGAAGGCCATCCCCGGCGCCTGCCGCAGGAACACCTCCTGCGAGGAGAACACCGGCACGTACGGCTCGCCGGCCAGCTCGATGGTCGGCAGGTCCAGCGCGGGCCCCCGCGGGTCGCCGCCGGCCGGCAGCGGGATCCACACCTGGCTGCGGGCCAGCACCTCGATCACCCGCGGCGTCGCACCCGGATCGCCCAGCGCGGCGGTCAGCACCTGCTCCAGCTCGTTGGCCGGCCACCCGCCGCCCGGCGGCGCCGACTCCGGCCCGCCCCACCCCTGCTGCTGCTCCACCGGGTACCCCATGCGCGCCTGATCCGCCCTCTGCCGGTCGGCCGCCCTCTGCTGCGCCGACGCGCAGCAGTCTAGGGCGCACGCCCCGGGGGCGCCGGTTCGCGGTGGCGCGGTGTGACCGGGTCCCCTCTCCCGTCGTCGGCGCGGACGTGCCATGATGTGCGCGTTCGACGGCGCGGCGCGCCGGCGGACCGACAACTCCATACCGGCCGCTCGAACCCGCGCGGGAGAGCCCGGAGTGCCCCGTCAGGCGGCACAGCCGGCGCCGAAGGAGCAACTCCTCCCCGGAATCTCTCAGGCCCCCTTACCGCACGGGTTAGGCACATCTGGAAAGTGGCGCACGGCCCTGTCGCGCGCCCACCCACGGTGCAAGCCACCATGCTGTCCTGGATGCTGGAAACAGCTGCGGGCAGGTGGGCGGTGAAGCTCTCAGGTTCGACGACAGATGGGGAGACCCACGCCGCCGCATGCCCGCGCGCAGGGTCGGCCCCCGAGCGGGTCCGGTTCCGGCGCGTGCACCCATGAGTGCCCAGACCGAGGAGTTCCAGGCCATGTCGTCCCTCCGCCTCACCGCGCTCGACGCGCTGCACCGCGCCCTCGGCGCGACCATGACCGACTTCGCCGGCTGGGACATGCCGCTGCGCTACGGCAGCGAGCGCGAGGAACACCTCGCCGTCCGCACCCGGGCCGGACTGTTCGACCTCTCCCACATGGGCGAGATCACCGTCACCGGCCAGCAGGCCGGCGAGATGCTGGACCACGCGCTGGTCGGCTTCGTCTCCGCGCTGGGCGTGCTGCGCGCCCGCTACACCATGATCTGCGCCGAGGACGGCGGCATCCTGGACGACCTGATCGTCTACCGCCTGCGCGAGGACGCCTTCCTGGTCGTCGCCAACGCCTCCAACGCCCAGCTGGTGCTGGACGAGCTGATCGCCCGCGCCAAGGGCTTCGACGCCGTCGTCACGGACGACCGCGACACCTACGCGCTGATCGCCGTCCAGGGCCCGGAGGCCACCGCGATCCTGGCCGGGACCACCGACGCCGACCTGCCCGGCCTGAAGTACTACGCGATCCTCCCGGCCCAGGTCGCCGGCCGCGACGTGCTGCTCGCCCGGACCGGCTACACCGGCGAGGACGGCTTCGAGATCTTCTGCAACCCGGGCGACGCCGAGGGGGTCTGGCAGGCGCTGACCGCCGCCGGCGAGGGCCGCGGCCTGGTCCCGTGCGGCCTGTCGTGCCGCGACACGCTGCGCCTGGAGGCCGGCATGCCGCTGTACGGGCACGAGCTCTCCACCGACCTGACCCCGTTCGACGCGGGCCTGGGCCGGGTCGTGCGCTTCGACAAGACCACCAACGAGGGCACCTTCGTCGGCCGCAAGGCGCTGGAGAAGGCCGCCGCCGAGGCCGAGGCCAACCCGCCGCGGGTGCTGGTCGGCCTGGTCTCCGAGGGCAAGCGCGTCCCGCGCGCCGAGTACACCGTGGTCTCCGCCGACGGCGCCCCGATCGGCCGGATCACCTCGGGCGCCCCGTCCCCGACCCTGGGCCGGCCGATCGCGATCGCCTACGTGGACGCGGCCCACGCCGCCCCCGGCACCGCCGTCGCGGTGGACGTGCGCGGCAAGCACGAGCCGGTCGAGGTCGTGGCGCTGCCGTTCTACAAGCGCGGCCGCTGAGGCCCCGCCCTCCCCGTAGACCCCGTAGACCCCGTGGACCCGGGCCTGCACCATGCCCGACCCGGGCTTGAGCCACGCCTGATCCAGGCCTGGCCCATGCCCGAACCAGGCCTGGCCCATGACCGAACCACGCCTGATCCGCGTCGAAGCCGTCCGTGCGGCGGCCCGCTTCGTCGTACCCGCTTCCCATCCTGGAGAATGACGCCATGAGCAACCCCCAGCACCTGCAGTACACCAAGGAGCACGAGTGGCTGACCGCCGTCGAGGGCGGTGTCTCCACGGTCGGCATCACCGCCCACGCGGCCGACGCGCTCGGTGACATCGTCTACGTGCAGCTGCCCGAGGTCGGCGCCGACGTGACCGCGGGCGAGTCCTGTGGCGAGCTGGAGTCCACCAAGTCGGTCAGCGACCTGTTCTCCCCGGTGACCGGGAAGATCGTCGAGATCAACCAGGACGTCCTGGACGACAACAGCCTGGTCAACAGCGCCCCGTTCGAGGGCGGCTGGCTGTTCAAGGTCCAGGTGGAGTCCACCGACGAGCTGCTCAGCGCGGACGAGTACACCGCCTTCATCGGCGGCTGACCCGCTCGTGACGGGGCGGTCGCAGCGCGGCGGCCGCCCCGCCAGGCTCCCCCCTTCTCCGCTCCCGTCTCTCTCCTCCCGGGAAGACCACACCATGACGGTTCTGAACCAGTCCCTGCACTCCCTCGACCCGGAGATCGCCGCCGCGGTCGACGCCGAGCTGCACCGCCAGCAGACCACCCTGGAGATGATCGCCTCCGAGAACTTCGCCCCGGTGGCGGTCATGGAGGCCCAGGGCTCGGTGCTCACCAACAAGTACGCCGAGGGCTACCCCGGCCGCCGCTACTACGGCGGCTGCGAGCACGTCGACGTGGTCGAGCAGATCGCGATCGACCGCATCAAGGCCCTGTTCGGCGCCGAGCACGCCAACGTCCAGCCGCACTCGGGCGCGCAGGCCAACGCCGCCGCGATGTTCGCGCTGATCAAGCCGGGCGACACCATCCTGGGCCTGGACCTGGCCCACGGCGGTCACCTGACCCACGGCATGAAGATCAACTTCTCCGGCAAGCTCTACAACGTGGCCGCGTACCACGTGGACGAGAAGACCGGCCAGGTCGACATGGCCGAGGTCGAGCGCCTGGCCAAGGAGCACCAGCCGAAGCTGATCATCGCCGGCTGGTCCGCCTACCCGCGCCAGCTGGACTTCGCCGCGTTCCGCCGGGTCGCCGACGAGGTCGGCGCGCTGCTGATGGTGGACATGGCGCACTTCGCCGGCCTGGTCGCCGCCGGCCTGCACCCCAACCCGGTGCCGTACGCGGACGTGGTCACCACCACCACCCACAAGACCCTGGGCGGCCCGCGCGGCGGTGTCATCCTGTCCAAGGCCGAGTACGCCAAGAAGATCAACTCCGCGGTGTTCCCCGGCCAGCAGGGCGGCCCGCTGGAGCACGTGATCGCCGGCAAGGCCGTCGCCTTCAAGGTCGCCGCGTCCGAGGAGTTCAAGGAGCGCCAGCAGCGCACCCTGGAGGGCGCCAAGATCCTCGCCGAGCGCCTGCTCCAGGCCGACGTCGCCGAGGCCGGCGCCTCGGTGCTGTCCGGCGGCACCGACGTGCACCTGGTCCTGGTCGACCTGCGCAACAGCCAGCTCGACGGCCAGCAGGCCGAGGACCGCCTGCACGAGGTCGGCATCACGGTCAACCGCAACGCCGTCCCGAACGACCCGCGGCCGCCGATGGTCACCTCCGGCCTGCGCATCGGCACCCCCGCGCTCGCCACCCGCGGCTTCCAGGCCGAGGACTTCCGCGAGGTCGCCGACATCATCGCCGAGGCGCTCAAGCCCGCCTTCGACGAGGACGCCGCCACCGCGCTCAAGGCCCGCGTCACCGCGCTGGCCGAGAAGTACCCGCTCTACCCGAACCTCTGATCACCGCGGTGATCGTTCGGGCGGGGTGACCGGCCTCACCCCGCCACGGCACCTGGGATCCCGGGGGACCGCGCACACTGGACAGTGCGCGCGGTGCCCCGACCCGTGTCGTCCCCCGCCCGCCAGTCCTTCCACGAGACAGACAAGGACGTCCCCCGTGGCCCTCAGCGTCTTCGACCTCTTCTCCATCGGCATCGGCCCGTCGAGCTCCCACACCGTCGGCCCGATGCGTGCCGCCCGGATGTTCGCCCGGCGCCTGCGGTCCGAGGACCTGCTCGCCGAGGTGGCGAGCGTGCGCGCCGAGCTGTACGGCTCGCTGGGCGCCACCGGCCACGGCCACGGCACCCCGAAGGCCGTCCTGCTCGGCCTGGAGAACAACTCCCCCCGCACGGTCGACGTCGACCAGGCGGACAAGGACGTCGAGCGGATCACCACCGAGAAGCGGCTCAACCTCCTCGGCACCCACCCCATCGACTTCGACCCGGGCACCCAGGTGGTCCTGCACCGCCGCCGCTCGCTGCCGTACCACGCCAACGGCATGACCATCTGGGCGTACGCGGCGGACGGCTCCACGCTGCTGGAGAAGACCTACTACTCGGTCGGCGGCGGCTTCGTCGTCGACGAGGACGCCATCGGCGCGGACCGGGTCAAGCCCGACGACACCGCGCTGCGCTACCCCTTCCGCACCGGCGAGGAGCTGCTGCGGCTCACCCGGGAGACCGGGCTGTCGATCTCCGGCCTGATGCTGGAGAACGAGAAGGCCTGGCGCTCCGAGGAGGAGATCCGGACCGGGCTGCTGGAGATCTGGCAGGTCATGCAGGAGTGCGTGCGGGCCGGCATGTCCCGCGAGGGGATCCTGCCCGGTGGCCTCAAGGTCCGCCGCCGCGCCGCCGCCGCCGCCCGCGCGATGCGCGCCGAGGGCATCGGCCCGGCCAACGCGATGGAGTGGGTGACCCTCTACGCGATGGCGGTCAACGAGGAGAACGCCTCCGGCCGCCGGGTGGTCACCGCTCCGACCAACGGCGCGGCCGGGATCATCCCCGCCGTCCTGCACTACTACCTGAACTTCATCCCGGGCGCCGACGAGGACGGCATCGTCCGCTTCCTCCTCGCGGCCGGCGCCATCGGCATGCTCTTCAAGGAGAACGCCTCCATCTCCGGCGCCGAGGTCGGCTGCCAGGGCGAGGTCGGCTCCGCCTGCTCGATGGCCGCCGGCGGCCTCGCCGAGGTCCTCGGCGGCACCCCCGAACAGGTCGAGAACGCCGCCGAGATCGGCATCGAGCACAACCTCGGCCTCACCTGCGACCCGGTCGGCGGGCTCGTCCAGATCCCCTGCATCGAGCGCAACGGCATGGCCTCCGTCAAGGCCGTCACCGCCGCCCGGATGGCCCTGCGCGGCGACGGCCGGCACCACGTCTCGCTCGACAAGGCGATCAAGACGATGAAGGAGACCGGCGCCGACATGAAGATCAAGTACAAGGAGACCTCGCGCGGCGGCCTCGCCGTCAACGTCATCGAGTGCTGATCACACCCGCTGTCGCCTGAGCCCCCGGACCCGTCCGGGGGCTCTCGGCGTTCCGGGGCGTCCCGAGGCGCCTGCTCAGGCCGCGAACGGGCGGACGCGCCGGGCGTCCCGCAACGCCTCCGCCCACCAGGCGAGTTGGTCGAGCATGGCCTTGGCGGCGGCGTCGGCGGCCGGGTCGAGCGGCTTGCCGTCGACGCCGAAGCACTGGGCGGCGCCGTGGAAGCTGACCGTGTTGCGAATCGTCATGGCGTTCAACTCGGCGAGCACCACTCGCAGTTGCTCGACGGCGCGCAGACCGCCGGAGAGGCCGCCGTAGGAGACGAAGCCGACCGGCTTGCCGTGCCACTGGCTGTTGTGCCAGTCGATGGCGTTCTTCAGCGGGGCCGGGAAGCTGTGGTTGTACTCGGGTGTGACGACCACGAAGGCGTCGGCAGCCTCCAGCCGGGGCGTGACGGCAGCGAGCAACTCGGCTGCGCCCGGCTCCAGTTCACCACCGAAGGACGGGAAGGTGGTCGGCAGCGGGGTCTCGACCAGATCGATCAGGTCGGCGGTCATGTCGCCGCGCGCGCCGAGGTGGCCGAGCAGCCAGTCGGCGACGACGGGCGCGAACCGGCCGCTCCGAGTGCTGCCGACGACGACCGCGACCTTCAGGCTCTTCTCCGAAACGTCCTTGGCCATGAACATCCCCCTCCGGGACGATGTGTACAACGTATCTTCCGGATGCAACGTACACATCGGCGCGTACGCCGTCTACTCCCGATACGCCGTACACGCCGGTGGTACGGTGGGAACCCCAGCCGGAAGGAGCCCGCCGTCATGCCCGCCCAGCAGGCCCCCACCGGGGACGACGACCAGACCAAGCCCCAGGCCTCGCTCTGGGAGCGCCTCGCCCGCCCGGCCCCCGCGCCGCGCACCACCCTCACCCCGCAGCGGATCGCCGAGGCCGCGATCGCGATCGCCGACGCCGAAGGCCTCGACGCCGTCACCATGCGCCGACTCGCCACCACCCTCGGCGTCGCCCCGATGGCCGCCTACCGGTACGTCTCCGGCAAGGACGAACTCATCGACCTGATGGTCGACTTCGTCTACGGCGAACTCTCCCTGGACACTCCCTCCAGCGGCTGGC
This sequence comes from Kitasatospora sp. NPDC043950, assembly GCF_056435345.1. Taxonomy (NCBI): domain Bacteria; kingdom Bacillati; phylum Actinomycetota; class Actinomycetes; order Kitasatosporales; family Streptomycetaceae; genus Kitasatospora; species Kitasatospora sp. NPDC043950. The sequence continues at coordinate 46,777 of NZ_JBWKER010000007.1, forward strand.
GCGACACCATGCGCACCCTGGCGCTCCACCTGCGCGCCATGAACCTGGCCCACCCGTGGGTCGTCCGCGCCGGCGCCGTCCCCCTCACCCCCAACCAGCTCGCCATCCCCGAACGCGCCTTCGCCGCCCTCGCCGACCACGGCCTGGACGCCGACACCACCATGGCGGTCTTCCGCACCGTCACCGGCTACGTCCACGGCTCCGTCGCCGCCGAGCTCGCCCTGCGCATCCTCCAGCGCGAGCACGGCTGGTCCGACGGTGACGAGACCCGCGCCGGCCTCGCCCCCCGGATGTCCTTCCTGATGGACACCGGCCGCTACCCCACCTACCAGCGCTACCTCCACGAGGCCACCCGCAAGGACGACCCCACCTGGCAGTTCGAGACCGGCCTCGACTGCGTCCTCACCGGCATCGCCACCCACCTCGGCATCTGAGCGCGCCTGGGCATCCGAGCGCGACCCGGCCCCCAGGTGGAGGAAATTATGTAGACCGGTCTACATTCCAGGTGCGGAATATGCAGACCGGTCTATCTCTTCGGTGCACCCCCACGCACCTCCTGCGCAGGAAGTCGGCCCCGCCGACTTCCTGTGCGCCCCAACCCTCCACGAACGCACCCTATGTAGACCGGTCGATATATTTTCTCCGGCCCCGCGCGAACGCGCTATCCAGCCTCGCGCGCAGAAAGTCGGCCCGTCCGACTTCCTACTCCGAGGAGAGCACCCCCACGATGAGCAGCCGGTACCCGTAGTCCATGTGCTCCTGGTCGAGGAGTTCGGCATGGCGGCGGTGCCAGGCGCCGGATTCGAGGTCGGCGCGCAAGCGGGCGATCGCCGGCCGCACCACTGCGAGCGGCAACTGGGCGAAGGTCGAGCCGGCCGGACGACCGGGTCGAGGTAGAACTCGGGCCGCCGCCAGTAGGCGATCTGGTAACCGTCCGTGAAATCGTGCGGGACGGGGAAGGGCAGCACCGTGTGCGCGTCCAGCGCGTCGACGACCTGGGCCAGCGGCGTGAAGCGGCTCTCCTCCAGCTCCCGGATCTCGGGCAGGTACTCCTCCAGCAGCCATAGTTGCGGACGGTGGGCCGGGTCCCAGGTGAAGACGACCTGCCGCCGGGCGACCCGCCGCGGCTCCGCGAGGCCCCGTTCGGGATCCGGCCAGTGGTGGACGGTCATGACGGCCATCGCCGCATCGAAGGAGCCGTCCGGGAAGGGCAGTCGCTCGGCTCCGGCCTTGACCTTCCGGTGCCCCGGGTGCTGGTCGAGCATGACCTGGGAGGGGTCGACTGCGGTGACGGTGGCGCCCTCGGGCTCGTAGGATCCGGCGCCCGCACCGACGTTCACCACCGACCGGGCCCTCTGGAGGGCGGCACCGATCGGGGCGTGCAGTCGGGGATCGGGCCGGCGGATGGCGCGGTAGCCGACCCCGATGCGGTCGTACGTCGCCTGCGGTCGTACGTCGCCTGCGGTCGGCCGTCCGTGGTCTCCTCCACGCGGTCAAGCCCACCAAGCGGGGCGCCCGGCGGCAAGCGGTTCGACGCAAGAGCGGGTGAAGCACGGCGTGCTGGCCCGCCGACCGCCGAACGGCATCGGCGATCAGAGGGCGGCGCCGGAGGGCCGCACCGGAGGGCCGGGTGGCCGGTCACTAGGCACCGCCGACCAGCGGCACCCGCGCAGGAAGTCGGCCCGTCCGACTTCCTGCGCGTGGGGGCACCCGCAGGTCAGCGGCGGCGGGTGCCCACGGGCACGGTGAGGACGGCGAGGCCCGCGGCGAGGATGGCGAGGCCGCACCAGGAGGCGGCGGGGAGGCGTTCGCCGAGGACGGCGACGCCGAGGAGGGCGGCGACGGCGGGTTCGGCGAGGGTGAGGGTGGTGGCGGTCTGGGCGGAGGTGCGGCGCAGCCCGTGGCCGAAGAGGCGGTAGGCGAGGAAGGTGGTGATCACCGCGAGGTGGAGCACCACCGCCGCGCCGCGCGGCGAGGCGAGCCACCGCAGGTCGCCGAGGAACAGCACCGGCAGGACGAGCAGCGCGGCCGCGCCGAACATCGCCCCCATCACCCCGGCGGACGGGTGCCCGCGCGAGATGAGCCTCCCGCCGACGAGCGAGTACACGGCGTACGAGAGGCCGGAGAGCGCGGCCAGCGCCACCCCCACGGCGTCCACCGCCGCGCCGTCGCCGGTGAGTTCGGGGCCCAGCACCAGGACGGCGCAGCCGACGACCGCCGTCACCGTGGCACCGGCCCACCGGCCGCTCGGCCGCCCCTGCCGGGTGAGCCAGCCGAGCAGGCCGGCGAAGACGGGGGCACTGCCCAGTGCGATCACGGTGGCCACCGCCACCCCGGCGCGGGTCACCGCCGGGTAGAAGGTGACCGGGTAGCCGACCACCGCGACGGCGCCGACGGCGAGTTGCCACCGCTCCCGGCGGCCGCAGGCCCGGGGCAGCGCGCGGGCGCTGCGGGTGGAGAGGAAGAGGAGGAGTCCGCCGAGGACCAGCGCGGCGGCGCCGATGCCCGCCGAAGGGGCGCCGTCGGGTGCGAGGGAGCTGGCCGTCCCGGTGGTGCCCCACAGCAGTGCGGCGACCAGGATCGGGACCGGCCCGCCGAGCGGGCTGGTGCGGCGGGCGGTGGGGGTGGTGGTGGGCCGGGTGGGCGCGGGCGTGGAGGTGCGGTTCGGCACAGTCGTGAACTTCCGTCGTCGAAGACCGTCAGGGGAGTTGGTTTCGCACCGGGCGCACACGGCGGCCCCCTGACGGCCGAAGGGGCCGCAGCAGGGAGCGCGGGGCTCGAGCCACCGGCGTGTGCGCCCGATCAGGCGCTGAGCGGTGGCAGTACGACGTGCCAGTACAGGTCCACGGGCCTGATGCTACCCGGCAGTTCCGGCGTGGTGGGGTGCACGGAGGAATTGGCGGCCGGGCGACGAAACACCGGAGGCCCGACGGCAAGGATGGTGAATATTCACAGGCAACAGCGTGAACCTATGCAAAATCCAAAGGTGAACTAGGTTACAAACCTTTCAATCCAAGTCACCTGGTTTGCCCACATGCTGAGATCCGTGCGATAGTCGAAGCAGCCCAACGGCGGGCGGCACAGCACGCCGGCCTGGGCGTGGAGACTTCGGCTGGCCCGACCTGGCACGGCCGACGCCCATCGCACGGCACGCACCCCCTTGGTCGGCGCGATGACTTGCAGGGGCCCCCATCCGCCGGACCACGGCGACTTCGGGGGCCCTGCGCGTTTTCCCGGGAAGACCCGGAAGACCCGGACAGCCGGAAAAGACCCGGACAGCCCGGAAGACCGAGAAAGACCCGGGAAAGCCCGAAACGGTCAGTGTCGCTCGCGGACCTTCAGCTCGAACCAGACGCCCTTGCCGCGCGGCAGCAGGTCGGCGCCCCAGCGGTCGGCCAGGTCGTCGATGACCCGCAGGCCCCGCCCCCGCTCGGTCACCGGCTTCGGCTCGGCGAGGATCATGCAGGGCAGCGCCCGGGAGGAGTCGCGGACCTCGACGCGGAGCCAGCCCGGCTTGCGGATCACCTGGAGTCCGATGGTGCGTCCGGCGGCGTGCCGGACGGCGTTGGAGACCAGCTCGCTGGTGAGTAACTCACCGGCCTCCAGGTGCTGGTGGAGGTCCCAGGACTCCAGGACCGACAGCACCAGTCGGCGGGCCACCGGGCCGGTCTCCGGCCGGGACGGCAGTCGCACCTCGTTCGGCACGGACTGATCGCTCAGCCTGCCGCAATACATCTCCTCCAGTTCCTCCGAGCTGAGCCGCTCCAGCGCCGCCAGCGCGTCCTGGACATCGATCCACGACGCCTCGGCGACCAATCCGGCCCCGGGAACTGATGACTGATCTGTTTCGCCCCAACCCGCCATGCGGTCCATCATTGCGGAACGCAAGCGGCCGCGTACGGACAATGAGCAAACGATCTCCTCCGAGTCGGCATATGCCGCGTGCAAGGAGACCCCGCGGAGAGTGCCAGGCGGGGGCCTGGAGGGGGCCCGGAAGGGGTCGGGAGAGGGTGGGGAGAGGGTGGGGAGCAGGCAACCCGGGGCGCGTCCGCTGTCAATCCCGGGTTGCCACGGAACCGCCCCGACCAGGGCGGCTACCGGTCGGCCTACCAGGCGCTCCAGGGCACGTTCCAGCCACTCAGGCCGTTCGCCGGGTCGAGGGTCTCCTTCTTGGTGGAGTTCTTCACGACCACCACGTCGCCGACGAGCGAGCCGGCGTAGAACTTGCCCATCGAGGTGGATTCGCCGCCGCCCTCGACGTCCTTGAGGGCGACGCAGCCGTGGCTGACGTTGTCCTCACCGATGAGCTTGCTCCAGTAATTGCCGTGCAGGTAGGTGCCGCTGTCGGTGAGCCGCATCGAGTGCGGCACCTGGAGGTCGTACGGGGAGCCGCTCATGCCGGGGAGGGTGCTGGACTGCATCCGCACCACGCCCTCCTTGGACATGACGACCATCGTGCCGTTCCAGGTCGGGTGTTCGGGCGAGCCGGAGGTGATGTCGATGTCCGACGGTTTGCCGTCGAGTTCGACGGTCATCCTGTGCGCGGCGGCGTCAACCGTCGAAATCTGAGATCGCCCGATCGTGAAGGGCTCGTCCCGGTCGGTGCCGTACACCCCAGGGGCGATCTCGACGCTCTTGAGGCGGTAGTGCACGGTCACCTTGGTGCCGGACTTCCAGTACTGCTCGGGGCGGAAGTCCAGCCGGCGGTTGCCGAACCAGTGGCCCTTGACCACGGTGCCGTTGTCGGTCTCGAAGGTGATGCCCTTCGCGACGACGTCCTTGTTCTTGACGTCCTTGCTGAAGTTCACCGAGACGATCATGCCGACGCCGTACGTCGCGTTGTTGTCCACGTTGTCGGCGGCCTTGGCGAGGGCCGTCGGCGTCAGCGTGGAGAAGTTGCTGTCCGCGCTGGCGACCACGCCGTTGGCGTCCGCGGCCATCGCGCTGACCTGGTAGGTGCTGCCCACGGCGAGGCCCGCCGACGGGGTCCAGCTGGAGCCGTCGGCGGCGATGGTGCCGGGCACCTCCGCGCCGGTCTTGTCACTGACCTTGACGGTGGTGAGCTTGCCGCCGGTCGCACCGACCTTGAGCGCGTCGGGCGCGACGTCCACCGTGCCGGGCTTGGGCTCGATGTTCACCACGGCCTGCGACACCTTCGGCGCCGCGCTGCTCGCCGCCGCGGCGCCCGGGGAGGCCGTTCCGGCGGCCGCTCCGGCCCCCAGGTCCGCCTTGGCCGCGTTCCCGCCCCCGCTACCGCTCCCGCCACTCCCGCCGCCGCACGCGGCCGTCAGCGCCATCGCGCCGCCCACCAGACCGACGGCCACCACTCTGCGTATCGACCTCAACGTCGATCCCTCCCTCAGAAACCCCACGAACCGAACCCCACGAACCGAAACCCGCGGGCCGAAACCCCACGACCCGGAACCCCACGACCCGGAACCCCGCACAGAACCCCGCGCACACGACGGGCTCGACCACTACACGCGCCGGCCTCCGGAAAGGTTGCGCCATTCGGGGCCCGGTGCGCTCCGAGAACGCGAACGGCCCGACCCCAACGGGTGAGGATCGGGCCGCTCGTCCGCACCGCGCCGACGAACCGGGACTATCCGGTCAGTCGGCGGGCAGGATCTACCAGTTCGCCCAGGCGATGTTCCAGCCGCCCAGCCCGTTGGAGGGCGCGACGGTCTTCTCCTTGCTGTTCACGACCTTGACCACGTCGCCGATCATCGAGTCGTTGAAGAACTTGCCCGCGACGGAGGTGTCGCTGCCGCCCTTCTCGTCCACCATCGCGACGCAGCCGTGGCTGGCGTTGGTCCTGCCGAACGGATTGGTCGCGTTGGACCAGTAGTTGCCGTGCACGAAGGTGCCGGAGGTGGTCAGCCGCATCGCGTGCGGCACGTCCTGGATGTCGTACTCGCCGCCGAGGCCGACGGTCTGCGAGTTCATCCGGGTGACCTTCTCCTTGGACATGATCACCATCGTCCCGCTCCAGGACGGCGTCGCCTCCGCGCCCATGGTGACCGGCACGGTGGTGCTCTTGCCGCCCCGCTCGATCGTCATCTGGTGCGCCTTGGCGTCGGCGGTGGCGATCTGGGAGCGGCCGATGGTGAACGGCTCGTCCTTGTCCACGTCGCCGTAGACGCCCGGGGCGACCTCGACGCTCTTCAGCCGGTACTTGATGGTGACCTTGGTGTCCGGCTTCCAGTACTCGGCCGGGCGGAAGTCCAGCCGGTTGTCGCCGAACCAGTGGCCCTTCACCTCGGTGCCGTTGTTCGTCTCGAAGGTGATGCCCTTGAGGACGGCGTCCTTGTTCTTGACGGTCTTGCTGAAGTTCACCGAGACGATCATGCCGACGCCGTAGGTGGCGCCGTCGCTGATGTTGTCGTTGGTGGAGACCTTCTTGTCCGGCGTCAGCGTGGTGAACGTCGTGGTGGACGCGGTCACCAGGCCGTCGGCGTCCTTGGCCTGCGCGTTCACCTTGTACGCCATGCCGACGGTGAGCGCGGCGGCGGGCTTCCAGCCGATGCCGTCCGGAGTGATCGCCCCGTCGACCGGCTTGCCGTTCTTGTCGGTCACCTCGACCGTGGTGAGCTTGCCGTTCGAGACGGACACCTGCAACGCGTTGCTCGGTGCGACGTCCTGGGCGCCGTCCTTCGGCTCGACGGCCAGCACCGCGGCGGAGGCCTTCGGCTCGCCCGACGCGCCCGCCGGGGCCGCCGTCCCGCCCGCACCCGCCGTCGCCGCGGGCGCCGCGTTGTCGCCCCCGCCGCCCGTTCCGCCCTTGTCGTCGCCGCAGGCCGCGGTGAGCAGCAGCACCCCGCCCATGACCAACGCCATCGCACCCCTGCGCCCGTAACGGCTGGTGGTACGTATCGCGGCGTCGGCCGTCTTCCCCGTCTTCACGGTTTCTCCCCTCCCGGTATTCACTCTCTCGACGCGTTGAGTGCCCCCATGAGTTGCACCGGACGCCGATCTTTCGCGCCGGACCAGGGCGCACGCCGGAGCAGGATAGCCGGGCCGTCTGAGCGGGTCCCGGGGGGAGGTGGGTGGATCGGGGGTGAATCGGCGGTGAAGATCGACTACTGCGCGACGGGGCTGGAGGCGGGCCCGGTCGTGGGCCCGGCCGTGGGCCCGGCAACCGGCCCGAGGGCGCTGCCCGCCACCCACTGCTCCCACGGCATGTTCCAGCCGTTGAGGCCGTTCTGTGGCGGCACGAAGTCCCCCGCGGAGGCCTTCGCCTCCAGCACGTCCCCCGGGATGGTGTGCTCGAACAGCCAGCCCGCCGGGGAGTCCTTGCTCGCTCCGCCCTTGGCGTCGGCCAGGCCGATGCAGCCGTGGCTGGTGTTGGCGGCGCCGAACACCCCGGGGTCCGCCCAGTAGTTGCCGTGCACGAAGGTGCCGGAGTTGGTCAGCCGCATCGCGTGCGGCACGTCCTTGATGTCGTACTCGTCGCCCATCCCGACGGTCTGCGAGTTCATCCGGGTCACCTTGTACTTCTCCGACACCACCATGACGCCCCGGTAGGTGGAGTGGTCACGGCTGCCGCCGGACACCTTGAGCACCCGCACCACCTTGCCGCCCTGCCCGGCCCGGACGGTCAGGGTGTGCGCGTCCAGGTCGACGGTGGAGACCTGGGCCCGGCCGACGGTGAAGTGCAGGTCCTTGGTCTGGGTCCCGAACTCGCCCGGCGCGCCCTGCACGTCCTTCAGCCGCAGCGCCACCGTCACCTTGGTGCCCGCCGCCCAGTACTGCTGCGGGCGGACGTCCAGCCGCTGGTTGCCGAACCAGTGCGCGGCCACCGGGACGGGCGGGTCGGCGCTCACCTGGACGGCCTTCTCCACCGCCGCCCGGTCCGTAATCGGCCGGCTGAAGCGCAACGACACCGGCATGCCGACACCGACGGTGGAGCCGTCCTCCGGGGTGAAGAAGGCGACGAAGGTGTGCGCCCGGGCCATCGTGGAGAACGCCGAGTGCTGGGCCGCCCGTTGGCCCTGGTCGTCCTCGGCGACGGCGTCCAGGGTGTACGCGGTGCCCAGCGGCAGCGGGCCGTCGGGCGTCCAGGCGGCGCCGTCCGGGGCGATCGTGCCGGGAACCTCGGTGCCCTTGGTGTCGGCCAGCCGGACGGTGACCAGCCGGCCCTGCGCCGCCGTCACCCGGACCGGGCCCTCCGGCGGCACGTCCTGGGCGCCGTCGGCGGGCAGCGCCGTGACGACCGCCCGGGACGGCGGCGGGGGCGGGGTGTGCGCCCCGGGCCCGGCGGCGTCCTGCGCGGGGGCCGCCGGGGAGCCGCCGCACCCCGTCAGGACGGCGAGGCCCCAGGCCACCGCCGCCGCCCGCCGCGCCCACACCCGTCCTCGGCGCCGCATTCCGGGGCCTCCCACTGTCCACGTCCGGTACCGGGAAGGTCCGGTACCGGGAGCCTCCGCCACCGGGGACGCCCGATGCCAGGAACGTCCGGTGGCGGGAACGCCCGATACCGGGAACAACGAGGGCAATCGCGGCGGGGACACGCGCAGCCGCGCGAAATCCCCCCATCCATCGGCCGCCATCCGCCGGTAAGCCCCCGTTCAGCCGCTTCCGATCTGCGCAATCCGGGAAAGAGGAAGTGAACGGGGTCCGGGACACCCCGTCCAGGGAGGGTGCGGCCATGGCGTCAGGGCAGGAGCTGGAAGCCGGAGTGCGGCCGCCCGGCGGGGACACCGCCGAGCCACCGTGGCCCGGCAGCTGGCAGCCGCTCGGCGCCCGCTTCCGGACCGACCAACAGGGCCGCCAGGGAACCAACTTCGCGCTCTGGGCGGCCGGCGCCGAGGCGGTCGACCTCTGCCTGTTCGACGAGGACGGCCGGGAGGCCCGGCACCGCCTCACCGAGCAGGACTTCCAGACCTGGCACGGCTTCCTGCCCGGCGTCCGCCCCGGCAGCCGGTACGGCTTCCGCGTGCACGGCCGGTGGGACCCGTGGACCGGCGCCCGCTGGAACCCGGCGAAGCTGCTGCTCGACCCGTACGCCCGTGCCGTGGACGGCTGTTACACCAGCCACGACGCGGTCTGCGCCGCCGTCCGCAACTGGCCGGAGGCGGACGTCGCCGACACCGTCCGGGACAACCGCGACTCCGCCCGCTATGTGCCCAGATCCGTGGTCGTCCACGATGACGACGACTGGTACGACGACCACCGCCCGAAGACCCCGTGGGCCGAGACGGTGCTCTACGAACTGCACGTGCGCGGCTTCACCATGCGCCACCCCGACGTCCCGCCGGAGCTCCGCGGCACCTACGCGGGCCTGGCCCACCCGGCCGCCGTCGCCCACCTGACCCGCCTCGGCGTGACCGCCGTCGAGCTGCTGCCGGTGCACCAGTACGCCAGCGAGGACCACCTCCAGTCGCGCGGCCTGGTCAACTACTGGGGCTACAACACGATCGGCTACTTCGCCCCGCACGCCGGCTACTCGGCGGCCGGCTCGCGCGGCGGCCAGGTCGGCGAGTTCAAGCGGATGGTCCGCGCCCTGCACGCCGCCGGGATCGAGGTGATCCTCGACGTGGTGTTCAACCACACCGCGGAGGGCGCCGAACTCGGCCCGATGCTCTCGCTGCGCGGCATCGACAACACCGCCTACTACCGCCCGGCCCCGCACCGCCCGCGCGGCTACGCCGACTTCACCGGCTGCGGCAACACCCTGGACACCCGCCGCCCGCAGGTGGTCCGGCTGGTCACCGACTCGCTGCGGTACTGGGTCACCGAGATGGGCGTGGACGGCTTCCGCTTCGACCTCGCCGCCGCCCTCGCCCGCGGCACCGACGGGGTCGACATGGACCACCCCTTCCTCGCTGCCGTCTCCCAGGACCCGCTGCTCAGCCGGGTGAAGCTGATCGCCGAGCCCTGGGACGTCGGCCCGGGCGGCTACCAGGTCGGCGGCTTCCCCCCGCTGTGGGCCGAGTGGAACGACAAGTACCGGGACACCGTGCGGGACTTCTGGCGCGGCGCCCGCCCGGACGTGCGCGAGCTGGGCTACCGGCTGTCCGGCTCCTCCGACCTCTACCAGCGCGGCGGCCGCCGCCCGTACGCCTCCGTCAACTACGTGACCGCGCACGACGGTTTCACGCTGCGCGACCTGGTCAGCTACGACCGCAAGCACAACGAGGCCAACGGCGAGGCCAACCGGGACGGCACCGACGACAACCGGTCCTGGAACCACGGCGTCGAGGGCGAGACCACCGACCCGGAGGTGAACGCCCTGCGGCTGCGCCAACTGCGCAACCTGCTGGCCACGCTGCTGCTCTCCACCGGCGTCCCCATGCTCACCGCCGGGGACGAGCTGGGCCGCACCCAGGGCGGCAACAACAACGCCTACTGCCAGGACAACGAGCTCGGCTGGCTGGACTGGTCGCTCCTGGCGGATCCCCGCTGGCGCGGGCTGTGCGAGCTGACCGCCCGGCTGATCCGGCTGCGCCGGGCCCACCCGGTGCTGCGGCAGCGGGCGTTCTTCTCCGGCCGGGCCGCCGCTCCGGGCGGCCAGCCGGACCTCGCCTGGTTCACGCCGCTGGGCAAGGAGATGACCGAGGCCGACTGGTTCGCCCCGACCGCCTGCCTGGGCATGCTGCTGTCCGGCACCGCGATGTCCGAACGGGACGAGGCCGGGCGGCCGACGCTGGACGACAGCTTCCTGCTGCTGCTCAACGCCGGTCACGAACCGGTGTTGTTCACCCTCCCCGGCGAGCCCTGGGCCGCGCCGGAGGAGGCGTACGAGACGGTGGTCGACACCGCCGTCGAGGGCGGCGGCGAGCCCTGTCCGCAGGGCGCGACGCTGCTGGCCGGGCGCTCGCTGCGGCTGCTGCGCGCGCCCGCCGCCACGGCCTGAGCGGCGTCGGCCGCGCGTGCGGCGCACTCCGGCCCGTACGGCCGGCCCCACGCGCCCCGCCGTTCACCCGCGCCCCACCCGTACGGGTGGCCGGTTCTCGCCGAAGGGTTCTGTCAGGGGTGAAAAACCTGATGAGAAATGACGCGACCTCGTCCTACCCTCACGACGATGGCCGAGAACCGACAACACGACGACACCGCGACCGGGCACCGCTCCACGGTCCGCTCCCTCCTGCGCCTGTGGCCCTACGCCCGAGCCGTCCGCCGCCGGTTGGCCACCTCGGTGGCCGCCGCCCTGGTCGCCATGCTGAGCGTCCTCGGCGTCCCGCTGGTCCTCGGCCGGATCGTCGACGGTCCGCTCGCCGAACACGACCTGAGCGGACTCTGGCCGCTGATCGGCCTGCTGCTGGTCCTCGGGCTGGTCGAGGCCGCGCTGTTCTACACCCGCCGGGTGGTCCTGGCCCGCCCGCTGGCCGGGCTGGAGACGGCCATGCGCGGCGACCTCTTCGCCAAGCTCCAGCGGCTGCCGATCTCCTTCCACGAGCGCTGGGGATCCGGCCAGCTGCTCTCCCGGGCCACCGCCGACATGTACACCATGCGGCTGTTTCTGGCCTTCCCGCTGGTCTTCCTGGTCGTCAACTCGGTGATGTTCCTCGCCGGCACGGCGGTGATGTTCACCCAGGACTGGCGGCTCGCCCTGATCATCCTGCTGCCCGCCGTCCCGCTGTTCGTGCTCACCCGGCGGTTCGAGGCCGGCTACTCCGGCGCCTCCCGCCGCGCCCAGGACCAGAACGGCGACCTCGCCACCGTCATCGAGGAGTCCGTCCTCGGCATCCGCATCCTCAAGGCCTTCGGCCGCCACCGCTCGATGGCCGAGCGCTTCCGCGCCCAGGCCCACGACCTGCGCCGCACCGAACTGCGCAAGGCCGGGCTGCTCGCCAACCTCTGGGCGGTCATCGTCGGCCTGCCCGAGATCGCCCTCGGCTGCGCCCTCGCCGCCGGCGCCTACCTGGTCGCCCACGACGAGCTGAGCGCCGGCACCCTGGTCGCCTTCCTCTCCACCGCGCTGGCGCTGCGCTGGCCGGTCGAGTCCCTGGGCTGGCTGCTCGCCTACGCCAACGAGGCCGCCACCGCCACCGACCGCTTCTTCGAGGTGCTGGACGAGCCCGAGACCGCCGACCCGGGCACCGCCGACGGCCTCGGCGGTGCCCCCGACGGCATCCGCTTCACCGGCGTCCGCTTCCGCTACCCCGACGCCCCCGACGACACCCCCGACCTGCTGGCCGGCATCGACCTGCACATCCGCAGCGGCGAGACGATGGCCCTGGTCGGCGCCACCGGCAGCGGCAAGACCACGCTCACCGCGCTGCTCCCCCGCCTGTACGAGGCCACCGCCGGCACCATCACCCTGGACGGCCGGGACATCCGCGACCTCCCCCGGGAGCGGCTGCGCGAGCTGGTCGCGGTCGCCTTCGAGGAGCCCACCCTGTTCTCCGCCACCGTCCGGGAGAACGTCCTGATGGGCGCCCCGGGCGCGAACGACCAGCAGCTGCGCGCCGCCCTGGCCACCGCCCAGGCCTCCTTCGTGGACAAGCTCCCGGACGGCGTGGACACCGAGGTCGGCGAGCAGGGCCTGAGCCTGTCCGGCGGCCAGCGCCAGCGCCTCGCCCTGGCCCGTGCGGTGGTCGGCGACCCGGCCTTCCTGGTGCTGGACGACCCGCTCTCCGCCCTCGACGTGCACACCGAGGCCCTGGTCGAACGGGCGCTGCGCCAGGTCCTCGGCGCCACCACCGCCCTGGTGGTCGCCCACCGCCCGAGCACCGTGCTGCTCGCCGACCGGGTCGCGGTGCTCTCCGACGGCCGGATCGAGGCCGTCGGCACCCACCAGGACCTGCTGCGCGACTGCGCGCACTACCGCGAACTGATGTCGGGCGAGTCCGCCCCGATGCCCGAGGCCGTCCTGGTCTCCGAGGGGGGCACCACCCGATGACCACCACCATCTCGCCCGTCGGCCCCGCCGAACGGGAGACCGCCGAACCGGTCGAGGAACAGCTGCCGCCGCCCCCGGCCGACGAGGAGGACATCCCCGTCCCGCCCGGCGCGCCCCGGGCTCTGCTGCGCTCGCTGCTCGGCCCGCACCGGGCCCGGATCGCCGTCGCGATGCTGGTGATCCTCATCCAGCAGGCGGCCCTGCAGTCCGGCCCGCTGCTGGTCGCCATCGCGATGGACCGCGGCATCCCGGCACTGCGCGAGAGCGACAGCGGCCCGCTGATCGCGGTGGTCTGCGCCTACCTGGGCTGCGCGCTGCTCAGCCTGCTGCTGCAGTGGGCGTTCATCAAGATCAGCGCCCGGGTCAACCAGGACATCCTGCTGGAGCTGCGCGGCCGGATCTTCCGGCACGCCCAGCGGCTGAGCCTGGACTTCCACGAGCGCTACACCTCGGGCCGGATCATCTCCCGCGCCACCAGCGACGTGGACGCGCTGCGCGAGCTGCTCTCCGAGGGCCTCCAGGAGCTGCTGACCGTCCTCCTGTCGGTTTGCTACATCTCGGTGCTGCTGCTGGTGCTGGACTGGCGGCTCGGACTGGTCTCGCTGGCGTCGATCCTGCCGCTGGCGCTGATCGCCCGGTCCTTCCGCAGCCGCTCGCGCCGGGTCTACCGCCGCTCCCGCACCTCGGCCGCCTCACTGATCGTCCGTTTCACCGAGACCATGAACGGCATCCGCCCGGTGCAGGCCTTCCGCCGCGAGAAGGCCAACGACGAGGCCTTCGCCGTGGTCAACCGGCAGTCCGCCACCGCGACGGCGGACGGCCTGCTGGAGATCGCCCGCTACGTCGGCCTCTCCCGCGTCACCGCCAACCTGTGGACCACCGGCGTGGTGCTGCTCGGCGCCTACCTGGTCGCCGACGGCACGGTCGAGCTGGGCGTGCTCACCGCCTTCGTGCTCTACCTGCGCCGGCTCTACGACCCGATCGACCAGCTGGCGATGTTCCTGAACAGCTACCAGTCGGCCGCCGCCGCGCTGGAGAAGATCGCCGGCCTGCTCGCCCACGAGCCGACCGTCGCCGAACCGGCCGCGCCCGCCGAACTGCCGCAGGCCGCCGGCAAGGGGCGCGAGGTCCGCTTCGAGGAGACCCGTTTCGCCTACCGCACCGGCAAGCAGGTGCTGCCGCCGTTCGACCTGGTGATCCCGGCCGGGCAGACGGTGGCGGTGGTCGGCGCGACCGGCGCCGGCAAGTCGACGGTCGCCAAGCTGCTGGCCCGCTTCTACGACCCGACCGACGGCCGGATCCGGCTGGACGGCGTGGACCTGCGCGACCTCGCCACCCCCGAGCTGCGGCGCGGCGTGGTGATGGTGACCCAGGAGTCCTTCCTGTTCTCCGGCACCGTCGCCGAGAACATCGCGATCGGCCGCCCCGGCGCCGGCCGCGAGGAGGTCGAGCAGGCCGCCCGGGACATCGGCGCGTACGAGTTCATCGCGGCGCTCCCGGACGGCTTCGACACCGACGTGCGCAAGCGCGGCGGCCGGATCTCCGCCGGGCAGCGCCAGTTGGTCGCCTTCGCCCGCGCCCTGCTCGCCGACCCGGCGGTGCTGATCCTCGACGAGGCGACCAGCTCGCTGGACGTCCCCGGCGAGCAGGCCGTCCAGCGGGCCATGCGCACGGTGCTGGCCGGCCGGACGGCGGTGATCATCGCGCACCGGCTCTCCACCGTGGAGATCGCCGACCGCGTCCTGGTGATGGACCAGGGCCGGATCGTCGAGGACGGCTCCCCGCAGGAGCTGATCGACGGATCCGGCCGCTTCGCCGCCCTCCACCAGGCCTGGCGGGACAGCCTGGTCTAGGGCCGGCGCTCCCCCCGGCAGGGCCTCAGCGCAGCACCCCCGCGTCCATCCCCGACGACTCGGCGGGCAGGGCCACCAGCCCCAGCTCCGCCGGGGAGGCCAGCCGGGGGTGGGCCGGCAGCACCCGGACGGTGTAGCCGAACGGGCCGGTCCGGCACAGCTCCAGCGAGCCCTCGTAGCGGGTCCGGCCGTCCAGGTCGGACCCGCCGACCGGCTTGAGGGCGAGCACGCAGCCGTCCGAGATGCCGTCCGTCTCGTCCACCCGGCCGGACACCGCCTGCACCTCGACGTCGCCCGGCTCCAGCGCCCCGAGCGTGACCTGCACCCGCAGCGCCAGCGAGCTGCCCAGCTCCTGCGCCTCGTCCGGACAGTCCGCCTCGACGTGCTCGACCCGGACGGCCGGCCAGGCCTCCCGGACCTTCGCCTTCCAGGCCGCCAGCTCCAGGGCGCCGTGGTGCTCCGCCGCCGCCAGCTCCCGCTGGGCCAGCGCCGCCGGGGTGTACAGCCGTTCGACGTACTCGCGGACCATCCGCCCGGCCAGCACCTTGGGGCCGAGGGTGACCAGGGTGTGCCGGACCATGGCGATCCAGCGGTGCGGCAGCCCGTCCGTGCCCCGGTCGTAGAACCGGCCGGCGACCTGGTCCTCGATCAGGTCGTACAGCGCGGCGGCCTCGATGTCGTCGCGGCGCTCGGCCTCGCTGCTCTCCGGGTCGAGCACGCCGTCGGTCTCGTCGGCGGTGGGGATCGCCCAGCCGTTCTGGCCGTCGTACCACTCGTCCCACCAGCCGTCCAGGACGGACAGGTTGAGGCAGCCGTTGAGCGCGGCCTTCATCCCGGAGGTACCGCAGGCCTCCAGCGGGCGCAGCGGGTTGTTCAGCCAGACGTCGCAGCCCGGGTAGAGGTGCCGGGCCATCGCCATGTCGTAGTCCGGCAGGAAGACGATCCGGTGCCGGACGGCCGGGTCGTCGGCGAAGGCAACCATCTGCTGGATCAGCCGCTTGCCGCCGTCGTCGGCCGGGTGGGCCTTGCCGGCGACCACGATCTGCACCGGCCGGACGGGGTGCAGCAGCAGGGCGCGCAGCCGGTCCGGGTCGCGCAGCATCAGGGTGAGCCGCTTGTACGAGGGCACCCGGCGGGCGAAGCCGATGGTGAGCACGTCGGGGTCGAGCACCGAGGAGACCCAGCCGAGTTCGGCCTCGCCGGCGCCGCGCTGGCGCCAGGAGTCGCGCAGTCGGCGGCGGGCCTCGTCGACCAGTTGGGCGCGCAGGCTGCGGCGCAGGTCCCAGACCTCGGTGTTGCCGATCCGCTCCAGGCCGGTCCAGCGCTTGGCGTCGCCGGTGGTCATGGCGTCCTCGGCGCGGTCGGCGCCGATCTCGGCGGCGCCGAGCCGCACGACCGCCGGGTCGATCCAGGTGGCGGCGTGGACGCCGTTGGTGACGGAGGTGATCGGCACCTCGGTGGCGTCGAAGCCGGGCCAGAGGCCGTTGAACATGGAGCGGCTGACCTCGCCGTGCAGGGTGGAGACCCCGTTGGCGCGCTGGGCGAGCCGCAGGCCCATGGCGGCCATGTTGAAGAGCTTCGGGTCCCCGCCGGGCCAGGTCTCGGCGCCGAGCGCGAGCACCGGCTCGACCGGGACGCCCGGCAGCGCGGCGTCGCCGCTGAAGTGGCGGGCGACCAGCTCGCGGTCGAAGCGGTCGATGCCGGCCGGGACGGGTGTGTGGGTGGTGAACAGGGTGCCGGCCCGGACGGACTCCAGGGCGGCGGCGAAGTCCAGGCCGACGCTGTCGGGGCCGGGTGAGCCGGTGGAGACCAGCTCGCGGATCCGTTCGACGCCGAGGAAGCCCGCGTGGCCCTCGTTGGTGTGGAACACCTCGGGGGCGGGGTGCCCGGTGAGCCGGCAGTAGGCGCGGACGGCGCGGACGCCGCCGATGCCGAGCAGCATCTCCTGGAGCAGCCGGTGCTCGCTGCCGCCGCCGTAGAGCCGGTCGGTGACGTCGCGCTCGGCGGGCGAGTTGGCCTCGATGTCGGAGTCGAGGAGCAGCAGCGGGACCCGTCCGACCTGGGCCTTCCAGATGTGCGCGGCCAGGGTGCGGCCGCCGGGCAGGGCGAGGTCGACCCGGCCGGGGGTGCCGTCGTCCTCCCGGAGCAGGCTGACCGCGAGTTCGTCCGGGTCGAGCAGCGGGTAGCGCTCCTGCTGCCAGCCGTCCCGGTTGAGGGACTGCCGGAAGTAGCCGTGCCGGTAGAACAGGCCGACGCCGATGATCGGGACGCCGAGGTCGCTGGCGGCCTTGAGGTGGTCGCCGGCCAGGATGCCGAGCCCGCCGGAGTACTGGGGCAGCGCGGCGGCGATGCCGTACTCGGGCGAGAAGTAGGCGATGGCGGCGGGCAGCGGGGTGGCGCCGGCCTCCTGCTGGGCCTGGTACCAGCGCGGGCCGCTGAGGTACTCGCGCAGGTCGTCGGCGAGGTCGCCGAGTCTGCGCAGGAACCGCCGGTCGGCGGCGAGGGCGGCGAGCCGGGCGGCCGGGACCTCCCCGAGCAGCCGCACCGGGTCCTCGCCGGTCGCGGCCCAGACCTCCGGGTCCACGGACCGGAAGAGGTCCCTGGTCTCGGGGTGCCAGGACCAGCGCAGGTTGAGGGCCAGCTCGTGCAGCGGCTGGAGTTGTTCGGGCAGGACGGTGCGGACGGTGAATCTGCGGATTGCCTTCACGGCGTGAAGCGTAGCCGCGATGTCCGTCATGACAGTGCGTCAAGTGGGCTATTGGGCATCCGTTCGGCCTATTGATGAGATCGCATTCGGCGCATTGGTCTGCACGGGGGGCGCGCGCGGCGCACATTTCCGGGGTCCTGCGCTACCAATGCATGAACACTGCGGAACAGGTCCATTTCCGATGGCTCATCCGCTCAGGACAAAGCCCGAAACTACTGTCGTACCGCTGCAAAAGTCTTGTCCCCGGTGCGAGGATGACTCAAGGTCGTTGATGCTGCGGGGAGTGCGGCGGCGGGTGGCGTCCGCCTTGAAGCAGCACGTCCGAATCCTTTTCGCGTTGATCGTTCCCCTTCTTCTTAGCCCATTCGGCGCTCACCTCGCACCGACGCGTGTCCTCGTACTCGGCCTGCTCGTTCACGGGTCGACCGGGTCGCCCAGGGGCGTGCCCCTGGAGGCGCGCGCCGGGACGCGCGCGGCTCCAGGGCCTCCCGTCGAGGACTCGGCGGGCGCCGGGCAGGTTGCCGGGGACGGCGGCGCGGGCAGGCTTCCGGTCGCACGTCCTCCCCACCCAGCAGTCCTCCCGGTACTCCCCTGGCCCATCCCCGGCCCGCGGGAGCTGCCGCCGATCTCGGGCAGGAGTTTGACATGCACGGCGACACGCGGGACCAGTCCACACCGGTGGCCGACAGCCACGACGCAGCGGTCGCGGAATCCGCCGGACGGATGGATTCTGACACTCGGACGGATCCGGCGATGCCGGCACCGCGGGCCGCCGGGGCGGTCCGCACCGAGCCGGCCGAAGCGGCCCGACAACCCGGGGCCGAGGAGGGCCGGACCGCGGCACCGCGCAGGCGCACCACCACCACGCGCCGCGCCGCCGCCATCGCGAAGGCCCCCGCCGACGCCGCCGGGACCGCCGGGACCACCGCCGAGGGCGCCTCCGGCGCCGCGCCGCGCAAGGCCTCCGCCCGCAAGCCCGCCGCCCGCAAGACGACAGAGAGCGACACCGTGATCGGCCGCATCCCCGTCCTGGACGTCAGCCCCCTCGTCGACTCCGGCCGCCGCCCGGCCAAGGCCGTCGTCGGCGAGACCTTCCTGGTCACCGCGACCGTGTTCCGCGAGGGCCACGACGCCGTCAACGCCAACGTGGTGCTGCGCGACCCGCGCGGCCGCGGCGGCCCGTGGACGCCGATGCGCGAGCTGGCCGAGGGCACCGACCGCTGGGGCGCGCACGTCACCCCGACCGCGCCCGGCCGCTGGTCGTACCTGGTCGAGGCGTGGAGCGACCCGGTCGCCACCTGGCGCCGGACCGCCGCCGTGAAGCTGCCCGCCGGGATCGACACCGCGCTGGTCCTGGAGGACGGCGCCCGGCTGCTGGAGCAGGCCGCGGTCGGCGTGCCGAAGAAGGAGGGCCGCGCGCACGTGCTGGCGGCCGCCGACGCGCTGCGCGACCCCGGCCTGCCGCCGCTGTCCCGGCTGGCCGCCGCGCTCGCCCCCGAGGTGCTGGACCTGCTGGCCCGGTACCCGCTGCGCGAACTGCTCAGCGCCTCCCGCCCGCTGCCGCTCCAGGTGGACCGCGAGCGCGCGCTGTACGGCTCCTGGTACGAGTTCTTCCCCCGCTCGGAGGGCGCGGTGGTGGATCCGAGCGGCGTCGAGCCGCCGCGTTCGGGCACCCTGCGCACCGCCGCCGAGCGGCTGCCGGCCGTCGCCGCGATGGGCTTCGACGTGGTCTACCTGCCGCCGGTGCACCCGATCGGGCGAGCCTTCCGCAAGGGGCCGGACAACGCCCTGACGGCCGGTCCGCACGACGTCGGCTCGCCCTGGGCGATCGGCTCCCCCGAGGGCGGCCACGACGCCGTCCACCCCGACCTCGGCACGATCGAGGACTTCGACCACTTCGTCGCCGAGGCCGAGGCCCTGCGCCTGGAGGTGGCGCTGGACTTCGCCCTCCAGTGCTCCCCCGACCACCCGTGGGTGAACAAGCACCCGGAATGGTTCAGCCACCGCGCGGACGGCACCATCGCGTACGCCGAGAACCCTCCGAAGAAGTACCAGGACATCTATCCGATCAACTTCGACCAGGACATGGACGGAATCGTCAAGGAAACCATCCGGATCCTCCGGTTCTGGATGTCCCACGGCGTTCGGATCTTCCGGGTCGACAACCCGCACACCAAACCGGTGGCGTTCTGGGAGAAGGTGCTCGCCGACATCGCCCGCACCGACCCGGACGTCGTGTTCCTGGCGGAGGCCTTCACCCGGCCCGCGATGATGCACACCCTGGGGAAGATCGGTTTCCACCAGTCGTACACGTACTTCACCTGGCGCACCACCAAGCCGGAACTCACCGAGTACCTCACCGAACTCACCGGTGACGCCGCCGCCTACATGCGGCCCAACTTCTTCGCCAACACCCCGGACATCCTGCACGGCTACCTCCAACACGGCGGCCGCGCCGCGTTCGCGATCCGCGCCGTGCTCGCCGCCACCCTCGCCCCCAGCTACGGCGTCTACGCCGGCTTCGAGCTGTACGAGGACGAGCCGGCCCACCCCGGCTCCGAGGAGTACCTGCACTCGGAGAAGTACGAGCTGCGCCCGCGCGACTGGACCCGCACCGACTCCCTCGCCCCGCTGCTCACCGTGCTGAACCGGCTGCGCCGGCGCCACCCCGCCCTCCAGCAGCTGCGCAACCTGCGCTTCCACCCCACCGACAACGACCAGGTGCTCGCCTACTCCAAGACCGCGACCACCCCCGAGGGCCTCACCGACCAGGTCGTCACCGTGGTCAACCTCGACCCGCACCACGTCCAGGAGGCCACCGTCACCCTCGACGGCGACGGCCCGTACGCGGTGCACGACGAGCTCACCGGCGCCGTCTACACCTGGGGCCGGCACAACTACGTCCGGCTCGATCCCTCAGCCGAGCCGGCTCACCTCCTCACGGTTCGGAGGAACCCAGCGTGACTGTGAACGAGCCCGTCCCCGACACCTTCCCGGAGACCTCGAAGAAGAACCTGGACCCGGAGTGGTTCAAGCGTGCGGTCTTCTACGAGGTGCTGGTGCGGTCCTTCCAGGACAGCAACGGCGACGGGGTCGGGGACCTGAAGGGGCTCACCACCAAACTCGACTACCTGCAGTGGCTCGGGGTCGACTGCCTCTGGCTCCCGCCGTTCTTCGCCTCGCCGCTGCGCGACGGCGGGTACGACGTGGCCGACTACAAGTCGGTGCTGCCGGAGTTCGGCGACCTCGCCGACTTCATGGAGTTCGTCGACGCCGCGCACGCCCGCGGCATGCGCGTGATCATCGACTTCGTCATGAACCACACCAGCGACCAGCACCCGTGGTTCCAGGCCTCCCGGACGGACCCGGACGGCCCGTACGGCGACTTCTACATGTGGGCCGACGACGACAAGCAGTACCCGGACGCCCGAATCATCTTCGTCGACACCGAGACCTCCAACTGGACCTACGACCCGGTCCGCAAGCAGTACTTCTGGCACCGGTTCTTCTCCCACCAGCCGGACCTCAACTACGACAACCCCCGCGTCCAGCAGGAGATGATCGCCGGACTGCGGTTCTGGCTCGACCTCGGCATCGACGGCTTCCGGCTGGACGCGGTGCCGTACCTGTTCGCCCGCGAGGGCACCAACTGCGAGAACCTGCCGGAGACCCACGAGTTCCTCCAGCGGGTCCGCAAGGAGATCGACGCCGACTACCCCGACACCGTCCTGCTGGCCGAGGCCAACCAGTGGCCCGAGGACGTCGTCGACTACTTCGGCGACTTCACCGCGGGCGGCGACGAGTGCCACATGGCGTTCCACTTCCCGGTGATGCCCCGGATCTTCATGGCCGTGCGGCGGGAGTCCCGCTACCCGGTGTCGGAGATCCTCAGCAAGACCCCGCAGATCCCCGGCGGCTGCCAGTGGGGCATCTTCCTGCGCAACCACGACGAGCTGACCCTGGAGATGGTCACCGACGAGGAGCGCGACTACATGTACGCGGAGTACGCCAAGGACCCCCGGATGCGCGCCAACGTGGGCATCCGCCGCCGGCTCGCCCCGCTGCTGGAGAACGACCGCAACCAGATCGAGCTGTTCACCGCCCTGCTGTTCTCGCTGCCCGGCTCGCCGGTCCTCTACTACGGGGACGAGATCGGCATGGGCGACAACATCTGGCTGGGCGACCGGGACGGCGTGCGCACACCGATGCAGTGGACCCCGGACCGCAACGCGGGTTTCTCCTCCGCCGACCCGGGCAGGCTCAGTCTGCCGCCCATCATGGACCCGGTGTACGGCTACCAGGTGACCAACGTCGAGGCACAGCAGAGCAGTTCGAGTTCGCTGCTGCACTGGACGCGTCGCATGATCGAGATCCGCAAGCTCAATCCGGCGTTCGGCCTCGGTACGTACACCGAACTGCCCTCCAGCAACCCCGCCGTGCTGGCCTTCGTGCGCGAACACGAGGGGGACCTGGTCATGTGCGTGAACAACTTCTCGCGGTTCGCGCAGCCGACCGAGCTGGATCTGCGGCAGTACGGCGGACGGTACCCGGTCGAGCTGATCGGCGGGGTGCGCTTCCCCTCCATCGGCGAGTGGCCCTACCTGCTCACGCTGGCCGGCCACGGCTTCTACTGGTTCCAGCTCCGGCAGCCGCCGCGGCTGAGCGGGACCAGGCGCTCGAAGTAACGATCCGCCACACCCTGCCCCACAGCACCACCAGACCCTCCGGGGGCGCGAGTTGAACCCCTGCGCCCCCGGAGTTCTCTGCACCGCCGCGTACGGAGAACAGCCCAACGGCCACCCACACGAAGGCGTGACACCTGAGCCCCGCTCGCGTGCCGCCGCCGCCGCGCCGCCGAAATCCGGAAGACTGACGGACCCGGCCAGACCCGTCGGGCAGTCCGCCCGCTTCCGGGGAAAGGGAGTCATGTCCGAAACCTCCCGTTCTCAAGCCCATGTGCAGCAGGACGCCCCCGCCGACACCGCCGCGCCGGCGGGCGCGCGGAGCACCGGGGCCCGGAGAACCGCCCTGGGGGTCAGCGAACTCGTCCAGGCCGCGCTGCCGCTGATCGCCGAGTGGCTCCCCACCCAGCGGTGGTACGCCGGAAAGGGACGGCCCATCACCGGCCTCACCCCGATGGTCGGAACCCCGCTCCAGGTCGGCGACCCCGCCCTGCTGCACCTGCTGCTGCGGGTCGAGCACGCCACCACGGCCGGCGCCCCGCACGGCGACATCTACCAACTCCTGCTCGGCATCCGCTCGGAGGGGCCCGCGGACATCGAGCCCAGCGCCGTGCTCGGCCGGCTCAACCAGGGCCCGTACGACGGCGCGGCGCTCTACGACGCCGTCCACGACCCCGAACTCACCGGGCGGCTGCTGGAACACCTCGCCACCGGCGACCGGTTCGGCTCGCTGTCCTTCCGCCGGACCCCCGGCTCCGGGCTCCCCGCCAACCTCCCAGGCCGCGCCTCCACCGCCGAGCAGTCCAACAGCTCGGTCATCTACGGCACCTCGTACATCCTCAAGCTGTTCCGCCGCATCCACCCCGGCACCAACCCCGACCTCGAACTCTCCCTCGCCCTCTCCCGGGCCGGCTCCACCCGGATCCCCCGGGTCGCCGCCTGGTTCGAGAGCCGGCTGGAACGCGCCGAACCCGCCACCCTCGGGCTGCTCCAGCGCTACCTGCCGGACGCCGAGGACGGCTGGGAGCTCGCCCTCGACCAGGTCGGCCGGCTCAAGGGCGACCCCTCCCCCGGCAACTTCGCCATCGAGGCCCACCGGCTCGGCCGGGCCACCGCCGAAGTCCACCGGGTCCTGGCCCGCTCGATGCCGGTCGCCCGGCTCGACCGCGCCCAGACCAGCCGGCTCGCCACCACCATGGCCGACCGGCTGGACAGCGCCGTCGCCGCCGTCCCCGGCCTGCTGCGCTACCGGGCCGCACTGCGCACCGCCTTCCAGCAACTCGCCGACGCCCACCCCGACGGCCTGCCCGTCCAGCGCATCCACGGCGACCTGCACCTCGGACAGGCCATGCGCACCCCGCACGGCTGGGTGCTGCTGGACTTCGAGGGCGAACCCGCCAAGTCCGTCAACGAACGCCGCGAACCCCAGCCCGCGCTGCGCGACGTCGCCGCCATGCTCCGCTCCTTCGACTACGCGGCCGCCCACCTGCTCGCCGGCGGCCCGGTCGATCCGGAACTCGCCCACCTCGCCGCCGCCTGGGCCCAGCGCAACCGCACCGCCTTCTGCGCCGGCTACACCGCCGGCGGCGGCGCCGACCCGGCGGCCTCACCGGAGCTGATGCGGGCCCTGGAGATCGACAAGGCGGTGTACGAGGTCGTGTACGAGGCCCGGCACCGGCCGAGCTGGCTGCCGATCCCGCTCGCCGCGATCAACCGGCTCGCCCTCACCGTCTGACCGCTCCGGCCCGCCCGCACCCCCTGCCCTGCCCGCCCCCTGCCCCACCCGCACCCCCGGTTCCGCCGCCCTGGAGTTAGCCCACCCCCCGTCGCAGGAGGACCCAGCCGTGACGCCGCTCGACCCGCCCGGCCGCACCACCCGCCCCGTCCCGGCCACCTTCCTGGCCGGCCCGGACTCGCCCCGGCCCGAGCCCGTCCCGGCCGAGGAGTCCGGGCCGGCCGGCGAACCCGCCCCGACGGAGGAGTCCGTACCAGTCGCGGCGTCCGCACCAGTCGCGGCGTCCGCACCGGTCACGGCCCCGCCCACGGCCTCGCTGCGCCTGCCCGAGGCGCCGCTGCCGCCGTCCGAGGTGGACCGGCTGGTCGGCGGGCAGCACCACGACCCGCACGCCCTGCTCAGCGCGCACCCGGTGCACGGCGGCACCGCGATCCGGGTGCTGCGCCCGTTCGCCGAGCGGGTGGTCGTCGAGACCACCCAGGGCCCGGCCGAACTCACCCATCAGCAGGGCGGGTTGTTCACGGGGCTGGTGGCCGGCGCCGACGCCGTGGACTACCGGCTGCTGGTGACCTACCCCGGCGGCGAGCCGCTGGCCCAGCACGACGGCTACCGCACCCCGCCCACCCTCGGCGAACTCGACCTGCACCTGATCTCCGAAGGCCGGCACGAGCAGCTATGGCAGGCCCTCGGCTCGCACGTGCGCACCGTCGACGGCGTCGCCGGCACCGCCTTCGCGGTCTGGGCGCCGAACGCCGTCGGCGTCCGGCTGATCGGCGACTTCAACCACTGGGACGGCACCGGGCACCCGATGCGCTCGCTCGGCTCGTCCGGCATCTGGGAGCTCTTCGTCCCGGGCCTCGCCGAGGGCGCCGCGTACAAGTACGAGATCCACACCCGGCAGGGCTGGGTGCTCGACAAGGCCGACCCGCTCGCCCGGGCCGCCCAGTGCCCGCCCGCCACCGCCTCGGTGGTCACCTCCTCCGACTACCGCTGGCAGGACGGCGACTGGATGGCCCGCCGGGCCCGCGCCGCACACCACCGGGCGCCGATGTCCGTCTACGAGCTGCACCTGGCCTCCTGGCGGCCCGACCTCACCAGCTACCGCGCCATCGCCGAGGAACTGCCGCGCTACCTCAAGGAGTTGAACTTCACCCACGTGGAGTTCATGCCGGTCATGGAGCACCCCTTCGGCGGCTCCTGGGGCTACCAGGTGTCCGGCTACTACGCCCCCACCGCCCGGCTCGGCAGCCCCGACGACTTCCGCCACCTGGTCGACACCCTGCACCGGCACGGCATCGGCGTGATCGTCGACTGGGTGCCCGCCCACTTCCCCAAGGACGCCTTCGCGCTCGCCCGCTTCGACGGCGAGCCGCTGTACGAGCCGGCCGACCCGCTGCGCGCCGAGCACCCCGACTGGGGAACCCTGGAGTTCGACTACGGCCGCACGGAGGTGCGCAACTTCCTCGTCGCCAACGCGGTCTACTGGTGCGAGGAGTTCCACATCGACGGCCTGCGGGTGGACGCCGTCGCCTCGATGCTCTACCTCGACTACTCCCGCGAGGGCGGCGCCTGGACGCCCAACCAGCACGGCGGCCGGGAGAACCCGGACGCGGCCGCGTTCCTCCAGGAGATGAACGCCACCGTCTACCGGCGCTGCCCCGGCGTGGTCACCATCGCCGAGGAGTCCACCGCCTGGGACGGCGTCACCCGCCCGACCGACGCCGGCGGCCTCGGCTTCGGGCTCAAGTGGAACATGGGCTGGATGCACGACTCGCTGGTCTACATGTCCAAGGAGCCGGTGCACCGCAAGTTCCACCACAACGAGATCACCTTCTCGATGGTGTACGCCTACTCGGAGAACTACGTCCTGCCGATCTCGCACGACGAGGTGGTGCACGGCAAGCAGGCGCTGGTCTCCAAGATGCCCGGCGACTGGTGGCAGCAGCGCGCCAACCACCGCGCCTACCTGGGCTTCATGTGGTCCCACCCGGGCAAGCAACTGCTCTTCATGGGACAGGAGTTCGCCCAGGGAGCTGAATGGGACCACGAGCAGGGCCCGCAGTGGTGGGTGCTCGACGAGCAGTGGCCCGCCCACCAGGACCACCGCGGCGTCCGCCGGCTGGTCCGCGACCTCAACCGGCACTACCTGGACACCCCCGCCCTCTGGGAGCGGGACACCACCCCGGACGGCTTCCGCTGGCTCGACGGCGGCGCCGCCGAGGACAACCTGCTCTCCTTCGTCCGGTACGGGGCCGACGGCTCGCCGCTGGTCGCGGTCTGCAACTTCTCCCCCGTCGTCCGGCACGGCCACCGGGTCGGTCTGCCCGACCTGGACGGCCGCGACCAGCTGTGGGAGGAACTGCTCAACACCGACGCCGAGGCCTACGGCGGCGGCGGCATCGGCAACTCCCACCCGGTCAAGGCCGAACCGACCCCCTGGCACGACCAGCCCCGCTCCGCCGAACTGGTCCTCCCCCCGCTCGCCACCCTCTGGCTCCGCCCGGCCCGCTGAGGGCCTGAGCACCAGAGTGTCTGAGCGCCTGCCCGGCCGGGCAGGCGCTCAGCTCGGCGCCGACACCGGGAAGCCGAGGTCCTCCGCGGCCCTGCCCAGCTCGCGGTCGTAGGTGATGAACTCGGTCAGCTCCGTGCGGAACGGGTCCGCGCTGGCCAGGTGCAACGCGTCCAGCGAGCCGAGGCGCGGAGTGCGGTAGGAGAGCGCCCGGGCGAGCACCGCGCTGCTGAGGTCGACCTGGTGGCTGCCCCGGAGCGCCTGGTCCACGTAGTAGGGGACCTGCTGGTGGGCCAGGCCCGCGCGGAGCAGGGTGCGGGTGATCTCCAGCCGGGCCAGCGCGCTGGTGATCAGCTCGGTCCCGGCGGGCAGCGCCTGCCGCCACGCCCGCACTGCGGCCGTCTCCGGCTCCGGCTTGATGAACTTCAGCAGCGCGCAGGAGTCGAGGTAGATCAACGGTTCCGCTCCCGTTCGCGGTCCTCCACCAGGAGGTCCGAGAGGCTGCCGATCTCCGGCAACAGGTCGAGGGCCAGCTCGGGCATGCCCTCCTCGGCGGGCGGGGTGACCTCGCCGGCCGCGACCATGCGTTCGAGGACCGTCGCCGGGGGTTCCTCCGGCACGAGTCTCAGCACGGGCCGCCCGCGGTCGGTGACGACGATCGTCGCGCCGGCCCGGACCCGCGCGACCGCCTTGGACGGGTTCTGGTTCAGCTCACGCAGTCCCATGGTCTCCATGCCCTCCAATGTAACTACGTCATGTAGGTACATCAAGGGCGGGCGGCGGCGCAAACCCCACGCCCAGGACGTTCAGCCCTTGCCCCGACTCGGCCGCTCTGCTCGCGGACGCCCGTTCGTGGTGCGAAGGTATGGTCGATATGGCCATATTCCGAGACGACGGGACGGAGACACCCACGTGGCGCGCAGCGTGTACGTGACCGGTATCGACCGGGGGGACGGCCGGCAGGCGGTCGAACTCGGGGTCATGGAACTGCTCACCCGCCAGGTGGACCGGGTCGGGGTGTTCCGGCCGCTGGTGCACGCGCACGCGGGGGCGTCTGCCGGCCACCGGGCCGGGTCCGAGCCGGGCTCGGACCACGTGGTGGAGCTGCTGCGCGGCCGGTACCGGATCGACCTGCCGAGTTCCGAGCTGTACGGGCTCAGCTACGAGGAGGCCGCCGCGCTGCAGGCCGCCCGGGGGCAGGACGAGCTGGTCTCCGCCCTGGTCGACCGCTTCCGCGCGCTGGAGCGGCGCTGCCAGGCGGTGCTGGTGCTCGGCACCGACTTCGCCGACACCAACATCCCGGACGAGCTGGCCTTCAACGCCCGGCTGGCCAACGAGTTCGGCGCCGCCGTGCTGCCGGTCGTCGGCGGGCACGCCGAGGACCCGGAGGCCGTCATCGCCGAGGTCCGCAACGCCCACCGGGCGTTCACCGACCTGGGCTGCGAGACCCTGGCGATGATCGCCAACCGGGTCGCCCCGGGCGCCAAGCAGCGGATCCAGCGCAAGCTCACCGAGAAGCTGCCGATCCCCGCCTACGTCATCCCGGAGGAGCCGGCGCTGGCCGCGCCGACCGTCGCCCAGCTGGTCGAGACGACCGGCGCCGAGGTCCTGCTCGGGGACGCCGCCGGCCTGGCCCGGGACGTCCGCGGCTTCGTCTTCGGCGGCGCCATGCTGCCCACCTTCCTGGACGCCCTGACCGAGGGCGCCCTGGTCGTCACCCCCGGGGACCGCGCCGACCTGGTGATCGGCTCGCTGGCCGCGCACGCCGCCGGCGCCCCGCCGATCGCCGGCGTGCTGCTGACGCTCGGCCAGCACCCCGGCCCGAACGTGATGGCGCTGGCCGCCCGACTCGCCCCCGGCACCCCGGTCGCGGTCGTCCCGGAGGGCAGCTGGCCGACCGCCGCGGCCCTCACCCACCTGGAGGGCAAGCTCACCGCGGCCAGTCCGCGGAAGGCCGAGATCGCCCTCGGGCTGTTCGAACTGCACGTCGACACGGCCGAGTTGACCAACCTGATCGAGGTCGGCCGGTCCGAGCGCGTCACCCCGATGATGTTCGAGCACGAGCTGCTGGAGCGGGCCCGGGCGAGCCGGCGGCACGTCGTCCTGCCGGAGGGCACCGAGGAACGGGTGCTGCGCGCGGCCGAGATCCTGCTGCGCCGCAACATCTGCGACCTCACCCTGCTCGGCGAGGCCGACGCGGTGCGCCGCAAGGCCGCGAGCCTCGGCATCGACCTCCCGCAGGAGCAGTCGGGCACCGACCGCGCCCAGGTCCGGATCGTCGACCCGACCACCAGCCCGCTGCGCCGCCAGTTCGCCGAGCTGTACGCCCGGCTGCGCGCCCACAAGGGGATGACCGTCGAGCTGGCGCTGGACGTGGTCACCGACGTCTCGTACTTCGGCACCCTGATGGTCCAGGAGGGCATCGCCGACGGCATGGTCTCCGGCGCGGTGCACTCCACCGCCGCGACCATCCGGCCCGCCTTCGAGGTGATCAAGACCTCGCCGGGCGCGGCCATCGTGTCGAGCGTCTTCTTCATGTGCCTGGCCGACAAGGTGCTGGTGTACGGCGACTGCGCGGTCAACCCCGACCCGGACGCCCAGCAGCTGGCCGACATCGCGATCCAGTCCGCCGCCACCGCCGCCCAGTTCGGGGTGGAGCCGCGGGTCGCGATGCTCTCGTACTCGACCGGCACCTCCGGGTCCGGCGCGGACGTCGACAAGGTCCGCAAGGCCACCGAGCTGGTCCGCGAGCTGCGGCCGGACATCCTGGTCGAGGGCCCGATCCAGTACGACGCGGCGGTGGACGCCCACGTCGCGGCCACCAAGCTGCCGGGCTCCGCGGTGGCGGGCCGGGCGACCGTGCTGATCTTCCCGGACCTCAACACCGGCAACAACACCTACAAGGCGGTCCAGCGCTCGGCGGGCGCGGTGGCGGTCGGCCCCGTCCTCCAGGGCCTGCGCAAGCCCGTCAACGACCTCTCGCGCGGCGCGCTGGTCCAGGACATCGTCAACACCGTCGCGATCACCGCCATCCAGGCCCAGGACGAGAAGGAGCCGAAGGCATGAGCGAAGGAACGCGCGTTCTCGTCCTGAACGCCGGCTCCTCGTCGGTGAAGTACCAGCTGATCGACATGCTGGACGGTGCCCGGCTGGCCTCCGGCCTGGTGGAGCGGATCGGCGAGCCCGGCGGGCGGCTGGTGCACACCCCGCACTCGGGCGGGCCGCGCGAGCTGCCGCAGCTCTTCCCGGACCACTCCGCCGCCCTGAAGGCCGTCGCCGAGGAGCTGGCCGCCGACGGCCTCGGGCTGGACTCCCCCGAGCTGGCCGCGATCGGCCACCGGGTGGTGCACGGCGGCAAGCGGTTCACCGAGCCGACCGTGGTCACCGACGACGTGCTCAAGGAGATCCGCCGGCTGATCCCGGTCGCGCCGCTGCACAACCCGGCCAACATCACCGGCATCGAGGTGGCCCGCGCGCTGCGCCCGGACCTCCCCCAGGTGGCCGTCTTCGACACCGCCTTCCACGCCTCGATGCCCGAGTTCTCGGCCCGGTACGCGATCGACAAGGCCGTGGCCGACGAGCACCGGGTGCGCCGCTACGGCTTCCACGGCACCTCGCACCAGTACGTCTCGCGGGCCACCGCCCGGCTGCTCGGCAAGGACCCGGCCGAGGTGAACGTGATCGTGCTGCACCTGGGCAACGGCGCCTCCGCCTCGGCGGTCGCCGGTGGTCGCTGCCTGGACACCTCGATGGGCCTGACCCCGCTGGAGGGCCTGGTCATGGGCACCCGCTCGGGCGACATCGACGCCGGTGTGGTGTTCCACCTGCACCGGGTGGGCGGGCTGTCGATCGACGAGATCGACGACCTGCTCAACCGCCGCAGCGGTCTGCGCGGCCTGTGCGGCGACAACGACATGCGCGAGATCATGCGCCGGGCCGGGGCCGGGGACGCCGACGCGAAGCTCGCCTTCGACGCGTACATCCACCGGCTGCGCAAGTACATCGGCGGCTACTACGCCGTGCTCGGCCGGGTGGACGCGATCGCGTTCACCGCGGGCGTCGGGGAGAACGCGGCGCCGGTGCGCGCGGCGGCCACCGCCGGGCTGGACGAACTGGGCATCGCGGTCGACCCCGAGCTGAACTCGGTGCGCTCCGGCGAGGCCCGGATCATCTCGCCCGCGTACGCCCGGGTGGCGGTCGCCGTGGTGCCCACCGACGAGGAACTGGAGATCGCCCGACAGGCCTTCGCCCTGGTCCACCGGCGGTCCGGGGACTGACCGGACGCCGTCTCGCCCCTCGGGATCCTTCGTTGGCGATTCCTCACGATTCGTGCCGAATGCACCTATAACACGAACGGATAGACTGATCCATATGCGCCGAGCGAAAATTGTCTGCACCCTGGGTCCGGCGACGGACTCCTACGAACAGCTGAAGGCCATCGTCGAGGCGGGCATGAACGTCGCCCGACTGAACATGAGCCACGGCAACCACGCGGACCACGAGGAGCGGTACCGCAAGGTCCGCCAGGTCTCGGAGGACACCGGCAAGGCCATCGGCGTCCTGGCCGACCTCCAGGGTCCCAAGATCCGTCTGGCGACCTTCGCCAACGGCCCGGTGACCGTCGACAACGGCGACGAGTTCACCATCACCACCGAGGACGTCCCCGGTGACCAGCACATCTGCGGCACCACCTACAAGGGCCTGCCCGGCGACGTCAAGCCCGGCGACCCGATCCTGATCAACGACGGCGTCATCGCCCTGGAGGTCGTCAGCGTCGACGGCCCGCGGGTGAAGACCGTGGTGATCGAGGGCGGCGTGCTCTCGAACAACAAGGGCATCAACCTGCCCGGCGCGGCCGTGAACGTGCCCGCCCTGTCCGAGAAGGACAAGGACGACCTGCGCTTCTCGCTGCGCCTGGGCGTCGACATGGTCGCCCTGTCCTTCGTCCGCAACGCGGACGACGTCAAGGACGTCCACGAGGTCATGGACGAGGTCGGCATCCGCGTGCCGGTCATCGCCAAGATCGAGAAGCCGCAGGCCGTCGAGGCCATGGAGGAGATCGTCCTCGCCTTCGACGCCATCATGGTCGCCCGCGGCGACCTGGCCGTCGAGTACCCGCTGGAGCGGGTGCCGCTGGTCCAGAAGCAGCTGATCACGCTGGCCCGCCGCAACGCCAAGCCCGTCATCGTCGCCACCCAGATGATGGAGTCGATGATCCACGCCTCGCGCCCCACCCGCGCCGAGGTCTCCGACGTCGCCAACGCCATCCTGGACGGCACCGACGCGGTCATGCTGTCCGCCGAGTCGAGCGTCGGCAAGTACCCGATCGAGACCGTCCGCACCATGAGCCGGATCGCCGAGAGGGCCGAGGAGGAGCTGCTTTCCCAGGGCCTCCAGCCGCTCAACCCGGGTCGCAAGCCGCGCACCCAGGGCGGCTCGATCGCCCGCGCCGCGTGCGAGCTGGGCGACTTCCTGAACGGCCAGGCGCTGGTCGCGTTCACCAAGTCCGGTGACACCGCCCGCCGCCTGTCCCGCTACCGTTCGCCGATCCCGGTGATCGCGTTCACCCCGGACGTCGCCACCCGCAACCAGCTCTCGCTGAGCTGGGGCGTCGAGGCGCACGTCACCGAGCAGGTCGGGTCCACCGACGCGATGGTCGCCCAGGTCGACCGCGAGCTGCTCAGCATGGGCCAGCTCGCCGAGGGCGCGACCGTCATCGTCACCGCCGGCTCGCCCCCCGGCATCCCCGGCAACACCAACATGGTCCAGGTGCACCACCTGGGCACCCGGGGCGAGTAACACCCCGTGGTTCCGACGCCCGTGGGGCGGTCCTCCGGTGGAGGGCCGCCCCACGGGCGTTCTCGCGACGTCGCCGCCGCCGTGGCGCGGCTACCGGTCGCCTACTTGTCGCTGTAGGGCGCGTCGTCGTTGAACAGGCGCATGCCGGGAATGGTCAGCGTGCCGCCGAACTGGCCGGCCTGCTTGGCGGTGACCCCGGTCAGCTCCAGGTCCAGCGGGATCGGGATCGAGCCGATCAGGTCGTACAGCCAGCGCGGCAGGGTGTCCGGGGTGAGGGTGATCTCGCCCAGGTCGATCGGGATCGGCAGGCCGAGCACCTTGGAGAGGTGGCCGGACAGTCGCTCCACGTACATCGTGACCGGGCCCTTGCGCATGGTCGAGGTCGAGCCGGGGGCGCCCTTCACGTGGAAGGTCTTGCCGTTGCCCTGCAACGTCGACATGTCGAGGTTGTCGATGTCGACGCTGTCCACCACGAACTTCAGCACCCGCTTGGTGCCGGTCGGGGTCCGCACGTCGTAGACGCCGTGGAAGGCCGCGCCGTGCAGCGCCAGCCGGCTGGTCGCCAGCGTCCAGTTCTGCTGCGGGACGACGTCCCCGGTGGCGGGCGCGCCGGCGGTCAGGCCGCTGGTGTCCACCGCGCAGTTGGGGTTCGCGCTCGGCGAGGACGCCGGGGTGTCGCTGGCGGCCCCGGACGGGGTGGCGGGGGCCGTACTCGGGCTCGCCTTGCCGCTCGGCTTCCCCGTCGTGCCGCCGGCCGGGCCACCGGCGGCGGAGGCCGTCGCGGCGGGCGAGGCCTGGTCGCCCGCCGGGGTCTGCTCGCCGCTGTCGGCGGCGGGCGGCGGGGTGCCGGGCCGCGCGTCGGCCGGGGCCCCGGCCGTCGGGGCCTGCGGCTGGGTCGGCGTCCCGGCGCGCGGGGCCGGGACGGCCGGCGCGGGGGCCTGGGTGGTGGCCGGCGCGGGGGTGCCGGTCGACTTGGCGCTCGGCGTCGGGCTCGGTGAACCACCCGGGTCCAGCAGGTGGTTGACGCCGCCCAGGACGTCGTCGATCAGCCCGGCCCGGTGGACCGTGTCCGAACCGCCGGGAGCGGCGGAGCGGGCGGCCGGCGGCGTGGTCGCCGGGGTGGTGGCCGCGCCGGTCGGGGCGCCGGTCGGCGTCGCGCCGGCGCTCGGCGTACCGGTCGGCGCGGAGGGCTGCTGGGTGGGCGCGGTGGTCGGCGTCTGGGTGGGGATCGCGCTCGGCCCCGTCGAGGGCGCCGTCGAGGGCACGGTGGGGGGCGCCGTGGACGGACCGGGCGGCGGCTCGGGCAGCTCGCTCTTGGGGACGGGCGTCTCCAGCGGTGCGACGTCCGGCACGGTGGCGGGCGCGGTCCCACAGGGCTTGCCCGCCGTCGACTCGGCGACGGCCGGGTTGGGGGTGTACGCGGCGGCCATCAGCAGCGCCGTCGGCACCGCGGCCATCGCCAACGCGCGGCCTCTCAGCCGGACCCGGACGGGCGTGCGCGGCGCCGCGTGTCGACCGGCGCGCTGCGGTTGGTCCTCCGACGCGCTCACCGCGCCTCCTTCGGGTCCACGGCGGCGGCCTGCTCGTTCGACGCGGCCTGTGCGGGCAGCTTCGCGGTGGGCGCTCCGGCCGCCGCGGGCTCGGTGGCGACGCTCTCGACGACGGCCGCGCTCTCGCCGACGGCGGCCTCGGAGGCCGGTGTCCCAAGTGCGGCGGCCTCAGGAGCAGGGGCCTCGGCGGCGACGCTCGCGGCGACGGCGGTCTTGGCCGCCTTCGGCTCCGGCAGTGGCGCCCAGGACGCCATCAGGCCGCCGCCGATCAGCCCCGGCAGCAGCGCCAGGCCGAACCCGGCCAGGTTGGAGACCGGGATCGAGACCAGCGTCAGCAGCGTGGTGGCGACTCCCGCGAAGACCCGCACGGTCGGCTGGAACCACGCGGTCAGCCCGAGCACGATCAGCAGCACGCCGATGATCAGCGATCCGGCGCCCGCCGTGGTGGCCATGGCCACCGTCATGCCGCCCAACGAGAGCTTGGCGTACGGGAAGTACATGATCGGGACGCCGGCGATCATGGCCAGCAGGCCGCCGTAGTACGGCCGCGTCCGACGGAAGGTACGGAACACCCGGCGCAGCCACTGGACGGGGTTCTCGTGCTCGGCGGGCCGGAATGAGGCAAGGGCGCTGGACACGGTGCAGCTCCTCGATGGTGTGAACGAGGGATGGACGAGACACGGGATCCGGCGACGGCGCACGCGCCACCACCGGTCCCACAGGTGCCGTCGGGGCGGCGGACCGGGCCCGGTCCGCCGCCCGTCAACGGCCTAGTAGCACTCGCCGGTGCCGTCGGTGTGCAGCGCGAGCTTCAGGCCGGGGAGCTTGAAGGTGCCGGCCGAGGTGGCCCAGGCGGTCTGCTGCACGTTGTACAGGTCGGCCTTGTCGGCGGCCTGGGCGAAGCCGGTCGCGCCGGACGGCAGGCCGCCGAGCTTGGACTTCCAGCCCTGGGTGGCCTCGCCCTTGAGGGTCGAGGCGTCCTGGCCGATGTTGATGTTGGTGAACTCGGCGTCCGCGTTCAGCTGGTCGAGGTCGATCAGCAGGTTCTTGGCGTAGACCTGCTTCTTGACGTCGTCGCTGTTGCCCGCCTCCAGGCGAAGGACGATCTTGGGCAGCTTCCACGGCAGGCCGGGGATGACGTTGGGGTCGGTCACCACCGACTGGCAGAGGCCCTTGATGGTCGCCTCGTCGAAGGCCGAGACCGCGACCGGGTGCGGAGTGCCGTTCACCTCGGCGTCGATCGAGCCGAACTGGGCGAAGTTCTTGCCGTGCAGCTCCGGCGTGGTGACCTTGAAGCTCTGGCCGGAGACGCTGAACGAAGCCGCCAGCGCGTTGTTGGCCATGGCGGCGCCGACCATCGCGGTGGCCGCGATGCTCGGCACCATCACCAGGGCGAAGCGCTTCCAGCGGGTCTTGCCGTAGGTCTGGGACATGCGAGTCCTCCTTCTAGGACGTACATCTCCGGCTCCCCGGCGGCGCGCCCGCGCCGGTGGGGGACTGGGATGGGAGAGAGCTACGTCCTCGGTAGCGGAGAGCGCCTTGGGCGTCGTCGGACGCGGGAGCGGCCGGCACACAGCGGCACTCCCGTCCCTCCACCGGCCGCCCTTGCGGGGCGGCGGGCAGGACCGACGACATCGGCGATCACCCCCGAGCGACAACCAGCGACCGCGCAGGGCCGCGCGGCCGGTCGAAGGACAGGAACCGCCGTGGGACCGCGGATACCCCCCTGCCCTCCCTACCGCCGACCGGGGCCGACGGATCACCCGGTGGGGATCCCGTGCTCCACGTGGCCGACCGGATCGGAGGGTGTGGAGTCAGGGACCGGGCGTCGCCGATCGTGCTCGAATCCCGGGCGAAGCACAAGAGGTTCCTTACTGACGGGTAATGCAACACCCGACAGCGTTGATCATGAAATCGACGCGACATGCACCGTGTGTGACGTCTTGAAGGAAACGTGACGAAGAAATCCGCCGGAAACACGAACGAAACACCCGTGGACAGTCACCAGGTGTGACTGTCCACGGGTGTTGTCAAGATTTGGTAAACCTCTGTCCGGTTGACCGGATTGTCGCCAAATCACCCGGCGACACCGCAGGTCATCCGCCGTGCCAGGACCCGCCCGGGACCGACCGGGCCCGAACCGGAGGCGGCGTCAGAACAGCACGCGCGCCAGCGCGGTGCGGGCCGCGGTGACCCGCGGGTCGTCCGGGCCGATCACCTCGAACAGCTCCAGCAGGCGCAGCCGGGCGGCGTCCCGGTCCTCACCGGCGGTCCGGCCGACGGTGTCCACCAGCCGGCCGAAGGCGTCCTCGACGTGACCGCCCACCAGGTCCAGGTCGGCCGCCCGCAGCTGGGCCTCGACGTCCTTCGGGTCGGCCGCGGCCGCGGCGCGGACGGCCTGCGGGTCCACGCTCTCGATCCGCTGCAGCAGTTCGGCCTGGGCGAGGCCCAGCCTGGCCTCGGTGTTGCCCGGCTGGTCGGCCAGCACGTTCCGGTAGGCCTGGACGGCGCCGCCCAGGTCGCCGCTGTCCAGCGCGTCGTGCGCGGCGGCCAGGGCCGGGTCCTCCGGCCGCTGCGGGGCGGCGTCCGACGCCTCGCCCGGGGCCCCGGCGCCGCCGACCACGCCGAAGCGCTGCTCGGCGACCAGGATCAGCTGGTCCAGCACCTTGCGGACGTTGGCCGCGCTCTCGGCGCCCTGGAACAGCGGTACCAACTGGCCGGCCACCACGGCCATCACGGCCGGGATGCCCTGGATGCCGAACTGCTGGGAGATCAGCGGGTTGGCGTCCACGTCGATCTTGGCGAGCACGAACCGGCCGGCGTACTCCTCGGCCAGGCCCTCCAGGATCGGGCTGAGCTGCTTGCAGGGGCCGCACCACTCGGCCCAGAAGTCGATGACGACCGGCACTTCGGTGGAGCGCTGGACGACCTCGGCCTCGAAGGTGTCCTCGGTGACGTCGATGACGAGCGCGTAGGCGGACTGCGCGGGGGCGACCCCGGCCGCTTCGTCGGCGGCCGCCTGGCGGGCCCGCTCGACCCGGGCCTGCTCGGCCTTCTGGGCAGCCTCGCCGGCTGCCTTCACTGCGGCGAGGTCGACCGCACCGCGCAGGGCGGAGCTGTTGAGACGCGAATTCCGTGGCTGCATGGCACCATCCTCCCCCGTCCGCGCCGCCTGCGGGCAACCAACCTCAGGAAAGTCGCCCCGCACGGGCCGCGCGGCGCGGATTCCCGGGCGCGGTGGCCCTCCCCCGGTAGCCTGAACCATTCGGCGCGGATCCCCACCCGCGCCCGCGCCGCCCCGTCCCACGGGTGCGGTGCCTGGTTGTCACTGCTTTCGCTACGAGTCGTAGCGTAACTGGAGCCGGGGTCCCGGCCGCAAGCCCCATCGGCGGTTCCGCGACGTGACCTGCCCCACTTTCCGGGGCGGCCCGGCTGCCCGAACGGGCGAACAGCCGCTACCGTTACCAGCCCCACCCATGTTACTCACCAGTAGAGCGCAAGGAGGCCCGGTTGCCGGCCCCCCAGCCCCCCGCGAACCCGGACGTCACGGGCCCGGAGACCGCGGACGGCCCCGCCCCCTCGGCGGGTGCCACGACCAGGGCCAAGGGGCGCCCGCGCAGTGCCGCCGCCGACCGCGCCATCCTCGACGCCACCCGCGAGGCCCTCGCCGAACTCGGCTGGGGCGGGCTGACCATGGGCCACGTCGCGACCCGCGCCAAGGTCGCCAAGACCACCCTCTATCGCCGCTGGCCGTCCAAGAACGAACTCGTGGTGGACGCCGTCGCCAGCCTCTTCGACGACCTGGTGATGCCCGACCTCGGCAGCCTGCGGGCCGACATCGAGGCGGTGGTCGCCCAGTTCGCCGACCTGCTGGCCCGCCCCGAGACCCAGGCCGCGCTGCTCGCGCTGTTCGCCGAGGGCACCCGTGACCCGCACCTGCACCGCCGCATCCGGGAGGCCATCGTCGACCCGCAGAAGCGCCTGGTCCGGCAGGGCCGGGCGGCCGCCCAGGCGCGCGGCGAACTCGCCCCGGACGCCGACCCGCGGACGGCCGACGAGGAGATCGACATCATCTTCGACACCATCGCCGGGACGGTAGAGCACCGCGTCCTGGTCAGCGGCGAGCCGATCACCGCCGACTGGACCCGCCGCTTCACCAACCTGCTGCTCGGCCCCTTCCCCAGCCTGCTGGCCGACTAGGCCCTGTCCGGCCGAACGCACGGCGAAGCCGCCCCGCACGGAGAAGCTCCGTAGGGGGCGGCCCACCGGCACGTCCTAGAAGGACGCGTTCTCCCGGTACGTCCCCCACTCCTCGCGCAGCGCGTTGCAGATCTCGCCCAGGGTCGCCTCGGCGCGCACCGCGTCCAGCATCGGCGGGATCATCGACTCGCCCGAGCGCGCGGCCGCCAGCATGGCGTCCAGCCCGGCCCGCACCGCCGCCTCGTCCCGGGCCTCCTTGCGCTCGCGCAGCACCCGCACCTGCTCGCGTTCGACCTCGTGGCTGACCCGCAGGATCTCCAGTTCGGGGGTGACGCTGCGCGGGTGGCAGTTGACGCCGACCACGCGCTTGTCCCCCTTCTCCACCGACTGCTGGTACTGGAAGGCCGCCTCGGCGATCTCGCCGGTGAACCAGCCCTCCTCGATCCCGCGCAGGATGCCGGAGGTGATCGGGCCGATCCCGTGGTCCTCGCGGCCCTTGTCGAGACGGCTCTTGTTCAAGATCTGCTGGAAGATCGCCTCGGCCTGCTGCTCGATCCGGTCGGTGAGCGCCTCGACGTACCAGGAACCGCCCAGCGGGTCGGCCACGTTGGCGACGCCGGTCTCCTCCATCAGCACCTGCTGGGTGCGCAGGGCGATCTCGGCGGCCTGCTCGGACGGCAGCGCCAGGGTCTCGTCCAGGGCGTTGGTGTGCAGCGAGTTGGTGCCGCCGAGCACCGCGGACAGCGCCTCCACGGCGGTGCGGACCACGTTGTTGTACGGCTGCTGCGCGGTCAGCGAGACGCCGGCGGTCTGGGTGTGGAAGCGCAGCCACTGCGCCTTGTCGGTCTTGGCGCCGAAGCGGTCGCGCATCCAGCGGGCCCAGATCCGGCGCGCGGCGCGGAACTTGGCGATCTCCTCGAAGAAGTCCAGGTGCGCGTCGAAGAAGAAGGACAGGCCGGGCGCGAAGACGTCCACGTCCAGGCCCCGGGACAGGCCCAGCTCGACGTAGGCGAAGCCGTCGGCGAGGGTGTACGCGAGCTCCTGCGCGGCCGTCGCCCCGGCCTCGCGGATGTGGTAGCCGGAGACGGACAGCGGCTTGTACGCGGGAATGCCCTGGGCGCAGTACGCCATCAGGTCGCCGATCAGCCGCAGGTGCGGCTCGGGGGCGAAGAGCCACTCCTTCTGGGCGATGTACTCCTTGAAGATGTCCGTCTGCAGGGTGCCGTTGAGCACCGCCGGGTCGACGCCCTGGCGCTCGGCGGCGACCAGGTACATGCAGAAGATCGGGACGGCCGGGCCGCTGATCGTCATCGAGGTGGTGACCTCGCCGAGCGGGATGCCGTTGAACAGCACCTCCATGTCGGCGGCCGAGTCGATGGCGACGCCGCAGTGGCCCACCTCACCGAGCGACTTGGCGTCGTCGGAGTCGTAGCCCATCAGGGTGGGCATGTCGAAGGCGACCGAGAGGCCCCCGCCGCCCGCCTCCAGGATCATCCGGTAGCGCTCGTTGGTCTGCTGCGCGTTGCCGAAGCCGGCGAACTGGCGGATGGTCCAGGTGCGGCCCCGGTAGCCGGTGGGGTGCAGCCCGCGGGTGAAGGGGTACTCGCCCGGCCAGCCGATCCGCTCGAAGCCCTCGACGGCCTGCCCGGGGGCGGGACCGTACGCCGGCTCGACCTCGTCGCCGGACAGGGTGGTGAAGTCCGCGTCCCGCTTGCGGGCGCTGTCGTACCGCTGCTGCCAGCGCTGCCGTCCGCGCTCGATCTCCTCGGCGTCCATGACCCCGAACTCCGCTCCGTACGGCCGCCACGGCACCGGGGCGGCACAGCTATTAGGACGTCCTACTAATTTACTCGGACGTCCTAGCAGCTGTCGATGGATGCCCGGGTCGAAACGCCGCGGGCCGCCCTCCCGGGGCCCGGAAACGCGCGGTGCCCCTTCCCCCGCGGGGGAAGGGGCACTCGCCGGGGCGTCGGATCAGACGCCGGCGGGCTGGCGGGCGTCCGTGCCGGTCGGGAGCCGCTCGGCGGCCTCGCGGACCACCTTGCGCTCGAAGACGAAGGACGCGAACGGGATGCAGCCGGCGGCCAGGGTCAGGATCATCCGGCCGAGCGGCCACTTCAGCTTCTGCCCGAGCAGGAAGGTCACCACGAAGTACCCGATGTACAGGTAGCCGTGCAGCATCGCGACGTACGTGGTCAGGTCCTCGGCCGCGTCGAAGCCGTACTTCGCGACCATGAAGCCGCAGAACACCAGCAGGGCCACACCGGTCGCAATGGCCAGGGCCCGGTACCAGCCCAGCAGGGGGGTCGCCTTCATACTCTTCATCGCCTCGTTCGGCAGGGATCGACCGGTACGCCCGGATCCGCGCACCGCTCCCACGAGGGTAACCGTCCTCACGGCCGCTCCCGCGCAGCCCCCTCGCCGCGGTCGTCGGTGAAGTCGCCGGCGGCGATCCGCAGCGGCCTGAGCAGTTCGAACACCTGCCGACACTGCTCGGTGTCGTACTCCTCCAGCCCGAACTCCATCGCCATGAGTTCCCGGGTGGCCTCCTCGACCGTCTCGCGGCCGCGGCCGGTGATCGCGGCGAGCACGCCGCGGCCGTCCAGCGGGTTGGGGCGGCGGGCGACCAGGCCCGCCCGCTCCAGCCGGTCGACGGTGTTGGTGACGCTGGTCGGGTGGACCATGAGCCGCTCGCCGATCTTGGACAGCGAGAGCTCGCCGGTCCGACTGAAGGTCAGCAGCACCAGCGCCTCGTACCGGGCGAAGGTCAGCCCGTACGGCTTGAGCACCGCGTCTACCCGGGAGAGCAGGATCTGGTGGGCTCGCATGATCGAGGTGATCGCCGCCATCGAGGGGACCCCGCCCCAGCGGCGGGTCCAGAGCTCGTCGGCGCGGGCGATCGGGTCGAAGTCGAGGGCTAGGGGCTTGGGCACCTCCT
Organism: Kitasatospora sp. NPDC043950; assembly: GCF_056435345.1. NCBI lineage: Bacteria > Bacillati > Actinomycetota > Actinomycetes > Kitasatosporales > Streptomycetaceae > Kitasatospora > Kitasatospora sp. NPDC043950. The sequence continues at coordinate 87,594 of NZ_JBWKER010000007.1, forward strand.
TACCGTACCGGCGGAGGGGGCGGGCGCTACCAGCCGTCCTGATGGTGGACAAGCGCGACGCGTGGCGGGAACCCGCCAAAAGGGCGGCCAGGTCCATACCAGGACATTGCGCCGGTGTGAATGCGGGGCAACGGGACCGGGGCGCGGCGGAGTTGACGGCCGATCGGTCCGCAGCCGCACTATCAGGCCTCGGTTCGGATGGTAACCCGCTGAAAGGCCGGGTGATTCACACCTTTTGTCCGCCCGTTCACAATCCCTCCGGCTGGCGGGACTTGGCCAATTCATGAGCAAGACCTGTCATTTGATTTGCTCGATTGTCATGCTTTCCGCCAACCCCGTCCGGTAGCCACCACCCCCACCCACCGGTGGCCCGCCGCTCGACCGCACGGGGTCCGCACGTCAGCGCCCGTCCCGCCCCTCAGGTGCCGACCCCGGCCCCCGGGACGCGGCGCGACCGCCCACACGCGGTTACCCGGAAGGACTCGTCCGTGAAGCGAAAGCTCGCAGCAGTCGCCGTACTCTCCGCCACCGCCCTGCTCACCGGCGTCGTCCAGGTGAGCACCGCCGCCCAGGCCAGCCCGATCCCCGCGGCGCAGGCGCAGGCCGCCGAGCAGCACGCGGCGGCGCTCGCCCTGGCGGGCGGCCAGTCCGGCCCGCTGGCGAAGGCCCTCGCCCTCGGCGGCCAGGAGCAACTGGTGGCGAAGGACGCCGTGGTGGACCAGGACGGCACCCGGCACCTGCGCTTCGAGCGCACCTACGCCGGCCTGCCGGTGCTCGGCGGCGACCTGGTCGTCCACCAGAGCGCCCGCGGCGCGGTGGAGTCGGTCGACAAGGCGGTCTCCGCGCAGCTGAGCCTGCCGAGCCTGGCCCCGCAGATCCCGGCCGACAAGGCCGCCGCGCAGGCCACCGGCGCCGTCCAGGCCACCGTCGGCGTCGCCGCGGACAAGGACGAGTCCCCGCTGGCGGCCGTGCACCAGACCGGCAAGGCCGAGCTGGTGGTCTGGGCGAGCGACGGCAACCCGCGCCTGGCGTACCGGACCACCGTCGAGGGCGTGCGCGCCGACGGCACCCCCAGCAGCCAGCTGCTGGTCACCGACGCCGCCACCGGCCAGGTGCTGTCCACCCACGAGCAGGTGCAGACCGCCTCCGGCACCGGCAAGGGCGTCTTCGTCGGCAACGTCCCGCTGACCACCACCCAGAGCGGCACCTCGTACCAGCTGAAGGACGCCACGCGCGGCGGCCAGTCGACCGTCAACCTGAAGAACAAGACCTCCGGCACCGGCACGCTGGTCGCCAACTCGACCAACGCCTTCGGCAACGGCCTGGCCTCCAACAGCGAGTCCGCCGCCGTGGACGCCCAGTACGGCGCCGCGGCCACCTGGGACTTCTACAAGAACACCTTCGGCCGCAACGGCATCAAGAACAACGGTGTCGGCGCGACCAGCCGGGTGCACTACGGCTCCAACTACGTGAACGCGTTCTGGAGCGACGCCTGCTTCTGCATGTCCTACGGCGACGGCAGCGGCAACACCCACCCGCTCACCGAGATCGACGTGGCCGGCCACGAGATGAGCCACGGCGTCACCTCCGCCACGGCGAACCTCAACTACTCCGGCGAGTCCGGCGGCCTCAACGAGGCCACCTCCGACATCTTCGGCACGATGGTCGAGTTCTACGCCAACCTGCCCTCCAACCCGCCGAACTACTGGATCGGCGAGTTGATCAACCTGAACGGCGACGGCACCCCGCTGCGCTACATGGACAAGCCCAGCAAGGACGGCGCCTCGGCGGACTCCTGGTACTCGGGCGTCGGCAACCTCGACGTCCACTACTCCTCGGGCATCGCCAACCACTTCTTCTACCTGCTGTCCGAGGGCAGCGGCGCGAAGAGCATCAACGGCTTCAGCTACAACAGCCCGACCTCCAACGGCTCGGCCGTCACCGGCATCGGCCGGGACAAGGCCGCGCAGATCTGGTACCGCGCGCTGACCGTCTACTTCACCTCCACCACCAACTACGCGAGTGCCCGCACCGGCACCCTGAAGGCCGCCTCCGACCTGTACGGCGCCACCAGCGCCGAGTACAAGGCGGTCGCGGCCGCGTGGAGCGGCGTCAACGTCAACTGACGCACGGCGCACGGCGCACGGCGACAGGACGTCCGGGGCCCCCGTGGAGGGCGGCCCCGGGCGTCCGCGCACCCCCTCGCACGCCCGCCCCTGCACGCCCGCCCTCCCCCGCGCGTGCCCGCTCCGCTCCGCTCCCGGGGTGGCGAAGTCCCGCCAGCCGGACGAACCGCCCGTAGCGGGCACTGGGCGGCAGCCGAACCATCCGCACCGACACTGGCGGATCCCGGCCAATCCCTGTCCGTGGTCTGTCATTTCCTGCCATCGATTGTCATGCTTCTGCCCAAGCCCCGTCCGACGCCCGTCACCCCCACCCGTCGACGGATCGTCAGGTACCGCACGGGAGCAGCACGTCCGCGCCCTACCGCCCCACGGCGCCAACCCCGGCGCCCCGGTACGCGGCGCAACCGCGCGCACACGCGGTTTCGTGGAAGGAACCCCCGCACGTGAAGCGAAAGCTGACAGCCGGCGCCATACTCTCCGCCACCGCCCTGCTCGCCGGCGTGATCCAGATCGCCATCGTCCCCGCCGCCCAGGCCGCCGCCCCGTCGCCGGAGCAGCAGCGCGCCGCGCTGCTCGCGGTGGCCGCCGGGCAGAGCAGCCCGGTCGCCCAGGCCCTGGCCCTCGGCGGCCAGGAGCGGCTGGTGGTCAAGGACGTCGTCGCGGACGCCAACGGCGAACGCCACCTGCGCTACGAGCGGACCTACGCCGGCCTGCCGGTGCTCGGCGGCGACCTGGTCGTCCACCAGCGCGCCGACGGCTCGGTGGACTCGGTCGACCGGGCCTTCGACGGCAGCCTGTCGCTGCCGAGCCTGGCCCCGGGCCTCGCCGCCGGGCAGGCGGCCGAGCGGGCCACCGCCGCGGTGCGGGCGACCGTCGGGACGGCCGCCGACGAGGACGAGGCGGCGCTCAGCCGGGTCGACGGCGCGGGCGCGGCCGAGCTGGTGGTGTGGGCGGCCGACGGCGCGCCGCGGCTGGCCCACCGCACGGTGGTCCGCGGCGAGCGGGCCGACGGCACCCCGAGCAGCCAGCAGGTCGTCACCGACGCCGCCACCGGCGAGGTGCTGTCCACCCGCGAGCAGGTGCAGACCGCCTCCGGCACCGGCAAGGGCGTCAACGTCGGCACCGTCACGCTGACCACCACCCAGAGCGGCACCTCGTACCAGCTGAAGGACGCCACGCGCGGCGGCCAGTCCACCACCGACCTCAAGGGCGCCACCTCGGGCAACGGCACGCTGTTCGCCAAGACCAGCAACTCCTGGGGCAACGGCCTGGCCTCCAACCGCGAGTCCGCCGCCGTGGACGCCCAGTACGGCGCCGCGGCCACCTGGGACTACTACAAGAACACCTTCGGCCGCAACGGCATCAAGAACAACGGCGTCGGCGCCGCCAGCCGCGTCCACTACGGCTCCAACTACGTCAACGCGTTCTGGGACGACTCCTGCTTCTGCATGACGTACGGGGACGGCTCCGGCAACACCAACCCGCTGACCGCGATCGACGTCTCCGGCCACGAGATGACCCACGGCGTCACCTCCGCCACGGCGAACCTCAACTACTCCGGCGAGTCCGGCGGCCTCAACGAGGCCACCTCCGACATCTTCGGCACCATGGTCGAGTGGTCGGCCAACCTGCCCGCGGACCCGCCGGACTACCTGATCGGCGAGAAGCTCAACATCTTCGGCAACGGCAAGCCGCTGCGCTACATGGACAAGCCCTCCAAGGACGGCAGCTCCGCGGACTCCTGGTACTCGGGCGTCGGCAACCTCGACGTCCACTACTCCTCGGGCATCGCCAACCACTTCTTCTACCTGCTGTCCGAGGGCAGCGGCGCCAAGGTGGTCAACGGGGTCAGCTACAACAGCCCGACCTCCAACGGCTCGACGGTCACCGGCATCGGCCGGACCAAGGCGGCCGCGATCTGGTACCGCGCGCTGACCGTCTACATGACCTCCACCACCAACTACAAGGCCGCCCGCACGGCGACCCTGAAGGCCGCGACCGACCTGTACGGCGCCACCAGCACCGAGTACAAGACCGTGGCGGCCGCGTGGAGCGGCGTCAACGTCAACTAGTGCGCGCCCCAGCACCCCCCAGCCACCCCCGGTAAGAAACGGCGACAGGCTGCCGCGGCCCTTTGGGAGAGGAGGCCGCGGCAGCCTGTCGACCGTCGCGTGGCGGGCGCGCGTCCCTACGCGGTGGCCGGCTTCAGCTCGCCGCGCTCCTCCTTGGCGAGCATCCGCTCGGCGAAGAAGCCGCCGGTGGGCAGCACCGAGAGGACGAACAGCAGCACGCCGCGCTTGGCGTCCCACTTCTGCGCCTGCCAGGCCTGGATCCAGAAGACGACGTACAGGATGAACAGGATCCCGTGGACCATGCCCATCACCGGGACGCCGTCGAAGGACGTGGTCCGCTTCAGCACGGAGCAGATCAGCAGCAGGATGAACGAGACCCCTTCGGGGCCGGAGACCAGGCGCAGGCGGTGGACGGCGCTGCTGTTCACGATGGGTACCTCAATACGGGGGTCGGAGGCGTACCTGCTTGTGAAGCGACTCACAAGTCTTCCGGCCATTATCACCGAGCACCTGTCCGAAGCCCCGGCCGGGGTGGTCACCGTGCCCGACGTCACAACCACCGTGTCCCGCCCCGGCGCCACGGCCGTCGTGTCCGTGTCACAGCTGTGCGCCAGAACCCGGCTCGTCGCGCCGGCCCGTCACCCGCTGCCCCTATCCTGCTGCCCGCGCCCGACGCACCGGGCGCCGTAGACATCGGACGACCGGGGGTAGCGACCACATGTTCAAGCGGGACTGGGACCGAAGGACCTGCGCCAAGCGCGGCCACACCACCTACGCGCCGACCGAGCCCGAGCTGGCCGCCCGGCTGCACGCCGCCACCGCCCTCGGCGACGCCTGGCGCTGCCTGCGCTGCGGCGACTTCGCGCTCGGCGCCCCGCACGGCTCCGGCCCGGCGCAGGACGCCCCGCTGGTGCCGCGCGGCAAGGCGCTGCGGGACCTCTTCATCCTGCGCTTCCTCGCCGTCGAGCGGGTGCTGCGCGGCCTGCTGATCATCATCGTGGCCTGGGCCGTCTGGAAGTTCTCCAACAGCCAGGACGCCGTGCACCGGGTCTTCGACGAGAACCTGTCGGTCTTCCGGCCGGTCACCGACCACTTCCACTGGGACCTCGAACACTCCCCGATCGTCGACACCATCCGCAAGACCTTCGACTACAGGAAGAGCACCCTGCTGATCGTCGCGGGCGCGCTGCTGGCCTACGCGCTGATCGAGATCATCGAGGCGGTCGGCCTCTGGCTGGGCAGGCGCTGGGCCGAGTACCTCACCGTCGTGGCCACCGCCGCCTTCCTGCCGCTGGAGGGCTACGAGCTGAGCGAGCACGTCAGCGCCGTGAAGATCGGCACGCTGGTGCTGAACATCGCCGCGGTGCTCTGGATCATGCTGTCCAAGCGGCTGTTCGGGCTGCGCGGCGGCGTGGTGGCCTTCGAGGCGGAGCGCCACTCGGCCTCGCTGCTGGAGGTCGAGGAGGCGGCCGGCGCCGTCCCGCACGCCGCTCGGGGGGCGCACGCGCGGGCGTGACCGGCGCGTTTGTCGCAGACCGGTACCAGTTCCGCCCCCGCCCCTCCCCCCGCACCGGCCGCGCCCGCTAGATTGCGGCCGTGGCACAGTTCAGACTTCAGGGATCCCGGGTACTCGCGGTCGAGTTGGCCGGCGAGGCCGTCAAGGCCAGACACGGCTCGATGGTCGCCTACACCGGCCAGATGAGCTTCAAGAAGCTGACCGGCGGCGGGGACGGCCTGCGCGGCATGGTCGCCCGCCGGCTCACCGGCGAGCAGATGACCGTCATGGAGGTGAAGGGCCAGGGCACCTGCTACTTCGCCGACAAGGCCACCGAGATCAACCTGGTCCGGCTGAACGGCGAGACGCTGTTCGTCGAGGCGGACAACCTGCTCTGCACGGAGGGCTCGCTGCGCACCGGCACCACCTTCACCGGACTCAACGGCATGTCCTCCGGCAACGGCCTCTTCACCACCAAGGTGGAGGGCCACGGCTGGGCCGCCGTCACCTCGAACGGGCCCGCGATCATCCTGCGGGTCGGCCAGGGCCAGCCGCTGCGGGTGGACCCGGGCGCCTACGTGGCGCACACCGGCAGCCTGCACCGCAGCCTGAAGTCGGGCGCGGGCTGGACCACGGTGATCGGCGAGGGCGGCGGCGAGGCCGTCCAGGTGGAGTTCACCGGAGAGGGCCTGGTGTACGTGCAGCCGTCGGAGAAGGTCACCATCGGAGGCGACGTCTGATGGGCTTCACGAAGATCAACGGCAAGATGGTCGAGGCCGTGGTGCTGCCCGGGCAGCGGCTGTTCAGCCAGCGCGGCGCGATGCTCGCGTACACCGGGGACGTCCGCTTCACGCCGAACATCACCGGCGGGCAGGGCGGCGTGATGTCGATGATCGGCCGCCGGGTGGCCAACGAGGACACCCCGCTGATGACCGTCGAGGGCCAGGGCCGGGTGATGTTCGGCCACGGCGGCCACCACGTGCACGTGATCGACCTGGCCGGCGACACCCTGTACGTCGAGGCGGACCGGCTGCTGGCCTTCGAGGGCACGCTGCGCCAGTCCACCATGTTCATGGGCTCGCAGGGCGGGGTGATGGGCATGGTCCGCGGCCAGGTCACCGGCCAGGGCCTGTTCACCACCCAGCTGGACGGCAAGGGCTCGGTCGCGGTGATGGCGCACGGCGGCGTCTTCGAGCTGCCGATCGTCCCGGGCCGGCCGGTGCACGTCGACCCGCAGGCGTACGTGGCGCACCGCGGCCAGGTGCAGAACAAGCTGTCCACGGCGCTGGGCTGGCGCGACATGATCGGCCGCGGCTCCGGCGAGGCCTTCCAGCTGGAGCTGTCCGGACAGGGCGCGGTGTACGTCCAGGCGAGCGAGGAGAAGCTCTGATGTCCTACCCGCCGCAGCCGCCGCACGGGCAGTCGCCGTACGACCAGCCGACCCAGCCCGGCTTCGCCGCCCCTCCCCCGCCGGGCTACGCGCCGCCGCCCGCGCAGGGTTACCCCCAGCAGGGCGGGTACCCGCCACCGCCTCCCCCGCAGCAGCCCCAACAGGCCTACGCCCAGGAGCAGTTCGGCGGCCCGCAGGCCCCGCTGCCGAGCGCGCACGGCGGCTCCGGCCCGGTGGTGCACGACGCGTACAGCCTGCCGGTGAACGACAACGTCAACCCGTACGCCTTCTCGGTCGACCTGAACGGCTCGTACTTCCTCCAGAAGGGCAAGATGGTCGCCTACTACGGCGACATCACCTTCAAGGGCGTCGGCGCCGGCATGCTGGACCGGGCGATCGGCCAGCACTTCAACTCGCCGATGCACGCGGCGGACTGGGTGGTCGCCCAGGGCCGCGGCAAGCTGCTGCTGGCCGACCGGGCCTTCGACCTCAACTCCTACGACCTGGACGACGGCAACCTGACCGTCCGCTCGGGCAACCTGCTGGCCTTCGACCCGTCGCTGCGGCTCAAGCAGTCGATCATCCCGGGCTTCCTGACCCTGATCGGCACCGGGAAGTTCGTCGCCGCCTCCAACGGGCCGGTGCACTTCGTCGAGCCGCCGATCCGGGTGGACCCGCAGGCGCTGGTGGGCTGGGCGGACTGCCCGGCGCCGTGCCACCACTACGACCACGACTACATGCACGGGCTGATCGGCGGCATCCGACGGCTGACCGGGCTGGGCGGGGCCTCCGGCGAGGAGCACCAGTTCGAGTTCATCGGCGCCGGCCAGGTGCTGCTGCAGTCCAGCGAGAAACTGATGGCCGAGCGGTCGGTGGGCCAGGTGGACGCCGAGGCGGGCGTGCCGGTGGGCGGGGTGCCGTCGCAGCCGGCGGCGTCGGGCCACGGCGGGGGCAACCTCAACGTGCCGGGTCTCGGCAATCTGGGCGATCTGGGGCGACGTTTCGGCCTGTAAACTTGTACAAGATTGAACTAAATAGGGTATGCTGAGCCCATGGATACGCACACGATCAACACTGCGGACACCCCTCCGTCGCAGCCCGAGGAGGAGACTCCCTGGCTGACCGCCAGGGAGCAGCGGATGTGGCGCGCCCATCTGGAGGTCGCCAAACTGCTGGAGTACCAGCTCAGCCGTGAACTCCAGCCGCACAACCTGGCGATCAACGACTACGAGATCCTGGTGGTGCTCTCCGAGGCCCCCGACCGCCGGATGCGGATGACCGACCTCGCCACCGCCACCCTCCAGTCCAAGAGCCGGCTCTCGCACCAGATCACCCGGATGGAGAACGCCGGCCTGGTGCTGCGCCAGGAGTGTCCCGGCGACCGCCGCGGCCTCTACGCCCACCTCACCGAGCACGGCTGGGAGACCATGCAGCGGGTCGCCCCCGACCACGTGCGCAGCGTCCGGGCCCACTTCATCGACCGCTTCACCCAGGAGCAGCTCGACGCCATGTACGAGGCCCTCGCCCCGGTCGCCGAACACCTCCGCGGCCTCCGCGGCCGCGCCTGACGCGCCGCCCCCCCAGCACACCGGGGCCGGCCCCGCCAGGGGCCGGCCCCGCGCCGTCCTCAGCCCCGGGTGAGGCCGGCCACGAGTTCGTCGGCCGCGCCGTACGGGTCCAGTTCGCCCGCCACCACCCGCTCGGCCAGGCCGGCCAGGTGGCGGTCCCCGCGCAGGTCGCCGATCCGGGTGCGCAGTTCGGCCAACGCGATCGCCTCGATCTCGTCGGAGGCCCGACGGCGGCGGCGCGCCGCCAGTTCGCCGTGCTCCTCCAGCCATGCGCGGTGCTTCTCCAGCGCCTCGACCAGCTCGTCGACGCCCTCGCCGCGGGCGGCGACGGTCTTGACGATCGGCGGGCGCCAGTCCCCCGCCCCGCGGGCCTCGCCGAGGCCGAGCATGTGGTTGAGCTCGCGCGCGGTGGCGTCGGCGCCGTCCCGGTCGGCCTTGTTGACCACGAAGACGTCGCCGATCTCCAGGATCCCGGCCTTGGCGGCCTGGATGCCGTCGCCCATGCCGGGGGCGAGCAGCACCACGGTGGTGTCGGCCTGGGCGGCGATCTCCACCTCGGACTGGCCCACCCCGACGGTCTCGACCAGGATCACGTCGCAGCCGGCCGCGTCCAGCACCCGCAGGGCCTGCGGCGCCGTCCAGGACAGCCCGCCGAGGTGGCCGCGGGTGGCCATCGAGCGGATGAACACCTCGGGGTCGGTGGCGTGGTCCTGCATCCGGACCCGGTCGCCGAGCAGCGCCCCGCCGGAGAACGGCGAGGACGGATCGACGGCCAGCACCCCGACCCGCTTGCCGAGCCGCCGGTAGGCGGAGACCAGCGCCGAGGTGGAGGTGGACTTGCCGACCCCGGGCGAGCCGGTCAGGCCCACCGTGTAGGCCTGACCGGTGTACGGCGCGAGCGCGGCCATCGCCTCGCGCAGTTGCGGGGCGGCGTTCTCGACCAGCGTGATCAGCCGGGCGACCGCCCGCGGCCGGCCCGCCCGGGCCTGTTCGACCAGCGTGGCGACATCGATCATCGGGAGCTCCTCGCGCGGATGCCTTCGGGGCTGCGGCGCCGCTCGTGGCGGTCCGCAGCCCCGAAGGCATGTCAGCTGATCAGGCCTTCGGGCTGGCGTCCTTGGGGACGCGCACGATCAGGGCGTCGCCCTGGCCGCCGCCGCCGCACAGCGCGGCCGCGCCGACCCCGCCGCCGCGCCGCTGGAGCTCCAGCGCCAGGTGCAGCACCACGCGGGCGCCGGACATCCCGATCGGGTGGCCGAGCGCGATCGCGCCGCCGTTGACGTTGACGATGTCCGAGGAGACGCCCAGGTCCTTGGTCGACTGGTGGGCGACGGCCGCGAACGCCTCGTTGATCTCGATCAGGTCGAGGTCGGAGACCTCCAGGCCCTCCTTGGCCAGCGCGTGCTTGATCGCGTTGGACGGCTGCGACTGCAGCGAGTTGTCCGGGCCCGCCACGTTGCCGTGCGCGCCGATCTCGGCGATCCAGCTCAGACCCAGCTCCTCGGCCTTGGCCTTGCTCATCACGACCACCGCGGCGGCGCCGTCCGAGATCTGCGAGGAGGTGCCGGCCGTGATCGTGCCGTCCTTGGCGAACGCCGGACGCAGCTTGGCCAGGCCCTCGACGGTGGTGTCCGCGCGGATGCCCTCGTCCTGGCCGAACAGCACCGGCTCGCCCTTGCGCTGCGGGATCGCGACCGGGGTGATCTCGGCGTCGAAGACGCCGTCGGCCTGCGCCTTGGCGGCCCGCTGGTGGGAGGCCGCGGCGATCTCGTCCTGCACCTCGCGGGCGATGCCCAGCCGGGTGTTGTGCTTCTCGGTCGACTCGCCCATCGGGATGTTCTCGTAGGCGTCGGTGAGGCCGTCGTGGGCCATCGAGTCGAGCATCCCGATCGCGCCGTACTTGTAGCCCTCGCGGGACTTCGGCAGCAGGTGCGGGGCGTTGGTCATCGACTCCTGGCCGCCGGCCACCACGACGTCGAACTCGCCGGCCCGGATCAGCTGGTCGGCCAGCGCGATGGCGTCCAGGCCGGAGAGGCAGACCTTGTTGATGGTGAGCGCCGGGACGCTCATCGGGATGCCGGCCCGGACGGCGGCCTGGCGGGCCGGGATCTGGCCGGCGCCGGCCTGCAGCACCTGGCCCATGATCACGTACTGGACCTGCTCACCCGTGATGCCGGCCCGCTCCAGCGCGGCCTTGATCGCGAAGCCGCCGAGGTCGGCACCGGAGAAGCCCTTGAGGGAACCGAGCAGGCGACCCATCGGGGTCCGCGCACCGGCAACGATCACAGAGGTGGTGTTGGTCATGGGACGAGCCCCTTCGCACGTCGTGGCCAGGTGAGGATGCGCTCAATGTACTGACCCGTTACCCGCCCGTCACCGGAGCGACGGTGTGATCGAGCGCACTGGCACCTTCCAGTCAACACCGTGTCAACGCGGCCCGGGTGAACCCCGGCGTCCGCCCCGGGTGAGCCCCCGGTGTGCGGCCCGGGTGGACCCCCGGCGTGTGAGCAGACTCGCACGTCCGGCGCTGGCGCCGGTCAGCGGCGATGCGCTGCACTGGTGCCACCTGGTTCCCGAGGTACCCAACCCGCCCCCGGAGGTCGCCGTGCTGACCCGTATCGACCACATCGGCATCGCCTGCCGCGACCTCGACAAGACGGTCGAGTTCTACCGCGCCACCTACGGCTTCGAGGTGTTCCACACCGAGGTCAACGAGGAGCAGGGCGTCCGCGAGGCCATGCTCAAGATCAACGACACCGGCGACGGCGGCGCCTCCTACCTCCAGCTGCTGGAGCCCACCCGGCCCGACTCGACCGTCGCCAAGTGGCTGGAGAAGAACGGCGAGGGCGTGCACCACATCGCCTTCGGCACCGCCGACGTGGACGGCGACGCCGAGGCCGTCCGGGCCAAGGGCGTGCGGGTCCTCTACGACGAGCCCCGGATCGGCTCGATGGGTTCGCGGATCACCTTCCTGCACCCCAAGGACTGCGGCGGCGTCCTGACCGAGCTGGTCACCTCCGCCGAACCGGGCGTCCACGACGCCCACTGACCCCCGCCAGGTGCCGCCCACGACCGGGCGGCACCCCCGAATCGCCGGTCATGACCCGTCAGTAACCTCGTCCGACAGCCGGAAAACCACCACGCGGCCATTCCCCCGCGGTGCGCTCCCACTACAATGCCCAGGTGCGCGAAGGCTCCGGGGGACGGAGGCGACGGGCACGGCCGATGACAGGCCCGTCCGCCCAGCGGTGGCCGGCCCGTCGCAGGGGAGTCCACAACGCGGGCACGGCTGAACAGTCGCAACACTGATCTGTCACCATTCTCCACAAGGCAAGAGTTCGCCCAGGAGTCCACCCGGACGGGGGAACGCGGCATCACCGCGCTTCCACGCCCAGGGCTCCGACGACCGCGGCGGGCGGCCCCGGATTGACCGGCGGGCCGTCCACCGGCTGCGGATGCAAGGAGCCAGTCGGACCAGTACCCGGACAACGGGTGCCCTGGACCGGCCGGGTCGAGGACGCGACCAGGAGATGGATGGGACCGCGGAGTGCGGGGCAACGACCGCTACGAGGTTGACGATCACCTCTCCCAGTTCGAGGCCGAGATGGGTCGGACTCGAAAGGAGCGGGACAAGGCAGTCGAGCATGCCGAGGACCTCGCCTACCAGGTGGAGGTGCTCCGGGCCAAGCTGCACGAGTCCCGCCGCATGCTCGCCCAGCCGCGCGCCTTCGACGCCGTCTCCGGCCAGGCCGAGCAGATGCTCCGCACTGCCGAGATGCAGGCCCAGCAGCTGCGCGCCGACGCCGAGCGCCAGCTGCGCGACTCCCAGGCCGCCACCCAGCGGATCATGGCCGAGGCCGCCGAGCGCACCGCCCGACTGGAGGCCGAGCTCACCGCCCGCCGCCGCCAGCTGGAGGACGAGCTCACCGAGCTGCGCCGCACCGCCGAGCAGCACGTCAACGGCTGGGCCGAGCAGACCAGGACCGGCTCCGAGCAGGAGGCCCAGCGCCTGCTCCAGGACGCCCGCGCCGAGGCCGAGCGCATGGTCGCCGCCGCCCGCGCGGAGGCCGTCGCGCTCTCCGACCAGGCCCGCGCCCAGACCGCCGCCGACGTCGACGCCGCCCGCGGCGAGGCCCAGGCCGCCGCCGAGGCCGCCCTCCAGCGGGCCCAGAGCGACGCCGAGCGCCTGCTGCGCGCCGCCTCCGAGCACGCCCAGCAGGCCGGCGCCCAGGCCGCCGCCGACGTGGACGCCGCCCGCGGCGAGGCCCAGCAGCAGCTGGCCGCCGCGCACGCCGCCGCCGAGCAGCAGCTCGCCGTCGCGAAGGCCGAGATCGGCCGGCTCAAGGAGCAGGCCTCCGCCGAGCAGATCCGGGCCGAGCAGCAGCTCGCCCACGCCCAGGCCGAGATAGAGCGGCTGCGTGCCGAGGCGATCGCCGAGGCCGAACGCACCCGCCGCGAGTCCGCCGAGCTGCGGGCCCAGGCCGAACAGGCCGCCGAACAGCTCCAGGCCGACGCCGAGGCCGCCGCCGAACGCAAGGCCGCCGACGGCGAGGCCGCCAACGAGCAGCGCTCGCAGACCGCCCGTGCCGAGGTCGCCCGGATGGTCGCCCACGCCACCAAGGAGGCCGAGGCGATCCGCGCCGAGGCCACCACCAAGCAGGCCGAGGCGGAGGCCGCCAAGGCCGCCGCCGCCGAGGAGAGCGAACGGCTGCGGGCCACCGCCGAATCGGTGGCCGGCGAGCTGCGCGCCGAGGCCGAGGCCGCGATCGCCGACCTGCGCGCCCAGGCCGACCGGGAGGTCGCCGAACTCCGCGCCCACGCCGAGGCCGAGGCCCAGCGGCTGCGCCACGCGGCCGAGGAGGAGGGCCGGGCGGCCGGCGCCAAGGAAGCCACCGTCCACCTCGCCAAGGCCGCCAAGACCGCCGAGGAGGTGCTCGGCCAGGCCGACCAGGACGCCGAGACCGCCCGCACCGAGGCCGCCACCGAGGCCGAGCGGATCCGCACCGAGGCCGCCGCCGAGGCGCAGCGCCTGCGCGAGCAGGCCCAGGCCGCCGTCGAGCAGGCCCAGAACGCCGCGCTCGACGACGCCGCCGCGATCCGCGAGCGGATCGAGCAGATGCAGGACGAGGCGGCCCGCCTGCGGGCCGAGGCCGAGGAGCTGCGCGCCCAGGCCGCCGCCGAGGCCGACCGGGTGCGCGGCGAGGCCCGCCGCCAGGCCGTCGTGCAGATCGAGGAGTCGGCGAAGAACGCCGAGGAACTGCTCACCAGGGCCAAGGCCGACGCCGACGAGCTGCGCGCGGGCGCCGCCGGGGAGATCGAGCGGCTGCGCGCGCAGGCCCAGGAACAGGCCGCCGAGACCCAGGGCCGGGCCGAGCAGACCCTCGCCCGGGCCCGCACCGAGGCCGAGAAGACCACCACCGCCGCCGAGCAGCAGGGCCAGGACGCCCTCGCCGCCGCCAAGGCCGCAGCCGCCGAGAACCGCGCCGCCGCCGAGCGCGAGACCGCCGAACTCCGCCGGGACGCGACCGAGTTCGACCAGCGGGTCCGGGCCGAGGCGAACGCCGTCCGGGACGCCGCGGTGGCCGACGCCGAGCGCGTCCGCACCGAGGCCGACGCCGAGGCCGCCCGTGCCCGCAGCGAGGCCGAGGCCGCCGCGAACGCGCTGCGCGAGGAGAGCCGGCGCGAGTACGAGGAGGCCGCCGCCGGGCTGCACCGCGAACGCGAGGAGACCGCCGAGCAGCTGGCCGCCGCCCAGGCCGCCCACGAGCAGGCCGAACAGACGGCGACCGAGCTGCGGGCCCTCGCCGAGCGGGAGAGCGCCGAACTGCGCGAGCTCGCCGAGCGCGAGACCACCGAGCAGCGCACCGCCGCCGAGGCGTACGCCGCCGACGTCCGGGCCAAGGCCGAACAGGCCGCCACCGAACTCACCGAACGCACCACCGCCGAGACCACCGAACAGCGCGAGGCGACCGAACAGCACGTCGCCGAACTGCGCGCCCTCGCCGAACGCGAGACCACCGAACTGCGCGAGCTGGCCGAGCGGGAGAGCGCCGAACTGCGCGAGCTCGCCGAGCGCGAGACCACCGAGCAGCGCACCGCCGCCGAGGCGTACGCCGCCGACGTCCGGGCCAAGGCCGAACAGGCCGCCACCGAACTCACCGAACGCACCACCGCCGAGACCACCGAACAGCGCGAGGCGACCGAACAGCACGTCGCCGCCCAGCGCGCCGAAGCCGAGGAACTGCTGGAGGGCGCCCGGAGCGCCGCCGAGCAGCGCCAGGCCGAGGCCGCCCGGGACGCCAAGGCCGTCCGGGAGAAGGCCGCCGCCGAGCTGGCGTTCGCCGCCGAGCAGGCCGAGACGGTCCGCGCCGAGGCCGGCCGCGAGCTGTCCGAGGCCCGCGCCACCGCCGACAGCATCCGGGCCGAGGCCACCGCCGTCCTGGAGCAGGCCCGGGTCGACGGCGAGGAGCTGGTCGCCGCCGCCGGTGTCGAGGGCGCCGCCCTGGTCGAGGCCGCCGAGGAGGAGGCCGCCGAGGTCCGCCAGTCGGTGGCCGGCATGCACGAGGCCGCCGCCGAGCAGATCGCCGAGCGGAAGGCCGCCGCCGAGCGGGAGGCCGCCGAGGTCCGCGACCGGGCCGAACAGGCCGCCGCCGAACTGCGCGAACTGGCCGAGCGCGAGACCGCCGAGCAGCGGGCCCTCGCCGTCGCCGAGACCACCGCCCTGCGCGAACTCGCCGACGCCGAGACCGCCGAGCAGCGGGCCCTCGCCGACCACGAGACCGCCGAACTGCGCGCCCGTACCGACGCCGAGACCACCGCCCTGCGCGACCTGACCGACCGCGAGCTGGCCGCCGAACGCGAGGCCCACGAGGCCGAGTTGGGCCGTCAGCGCGCCGAGGCCCAGGCCTACGACGAGCACCTGCGGGCGGAGGCCGACGCCGTACTGCACGCGGCCCGGGAGGCCGCCGGGCAGTTGCGCGCGGACGCCGAGGCCCAGGCCGCCCGGACGATGGCCGCCGCCGACGAGCGCTCGGCCGGCCTGGTCGCCGACGCCGAGGAGCTGGCCGCCGCCCTGCGCGCCGAGGCCGAGGAGTACGCGTTCGCCACCCGGACCCTCGCCGACGAGTACGACGCCGCCGCCCACGGCCGCGCCGACGCGTACGACGCGGAGACCCGGGAGGCCGCCGAGCAGTTCGACAAGGCCACCCGCGAGCAGGCCAACTCCGTCCTGGAGAAGGCCTTCGCGGACGCCGAGTCGCTCGGCGAGGACGCCCAGACCACCGCACTGGCCACCACCGCCGCCGCCGAGGAGCAGGCGGACGCGATGGTCGCCGCCGCCCGCAAGGAGGCCGACCGGCTGGTCGCCGCCGGCGAGGCGGCCGGCCAGGCCGAGGTGGAGAAGGGCCGGTCCGACGCCGACACGCTGCTCGCCGAGGCCCGCCGGGACTCCACCGCGATCCGCGAGCGCGCCGAGGAGTTGCGCGAGCGCACCGACGCCGAGGTGGAGGCGCTGCACGAGCGCGCCCGCAAGGAGAACGCGGCGGCCATGAAGTCGGCCGGCGAGCGGGTCGACGCCCTGGTGACGGCCGCTCAGGAGCAGCTGACCGAGGCCGAGGAGCAGGCGGTGGCCACCGTCGCCGAGGCCGAGGACCGGGCGGCGGCGCTGGTCGCGGCCGCCGAGGACCGCGCGGGCGAGCTCACCTCGGAGGCGTCCGCGGAGGCCAGCAAGGTCCGGATCTCGGCCGTCCGCAAGGCCGAGGGGCTGCTGAAGGAGGCGGAGACCAAGCTCGCCGACTCCACCAGCCGCGCCGAGGCGCTGATCGTCAAGGCCGAGGCCAAGCTCCAGTCGGCCGAGGCCGAGGCCGAGGAGCGGCTGGAGACCGCCGCCACCGAGGCGGAGAAGCGGCTGCGGGACGCCGACCGCAGCGCGGACGAGCAGGTCGAACTGGCGAAGGCGGAGGCCGAACGGCTGCTCGCCGAAGCGCAGGCCGAGGCGAAGCGGGTCACCGACGAGGGCCGTCGCGAGCTGGACGAACTGGTGCGGCGGCGCAAGGACATCAACACCGAGATCTCCAGGGTGCAGGACGTGCTGTCCGCGCTGGAGGCGTTCGAGGCACCGGCACCGGTCGCCCAGACCAACGGGGGAAGCAGCACCAAGAAGGACGGGGGTGCCAAGGCGGGTGCCGGAATTGGTTCCCCCCGGTCGGGCGGCAATCGTTCCAAGAACGCACCACCCGATTGAGCGGACATTGTCCGCGGGACGACGGCATCTCGCCGTCGACACTCCGGTACCGTGTCAGGATTCCCTCAACCACCTCAGCGGTTTGACGACAGGAAGCCCAGAACCCCATGAGCGACAGTCACTCCCCTCACGGCTTCGACCTGGTGCGCCGTGGGTACGAGCGCGCCCAGGTCGACGAGCGGATCACCAAGCTGGTGGCCGACCGTGACAGTGCCCTGACCCGGATCAGCGCGCTCGAGAAGCGCATCGAAGAACTCCACCTGGAGACCCAGACCGCGCAGGCGGCGGTCACCGAGGCGGAGCCCTCGTACGCCGGTCTCGGCGCCCGGGTCGAGAAGATCCTGCGACTGGCCGAGGAGGAGGCCAAGGACCTGCGCGACGAGGCGCACCGCGCCTCCGAGCAGCACCGCGAGCTCGCCGAGGCCGCTGCCCAGCAGGTCCGCACCGAGGCCGAGAACTACGCCAAGGACCGCAAGGCCAAGGCGGAGGACGAGGGTCTGCGGATCGTCGACAAGGCCAAGAGCGACAGCGCCCAGCTGCGCGCCGAGGCCAACAAGGACGCCCAGAACAAGCGCGAGGAGGCGGACGCCCTCTTCGAGGAGACCCGCACCAAGGCCGCCCAGGCCGCGCTGGAGTTCGAGACCAACCTGGCCAAGCGCCGCGAGCAGTCCGAGCGTGACCTGGCCGCCCGTCAGGCCAAGGCCGAGAAGCGCCTGGCCGAGATCGAGCACCGGGCCGAGCAGCTGCGCCTGGAGGCCGAGAAGCTGCGCACCGACGCCGAGCGCCGCGCCCGCCAGACCGTCGAGACGGCGCAGCGCCAGTCCGAGGACATCGTGGCGGACGCCAACGCCAAGGCCGACCGGATCCGCAGCGAGTCCGAGCGCGAGCTGGCGGCGCTCACCAACCGCCGCGACAGCATCAACGCCCAGCTGACCAACGTCCGCGAGATGCTGGCGACGCTGACCGGCGCGGCCGTGGCCGCCGCCTCGCTGCCGGGCGACGACACCATGGGCGTGCCCGCCCAGCAGTCGCGCTGACGCCGCCGCCGGGCGCCGGCGCCCGGCGGTACGTGCGGAACGGACGGCACGTGCGGAACAGCAGGCAGGCCCTCACCCACCAGGGTGAGGGCCTGCCGTCTTTCCACCGTCATCATCTCGGGTGACCTGGGTGAGCGGGCGTCACCTGGGGTAGGCCCCGTCGGGCCGCTGGTGCCCGCTGCTGAGCTGGTTGCCCTCGTCGTCGGAGACGGTGCCGAACCACGAGGTGCACCAGACCGACACCGAGTCCGGCCAGTACTGCACCTCGAACGGGTGGCCGGAGCCGTGGTCGCCGTACGAGGTGACGATGAAGGTCTCGCCGGGGCGCAGCCAGTAGTCCTCGCCGAGCGGTTCCAGGGTCAGTTCGACCAGGCCCTCGCCGCGGTTGGTCACGGGCATCCGGCCGGTCACCTCCAGCGCCGAGAAGTCCCAGCCGGTCGCTTCCTCCCTCATCCCGCCGTCACCCGGGCCAGCAGGTCGCGGACGGCGGTGTTGAACGCCTCCGGTGCCTCCAGGGCGCTCAGATGGCCCGCCCCGGGAATGACGGTCAGTTCGGCGTCCGGCCGGGCCCGGAGCATCGGTTCGGCCTCCTCCGGCGCCACCAGGCCGTCCTGCGCGCCCGCGACGACGGCGGTGGGCACCCGCAGCCCGGCCAGCACGTCCAGCGCGTCCGGCCGGGCCGCCATGGCCCGCTGGGCCCAGGCGACGGCGGCCGGCGACGCGGCCGCGACCAGCGACCGCACCCGCTCCACCAGGTGCAGCGAGTCCGGCCCGAGCTGCCCGGCGGCGACCTCCTCGTCGAGCAGCAGTTGGACGCTGCCCCGGGCGGTGACGGCGGCCGCGATCCGCTCCCGGTTGGCCCGGACGGCGTCGGTGTCGGCGGTGGCGCGGGTGCTGGCCAGCAGCAGTCCGGCCAGCCGGTCCGGGTGGCGGCGGGCGAAGGCCAGCGCCACGTAACCGCCCATGGAGAGCCCGCCGACCACCGCGCGCTCGATCCCGGCCGCGTCCAGCAGCAGGGCGAGGTCGTCGGCGACCAGGTCCAGCGAGGGTTCGTCGGCCCCCAGCTCGGTGCCGCCGAAGCCGCGCTGGTCCGGGGCGAGCACCCGGGCCTCGTCGCCGGTCAGACCGGGCAGCGCGTCCAGTTGGGCGGACCACATCGAGGCGTTCAACGGAAAGGCGTGCAGCAGCACGAGGGGTGTTCCGGTGCCGCTCTCGCGGACCGACACTGCGGAGGGGGGCTGGGTCATGGGCCCACCGTATTCCGGCACGCCCGGCGGGCCCACTCAGCGGGCCGTGATATCCGCTTTGTCCTAGCCTTACCAGGAGTAAGGGAGCGCGAATGATCGAGTTGCACGACCTGACAAAACGTTACGGCAGGACCCTCGCGGTGGACCGGCTCAGCTTCCAGGTCCCCCAGGGCGTGGTCACCGGCTTCCTCGGCCCCAACGGCGCAGGCAAGTCCACCACCATGCGCATGATCCTCGACCTCGACCGCCCCACCAGCGGCCGGGTCACCATCGACGGCAAGCGCTACGGGCAGCTCAGCGAACCGCTCAAGTACATCGGCGCGCTGCTGGAGGCCAAGGCCGTCCACCCCGGCCGCACCGCCCGCGACCACCTGCTCTGGCTCGCCCAGAGCAACCGCATCCCGACCCGCCGGGTGGACGAGGTGCTCAACCTGGTGGGCCTCACCCCGGTCGCCCGCAAGCGGGCCCGCGGCTTCTCGCTCGGCATGGGCCAGCGCCTGGGCATCGCCTCCGCACTGCTCGGCGACCCGGAGATCGTCATGTTCGACGAGCCGGTCAACGGACTGGACCCGGAGGGCATCCTCTGGATCCGCAACCTGATGAAGCGGCTCGCCACCGAGGGCCGGACCGTCTTCGTCTCCTCCCACCTGATGAGCGAGATGGCCGTCACCGCCGACCACCTGGTGGTCATCGGCAAGGGCCGGCTGCTCGCCGACCTGCCGATGCCGGAGTTCATCCGGCGCAACTCCCGCTCCGCCGTCCGGCTGCGCACCCCGCACCCCGAGCGCCTGCTCGACGCCCTGTCCGGCGCCGGGCTCCGGTCCGAACCCGGGCCCGGCGGCTCCTACGAAGTGGTCGACGGCGATCTCGCCCGGCTCGGCGACCTGGCCGCGGCCCACGGCGTCGTCCTGCACGAACTCAGCCCGCAGCAGGCCTCGTTGGAGGAGGCGTTCATGCAGATGACGGCCGACTCGGTGGAGTACCACGCGGGCGACGGCCCGGGCCGGGACGCGGCCGGCGCACCCGGCGTCTGGGGCGCCGGCTGGAAAGCGGACGGCGCCCCGCAGACCGCGGCGGCCCGGCAGGAGGAGAACTGAGATGACGTCCTTCCCGGCGATCCTGCGCTCCGAGTGGACGAAGATCCGCAGCGTCCGCTCGACGATCTGGACGCTCGCGCTGACCTTCGTCGTCACCGTCGGCATCGGCGCGCTGCTGTCCCTGCTCACCAACAGCAACTTCGGCGAGTTCCGGCGGGGCGACCAGTCCGTCTTCGACGCCACCGGCACGGCCTTCTCCGGCATCATGCTCGGCGAGCTCGCCATCATCGTGTTCGGCGTGCTGGCCATCGGCAACGAGTACAGCACCGGCATGATCCGGGTCACCCTGGCCGCCGTCCCGCAGCGCGGCACCCTGCTCACCGGCAAGGCGGTGGTGCTCGGCGCGATGGCCCTGGCGGTCTCGGTGGTGACGGCCTTCGTCACCTTCTTCACCGGCCAGGCGCTGCTCGGCTCGCACTCCACCAGCCTCGACCAACCGCACGTGCTGCGCGCGGTGTTCGGCGCCGCGCTGTACCTGACGATGCTCTGCCTGTTCTCGGCCGGCGTCACCACGATGCTGCACAGCCAGACGCTGGCACTGGGCGTACTGGTCCCGTTCTTCTTCCTGCTCTCGCCGATCCTCTCAGCGGTGCCGAAGGTCAAGACCCTGGCCCACTACTTCCCGGACTACGCGGGCTCGCGGATGCTGCTGGTGTACGAGCAGCACGGCCAGCCGTACGGGCCGTGGGAGGGCTTCGTGATCTGCCTGGCCTGGACGCTCGCCGCCCTGCTCGGCGGCGCGCTGGTGCTCAAGAACCGGGACGCCTGACCGGCTCAGTACCGCGGAGCGCCGCGGCCCCGCAGGACGTTGGAGGCCCGGCGCTCCCGCGCGCCCCAGCAGGCGCGGTGCCAGTGCCGCCGGTCGTCCACGCCCGCGCCGTACATCGGCCAGGCCACCACGTGGCCCATCCCGGGCGGGATCTCCTGGTCGCAGCCCGGGCACCGGTAGTGCCGCCCGGCCGTCCCGGCGACCGTCTGGACCACCCAGTCGTCGCCCTGGTGGCTCTCGGTGCGGCGCAGCGATCCGCCGAGCGGGGAGGCCTGCTCGGCGCTCCCGCCCGGGTCGGCGCTCTTGATCCGGTTGCGGCGCGGCGACACGTCGGACTACCTCTCTTCCGGGATTTCGGGTCGTTCCAGCCTACGGCCGGCCGCCCCTCCGGCAGGCCACTATCACGGCATCGTCCGACGCTCCCGCGTTTTTGCCGAGATCCACCCGATCTTCGACGAAATCCGGGTTTCCGCGTGCCATTGGCACATGACATCGGATACCCACAAGGGGAACAGGCGGGGCCCGCAGACCCTGCGCGCACCCGAGGAGGCCCCACCATGACCAAGACCAGCGCCCGCGCCGAGACCCGTCGGCCCGTCGGAGTCCGGCCGCCCGCCCCCGGGCCGGTGCTGACCTCGCCCGCCCCGGTCACGGCCGCGGCGGGCGAGCCGCTGCCCGTTCCGCAGCGGGCGGGCGCGCTCCCGCCGGACACCGCGCCGGTGCGGGTCGGCGCGTTCCTGCTGTCCGCGCAGTTCCCCGGGCAGAGCCACCGCGAGGCGCTGGACCGCACCGTCCGGGCCGCCGTCGAGGCCGAACGCGCGGGCCTGGACAGCGTCTGGCTGGCCGAGCACCACTTCGTCCCGTACGGGGTCTGCCCCAACGCCGCCACGCTGGCCGCGCTGCTGCTCGGCCGCACCCGCCGGATCGGCGTCGGCACGGCGGTCAGCGTGCTCTCCACCGCCCACCCGGTGGCGCTCGGCGAGCAGGCCGCGCTGCTGCACCTCACCTCGGACGGGCGCTTCACGCTCGGGGTGGGCCGCGGCGGCCCCTGGATCGACCTGGACGTGTTCGGCGGCGGCGTGGACGCCTTCGAGAACGGCTTCCCGGAGCGGCTGGACCTGCTGCTGCGCTGGCTGCGCGGCTCCCGGGTCGGCGCGGACGGCCCGCAGTTCGCCTTCCCCGAGGTGGCGGTGGTGCCGCGCGCCACCGAACCGGTGCGCCGGTCCGGACTGGGCAGCTGGCTCGGTCTCGGCGAGCGGTCCGGCCCGGTGCGCTTCCCGCGCCAGCGCCAGGACGTCGAGGGCCTCGGCGAGGGCTTCGGTGAGGAACTCGACCCGTCCGGGCGGCCGGTGGCCGGACCGCCGATGGTGGTCGCGTGCACCTCTCCGAGCGGGGTGCGGCTGGCCGCCGAACGCGGCCTGCCGATGCTGCTCGGCATGCACTCCGGCGACGACGACAAGCTGCGCATGCTGGAGCTGTACCGCAGCGCCTGGCTGGCCGCCGGGCGCGGCGAGGAGCAGCTGCGCCGGGTGAACCGCCGGCACGTCGCGGCCGGGGTGGCCCAGGTCGACGACCGCACCTCGGCGGCCCGCGCCACCCTGCTGAACGCCATGCCGGGCTGGTTCGAGTACGGGCTCGGCGCCCACCGCACCGTGGACGGCCGGGAGCGCAAGATGCGCGACCCGCGCGAGTACACCGAACTCCTCTGCGACCTGCACGCGGTGGGCACGCCGCGGCAGTGCGCCGACCGGCTGCTGGCCACCGCCGAGCGGACCGGCATCCGCCGCTTCGCGCTGCTCGCGGAGGGCAGCGGCGACCGCGAGGCGACCCTGCACAACATCGCCCGGCTCGGCTCCGAGGTGCTGCCGCAGCTGGGGTGAGCCCGGGGGTGGAGCGGCCGGGCCCGGTCCGGGCCGCCGCCCCTCCCCCCGCACCGGGGGACGGGGGCGGCCCGACGACCTTCCGGGCCGCTAGGTCCTATCCGGTCGATCTTGGCGGATCAGCCCGCGGCGTTGGGCGCCCGGCTGGGCGTGCGCCCGGATCGCCCTCGTACTGGGCGTACTTGGGCGATTCGGGCGTGCGTCCAGGCGGGATGTCCGGCGTCGCGGGCCCGGCAAGGTCGGCCGGACAGGACCTAGGGCCCGGCATCGGCGGTGCTGCCGGGTCAGCAGTCCCGCAGCTCCTCGGACTGGTTGAGCAGCTGCTCCCGGACCGAGGTGAAGCGTGCGTGCCGTGCCTCGTTGGCGTCCGACGGCAGGAAGACCGCCACCCGGTGACAGTTCTGGAAGGCCAGCCGCACCCCGAAGTGCCGCTGCAGGGCCCCCCGGATGGCGTCGCTGGCGAGGGCCCGCAGGAGCTGGCCGCGGGCCTGCTCGCTGGGCGGCGGTACCTGGTTGTCGGCGAAGTCGGTACCGTCGACCTTCGCCTGGGCGACCAGCGAGCTGATCAGGTCCCAGGCGTACGGCAGCGAGACGCGGACGCAGTCGACGAATTCCCGCTCGTCGACCTCGCCCCGCTCGGCCTTTTCCAGCAGGGCCGGTGAGACGTCGAGCGACATGGATTCTCCTCTCGCGGTCCACCCGCGCGGCGCCCGGGTGGTCGTGCGTAGTCCAAGCTCACAGTGAGGGTGGGCGGATCGCGCGTGGTGTCCGGAACGCCGTGGAACGGGCGTTTTTGACACCCCGCGAAGGCGGCGGCACCACGGGACGTGACGTCCCGGACACCGACCGCGCTCGGAACAGCGTGGCAGTCAACGGCGGGACGGGCCGGTCATTCCTGTGGATTGCTTCGGAAATACGCGGCGGTGCACCACATTGGCCGGATCCCGTCGGATCGTTCATCTGAAGTCTCCGTCCCCGTTGACAGCGATCCCGCACGCGTGCCGTCACGTACGGTAGCGACCCCAGGACGTGGGCGCCAGACCGCGACGGGAGGTGAGCGGAATTGCCGAGCCTCCATGTTCGCGGGGTTCCCGGTTTCTTCACCCGGTCGTCGTGGAATCGCATCAACTGGCCCCGGTGGGCTAGCGTGGTCGACCGTGCGTCTCGTAATTGCCCGCTGCTCAGTCGACTATGCCGGTCGGCTCTCCGCCCATCTGCCCTCCGCCACCAGGCTCATCCTGGTCAAGGCCGACGGCAGCGTCAGCATCCACGCCGACGACCGCGCCTACAAGCCGCTCAACTGGATGTCCCCGCCGTGCGCGCTCAAGGAGGCGGACGGGGTCTGGACGGTGGAGAACAAGGCCGGCGAGAAGCTCATCATCACGCTGGAGGAGGTGCTGCACGACTCCTCCCACGAACTCGGGGTGGACCCGGGCCTGATCAAGGACGGCGTCGAGGCGCACCTCCAGGAGCTGCTCGCGGACCGGATGGAGGTGCTCGGCGCCGGCTGGTCCCTGATCCGCCGCGAGTACCCCACCGCGATCGGCCCGGTCGACATCCTCTGCCGCGACTCGGACGGTGCCACGGTGGCCGTCGAGATCAAGCGCCGCGGTGAGATCGACGGCGTCGAGCAGCTCACCCGCTACCTCGAACTCCTCAACCGGGACCCACTGTTGGCCCCGGTCAAGGGCATCTTCGCCGCCCAGGAGATCAAGCCCCAGGCCCGCGTGCTGGCCACCGACCGGGGCATCGGCTGCGTGGTGCTGGACTACGACGAGCTGCGCGGCATCGACGACGACAAGCTCAAGCTGTTCTGACCGGTCAGCTCGCGGACGGCGAGGGCGTCGGCGGCGGAGGACTGGACGTCCCGGTCGCGGGGCCCGTGGCGGGCGGCTGGGTGGTCGCGGTCGCCGAGGGCGACGTGGTCGACGGCTTCGGCGGGGGCGGCGTGCTGGCGCCTCCGCCAGGCTGAGTGCCCCCGGAGTTGCCACCGCTGCCGCCGCCGGTGCCGCCACCACTGCCGCCGCCGCTGCCACCCTGCGGCGGGCCGGACTGCTGGGCCGGCGGCTGCGACTGTCCCGGTGCGGGCGGCTGCGACTGCTGCGCCTGCTCGGTGGCCCCCGCGGTCTCGCTCGGCCCACGGCTCGGCTTCTTCGACGCGCTCGGCGAGTGCGAGGCGCCACCGCTCGCCGACGGTTCCGGGCTGGTCCCGCCCGCCGCCGCACCGCCCCCCGCGTCCGTCCCCGGCGCTCCCGTCCCTGACACCCCCGTACCGGTGGCACCGGCCCCGGCGGTCGGGCCACCGACGTGCGGGGACGGGAGCGGCCCGCCCTGCCCGCCGTCGGGGTCGTCGAGCCGGGTGTGCGGGTCGTTGCCCGGGTGCTGCTCCGGACCGGTGGCGCTCATCGCCACCGCCGTCCCGAGCGCCCCGAGCGCGAGGACGGCCGCCGACGCGGCGATCACCCGACGCCTGGTCCCGGAGCGCAGGCTGGACGGCACCTTGGCTATCGCGCGGATGACGGGCCGCCGCACGGGCGCCGGCCCGGGGGACGCCGCGGGCGGCAGCTGCCGCCCGTCGGCACGCAGCAGGTCCAGCATCCGGCCGGCTGCCGCGACGCCGCGCTGCTCGCCGGCGGCGGACCGCAGGGTGAGCGCCGTCTCCAGCTCGGCCATCGCCCGGGACGGCTCCCGGACGCAGAACGCGTGCACGCCCGCCTCGTGGTGGAACCAGGCCTGGTCGGTGCCGGAGCCCGTCCGGCGGGCCGCCTCCAGCCCCAGCTCCAGGACCCTCTCCCAGGCGCCCCAGCGCAGCGCCAGCGCCAGCGCGGGCGCGGCCGCCCGGGCCAGGCGCACGACGGCGTCGTGCCGGCCGGCCGCCCGGTCCGCGACCAGCACGCCGACCACGACCTCCGCCTCGGCCGCGACCTGTTCCAGCGACACCGAGCTGTGCCCGACCCACCAGGCGAAGTGCTGGGCGGCGCCGTCCAGGCAGCCGCGGGCCGGCCAGTGCGGGGCGAGCAGGTCCAGCACCCCGGCGGTCAGCCGGTGGTGCCCGCCGATGGACACCGCCAGCCCGGCGTCGGCGAGTTCGGCGAGGGCGCTCTCGCCCTGGCCGACGTCGATCAGCGCAGGCAGGTGCGGCGCGGTGGGACACTCGCCGCCGAGCGCGACGGCGAGCCTCAGGACGGCCTGGGCGGGCTCGCTCAGCCCCTCCGCGAGCCGGACGGCGGGTGAGGCGGTCTCGGCGACGGACGGCAGCGGGACGGTGCGGCGCAGCGCGTTCTCGCGGACGGCCGGATCGGGGTCGTGGACGGGCTCCTCGACCGCGCCGAAGACCCCCATCCGGTCCTCCTCGGCGGCGACCAGCGCGTCCACCGCCACGTCCCGCTGGCGCAGCAGCGCGGCGGCCTGGACGAAGCGCAGCGGCAGCCCCTCGGACTCGAACCAGAGGTCGACCGCCCAGGCCTTCTCCTCAACGTCCAGCGGCCGCCCGGCCTGGCGGGCGGCGAGGGCGAGGCAGGCGGAGCGGGAGAGCCCGGCGACCAGGTGGTCCTGCAAGCGGGAGCCGGGTGACAGCGCCGGGCTCCCGGGGGCGGCGGAGATCAGGAAGGCGCAGCCGGGGGCGAGGGCGAGCAGGTCCTCCAGCTCGGCGCCGGACTGCTCCGCGCCGTCGACGACCACGATCGCGCCGACCTCGGCGAGGTGCACGGCCAGCTGGCCCGGGTCGGGCCGGTAGCCGGGGGCGTGGTGGGTGGCCGCGAAGAGGTCCTGGAGCAGGTCGGCGGCGGTGCGGCGGTGCCCGCAGAGCTGGACGACGCCGCCGGGGGCGAGGTCGGCGGCGGCCTCGGCGACGGCCGACAGCAGCGCGCTGCGGCCCGAGCCGGCCTGGCCGACCAGGCGTATCGAGCGGCCCTCGGCGAGCAGGCCGAGGAGTTCGGCGACGTCGGCCTCGCGGTCGAGCAGCGGCAGGTCGGCGGGCCCGGCACCGAGGGCGAGCGGGCCGACCGCGCGGCCGACGCCGCCGACCGGGCCCCGGGCGGGCTCGCTGCGCTCGATCCGGCGCGGGCGGGGCCGCCACTCCTCGGGACAGGGCCTGACCTCGGAGCCGTCCGGGGCGCCGACGCCGACCAGCAGGGCGCCGGAGACGAGTTCGCCGCCTCGGGTGCGGGCGGCCTCCTGCCGGAACTCCCCGGTTGGCTGTGCCACGTTCTGCTCCGCATCCTGCTCGGCCGCCGGCGTCCCGCGCCGGCCGGCTGACGTCTCGGTCGCGGCCGCGCGCGGGCTGGGGGCAGCTGGCTGGGGCGGCCGTCATCTGACGGGCAGACTCTTGCACATCCGGGCCCGCCCGCGCAGGGGCGGCCCGGTCGGGGGCCGGGCGACGGCCGATCAGAGCCCGGTCGGGGCCCGGACGACGGCTGATCAGAGCCAGGTCGGGGGCCGGACGAAGAGCGGGCGGGGAACGAACGAAGGCAGGGAACGAACGAGCACCGGGGCCGGACGGGGGCAGGAGCGGCCAGGCCCTAGAGGGCGATCCCGTGGGCCTCGGTGACGCCGTCCACGGCCAGGATGCGGTGCAGCTTGGTGGCCACCAGCAGCCGCTGGAGCTGGGCCGGGACGGAGCGCAGCACCAGCCGCCGGCCGATCCGGCCGGCCCTGCGGTGGGTGCCCATGATCACGCCGAGGCCGGTGGCGTCCCAGAACTCCAGCCGGGCGAGGTCGAGCACGAGGTCGCCGAGGCCGCCGTCCACGGCCTGGTGCAGCCGGGCGCGCGCATCGGCGGCGGTGCGCACGTCGAGGCGGCCTTCGATGGCCAGCGCCCTGTGGTCGCCGGTGATGCGCATGCTCTCCTCCTTCGCCTGACCGGTCCGGTACGGGGGTGGTCCGACCCGGCCGTGCCGGGGCGGGGGGTGGGGGTGTCCATCCGGGCGGGCCGTGGCCCCTCGCCCGGGTCCGGTCGCAGCCTCGTCGTGCTGGGCCGGGTCTCCCTCTTCTGACGGCGAACCAGCAGCGCAGGTTGCTGGTTCCGGCCAGATCTGAAGCAACTTCACTCGTCCGAGGGAATATACGCAGTCAGTCTCCACACCTACGCTCGATTACCGCCCAAATCACCCGTCTGCGGCACCTGGCGTGAGGAAACTCACCCGCCCCCGAGCGGGCGGGCCGTACGGTGTTCCGCCGCACGGCCCGCCCGGTCGCCGGGCGTCGTCGTTCACCCGTTCCGGCGGGGGCTCACTTGCCCTCGTACGGGTAGAAGCCGCGGCCGCTCTTGCGGCCGAGGTCGCCGGCGGTGACCATGCGCGCCATGATCTCCGGGGCGGCGAACTTCTCGTCCTGGGTCTCGTCGTAGATGTTGCGGGCGGCGTGCAGCAGGATGTCCACGCCGGTCAGGTCGGCGGTCTCCAGCGGGCCCATCGGGTGGCCGAAGCCGAGGCGGCAGGCGGTGTCGATGTCCTCGGCGGTGGCGACGCCCGACTCGTACAGCTTGGCGGCCTCGACGACCAGCGCGGTGATCAGGCGGGTGGTGACGAAGCCGGCCACGTCCCGGTTGACCACCACGACGTCCTTGCCGACGCCCTCGGCGAAGGCGCGGGCGGCGGCCAGGGTCTCGTCGCTGGTCTTGTAGCCGCGGACCAGCTCGACGAGCTGCATCAGCGGCACCGGCGAGAAGAAGTGCACGCCGACGACCGACTCGGGGCGCCGGGTGGCGGCGGCGATCCGGGTGATCGGGATGGCGGAGGTGTTGGAGGCCAGCACCGCGCCGTCCTTGGCGAGCTTGTCGAGCTCCCGGAAGACGCCCTCCTTGACCTCGAACTGCTCGAACACGGCCTCGACCACGATGTCGGCCTCGGCGACGGCGCCCAGGTCGGTGGTGGTGGTGATCCGGCCCAGCGCGGCCTCGGCGTCCTCGGCGCTCAGCCGGCCCTTGGCGACGAACTTCGCGTAGGAGGCGCGGATGCCCGCGAGACCGCGCTGCAGGGCCTCCTCCGTGACGTCCCGCAGCACCACCGGGTGGCCGGCCTGCGCGGACACCTGGGCGATGCCGGCGCCCATCAGGCCGGCACCGATCACGGCGATCTGCTTGCTGGACGCATTGCTCATGGCTGGGTCTCCCGATGCCGTCGCCGCCCTGGGGCGGGCCCTGAAGGCGGCTCAGGGCAGGGGTCACCGCCGGAGAGCCGCGTCGCTCGTTGCCGGGACTCTAATGCCCAATCCGGCCCCGTGGTGTCAATCGGGAGTGTGATCTGCGCCCGACCTGGTCGGGCGACCCAGACCCGCCGTGACCAGCCGATCAGACCGGCCGATCGGACCATCTGACCGGACCGGCCGACCGGACCGTCAGACGCTCAGACGGTCAGCCCGAGGTCCTGCGCCAGGATCGCCGCCTGCACCCGGTTGCGCAGCCGCAGCTTCGCCAGGATCCGGCTGACGTGCGTCTTGGTGGTCGCCTCCGCCATCTCCAGCCGGGCCGCGATCTCCCCGTTGGACAGCCCGGCCCCGATGCAGGCCAGCACCTCCCGCTCACGCGGGGTCAGTCCGGCCACCGCCTCCCTGGCTTCCGGCCCGACCGCCCGGTCCGGCCGGGCGAAGGCGCCGATCAGCCGCCTGGTCACCGAGGGCGCCAGCATGCCGTCCCCGCGCGCCACCGTCCGGACGCCCTCGACCAGGGTGTCCGCCTCCAGGTCCTTGAGCAGGAACCCGGCCGCGCCGGCCCGCAGCGCGCCGTAGACGTACTCGTCCAGGTCGAAGGTGGTCAGCACCAGCACCTGGCCGGCCCCGGCGGCGACCACCTGCCGGGTCGCCGAGACGCCGTCCAGCCGGGGCATCTGCACGTCCATCAGCACCACGTCGGGCCGCAGCTCCAGCGCCAGCCGGACGGCCTCCTCGCCGTCGGCGGCCTGCCCGACCACCTCGATGTCCGGCTCGGCCCGCAGGATCATCACCAGCGCCGCCCGTACCGCCGCCTGGTCCTCGGCCACCAGCACCCGGATCGTCATGCCCCTGCCCCGCTCTCCCGCCCGCGCGGCAGTACCGCGCGCACGCTCCAGTAGTCGTTCCGCGGCCCCGCCTCGAAGCTGCCGCCGAGCAGCCCGGCCCGCTCCGCCATGCCGACCAGCCCGGCCCGGGCGCCGGGCAGTTCGCGGCCCGGTCCGTGCCGGTACGGGCTGTCGACGGCGATCCGCAGTTCCTCGGGGCCGAACTCCATCCGCACGCTGACCAGTCCGGGCCCGGCGTGCTTGAGCGCGTTGGTCAGCGACTCCTGGACGATCCGGTACGCGGCCAGCCGGACCGGCACCGGGACCTCCCCGCGCTCGCCCCGCTCGGCGAGTTCGAAGTCCAGCCCGACGTCCTGGCCGGCCGCCCGGGCCTTGGCCAGCAGGGCGTCCACGGCGGCCAGGTCGGGCGCCGCGTACGACTCGTCCGCCTCTCCCCCGCCGCTGTCGCGCAGCAGTCCGATCATGCGGCGCATTTCGGCCAAACCCTGGACGCTGCTCTCCCGGATCACCGCCAGCACCTCCACCAGCGGGTCGTCCCCGGCCAGCCGACGGCGCCGGGCGACGGACTGCGCGCCGGTCGCGTGGATCGCGATCGCCGACAGGTGGTTGGCCACCACGTCGTGCAACTCCCGTGCCATCCTCGCGCGTTCGGCGACGACGGCCTCACGCCGGTCCATCTCCGAGAGCAGCGCGGTCTGTTCGGCCCGCAGCCGCTCGCTCACCGCCCGGTCGCGGTGCTTGCGGACCACGTCCCCGGTCCAGACCGGCGCCAGGTAGATCAGGACGGTGAGCACCACCACCGCCACCGCGTTCGAGGCGTCGCTGTAGATCAGCACCAGGGTGGACAGCACCAGCACCGAACCCGTGCCGGTCAGGTGCAGGATCCGGGACATCCTCGGGGTCCCGTAGAGCACCGCCGCGTAGAGCAGGTCGGTGTACATCAGGCTGGTCGCCAGCAGGGCGCCGGTGAAGATGCTGTACCCGAAGGCGAGCCCGCCCAGCGTCGTGGTGAGCACCGGCCTGGTCCGGCGGAACAGCTCCAGCACCGCCATGACCAGCAGCGCCGGCACCACCGCCCCGCGCGGGATCCGCGAGGAGTTGTCGTAGACCTGGAGCGCGATCAGCAGCGCTCCGCCGAGCAGACCGAGCAGGGCGATCCCCCGGTCCTCCTGGCGCGGGGTGAGGGTCGGTCTCAGCACACCTCCATCTCACCATCCCCGGGCGCCGCCCGGCTCCGGTCCCCGGAGGAGCCGCCGTACATCGAAAGGTGCAGGCCGGGACGGCACCCGGCGACGACGACGCGGCCACGCCCGCGCGCCAGGCTGGAGGCACCGCCGACCGCCCGGGAGCACAACGTGATCGTCACCCTCATCGTCGCGGCCGAGATCTCCTTCTGGATCCTGCTCGGCCTCGGTCTCACCGCCCGCTACCTGCTGCGGTGGCGCCGCACCAGCACCGCCCTGCTGGTCGGCCTGCCGGCGGTGGACCTCACCCTGTACGTGCTCACCGTGCTCGACCTGCGCGGCGGCGCCGCCGCGAGCTGGACGCACGCCCTCGCGGCGAGCTACGCGGGCTTCTCGATCGGGTACGGGCCCTCCCTGGTCCGCTGGGCCGACCGGCACTTCATGTACCGCTTCGCCGGCGGCCCCAAGCCGCCGCGCTCACCGAAGTACGGCCTGGCGCGGTCCCGGTACGAGTGGCAGATCTGCCGCCGCACGGTGGTCTCGGCCGCGATCACACTGAGCCTGATCACCCTGCTGGTGCCGCTGTCGGGAGGCTCCGCACACTTCGGCACCTTCCTCCAGTGGTACCTCAAGCTGGGCATCGCCGCCGTGGTCAACGTGGTCATCGCCGTCAGCTACACGCTCTGGCCGAAGCAGCCGCCGGCCGGCGAGCAGGACGCGGACGACCCGATCGCCGAGCAGCCCGTCGCCGGCGTCCCGGAGAAGCGGCTCTGAGGGGCTTGCCGGCGGTTCTGAGGGACCGCTAGCGGTTCTCGCCCGGCACCCAGAGCACGTCGCCGCGCTCCTTGTTGGCCGCCCGGGCCAGGATGAACAGCAGGTCGGAGAGCCGGTTGAGGTACTTCGCGGTCAGCGGGTTGACGCTGTCCCCGTACTCCGCGATCGCCGCCCAGGTGGCCCGCTCGGCCCGCCGCACCACCGTGCAGGCCAGGTGCAGGTAGGCCGCGCCGGGCGTACCGCCGGGCAGGATGAAGCTGCGCAGCTTCTCCAACTGCTCCAGGTAGTGGTCGCAGTCCCCCTCCAGCCGGTCGACGTACGACGGCAGCACCCGCAGCGGCGGGTACTTCGGGTCCTCGACCACCGGCGTGGACAGGTCCGCGCCGACGTCGAACAGGTCGTTCTGGATCCGGACGAGCACCGTGACGATGTCCTCGGGCAGCGATCCGGCGGCGACGGCCACGCCGATCGCCGCGTTCGCCTCGTTGGTGTCGGCGTACGCGACCAGGCGGGGATCGGTCTTGGTGGTCCGGCTCATGTCACCTAGCGCGGTGGTGCCGTCGTCGCCGGTGCGGGTGTAGATGCGCGTCAGATTCACCATGCGGCCAGCGTAGCCGGACGGGTTAGGCGGCGTTAACCCCGAGCGGGACCAGCCCTACCCGGCGTTGTCCCCGAGGGTCTCGCCGCTACGCGACGTTGACCTCCCCCAGCCTCCGGCCGGGGGTACCCCCACCCCGAGGGTCCCGCCGCTACGCGACGTTGACCCTCTGCCCGGGCGGGGCGGCCTCCAGCCAGGCGAGGAAGCCGGTGAGCGCGTCCTCGCTCATCGCCAGCTCCAGCGGCTCCCCGTTGTGCAGGCAGCGCAGCACCACCGAGCCGGAGAGCAGGGCGAGCTCCTCCTGGCCCTCCGGGTAGCGCCGGCCGAGCACCTCGATCTCCCGGCGCGGCAGCACCCTGCGCGGGCGCGGGGCGTACGAGAAGACCCGGAACCACTCGATCGAGTCACCGCTGTAGCGGCCGATACCAAAAACCCACCCCTTGCCGTCGGTCTGGGGGACCGGGGCCGAGGTGGGTTTGCCGTTCTCGTCGAGGTCGGGCTGCGTCGAGGCGTCGGCGGGCATTTTGAGTCGGTAACTGCAGTCGAACGTGCCGCCGACCCGCTGGATCAGGCGGCGTCGTACCGCGAACGCCACCAGGCCGATCACACCCAGCGCCACGACCGCCGCACACACCACAAGCGCGAGGACCATGCTCACCTACCTCCTCGCTACCCGCGTTCCCCGTATCGGTCGTATCAAGCGACCGCGTTGACCTACCAACTACGACGACAGTCCCGGGGTCACGCTCACGCGTCCCCGGGACCGTCGGTCGACCCCGCTGAACCAGGGTCTTGGCGCACTCAGACGTGGGCCTTGAGGCCGCGCGCCGCGAACAGGCGGACCTCGGCGCGCCGCTCGGCGTGCTCGTCCAGGCCCGACTTGGCCTTCTCCAGCGCGCGCTCGGCACGGGCGACGTCGATCTCGTCCGCCAGCTCGGCGATCTCCGCGAGCAGAGACAGCTTGTTGTCGGCGAAGGAGATGAAGCCGCCGTGCACCGCGGCGATCACGGTGCCGCCGTCCGCCGTGCGAATGGTGACCGGACCGGTCTCCAGCACGCTCAGCACCGGGGTGTGACCCGGCATGATGCCGGTGTCGCCGGAGGCCGTACGGGCGACGACGATGGTGGCCGCACCGGACCACACCTTGCGGTCGGCTGCGACCAGCTCGACGTGCAGCTCAGCCAACGTGGGCTCCTAGGCTCATGCAACCCCCGATTACTCGGGAGTTTCGGTAAGAATAACGGCCGCGCGCCTCCGGCATGAAACCGGCGGCACGGATTTGACCGGAATCACAGCCGATGCGACGCGAGGGGTGGTCCCGGGCTCGGGGCCACCCCTCACGGTCACTCAGCTGCTACCGGCCGCGACTACTTCTTCGCCAGCTCGGCGGCGTTCTTCTCGAGGTCCTCGATGCCACCGCACATGAAGAAGGCCTGCTCCGGGATGGAGTCGTACTTGCCGTCCGCGATCGCGTTGAAGGCCTCGATGGTCTCCGACAGCGGCACGGTCGAACCCTCGACACCGGTGAACTGCTTCGCCACGTAGGTGTTCTGCGAGAGGAAGCGCTCGATGCGACGGGCACGGTGGACCGTGACCTTGTCCTCCTCGGACAGCTCGTCGATACCGAGGATCGCGATGATGTCCTGGAGGTCCTTGTACTTCTGCAGGATCCCCTTGATACGGAGGGCCGTGTCGTAGTGGGTCTGCGCGATGTACCGCGGGTCGAGGATGCGGGACGTGGAGTCCAGCGGGTCGACGGCCGGGTAGATGCCCTTCTCCGAGATCGGGCGCGACAGAACGGTCGTCGCGTCCAGGTGGGCGAAGGTGGTGGCCGGGGCCGGGTCGGTCAGGTCGTCCGCGGGGACGTAGATCGCCTGCATCGAGGTGATCGAGTGACCGCGGGTCGAGGTGATGCGCTCCTGGAGGAGGCCCATCTCGTCGGCCAGGTTCGGCTGGTAGCCCACCGCGGAGGGCATGCGGCCGAGCAGGGTCGACACCTCGGAACCGGCCTGGGTGAACCGGAAGATGTTGTCGATGAAGAGGAGCACGTCCTGCTTCTCGACGTCACGGAAGTACTCCGCCATGGTCAGCGCGGAGAGCGCGACGCGCAGACGGGTGCCCGGCGGCTCGTCCATCTGGCCGAAGACCAGCGCGGTCTTGTCCAGAACGCCCGAGTCGACCATCTCGTCGATGAGGTCGTTGCCCTCACGGGTGCGCTCGCCGACGCCGGCGAACACCGACACACCACCGAAGTTCTCGGCGACGCGGTAGATCATCTCCTGGATCAGAACGGTCTTGCCGACACCGGCACCACCGAACAGACCGATCTTGCCACCCTGGACGTACGGGGTGAGGAGGTCGATGACCTTGATGCCGGTCTCGAACATCTCGGTCTTGGACTCGAGGTCCTTGAACTCCGGCGCCTTGCGGTGGATCGGCCAGCGGACCTCGACCTGCTGGTCGAACTCCTTCTGGTCCACGTTCAGCACGTCGCCGAGGGCGTTGAAGACCTTGCCCTTGGTGATCTGGCCGACGGGCACCGAGATGGCGGCACCGGTGTCGGTGACCTGGGTGCCACGGACCAGACCGTCGGTCGGCTGCATCGAGATGCCGCGGACCATGCCGTCGCCCAGGTGCTGGGCGACCTCGAGGGTCAGGGTCTTCTTGCCCGAGCCGTCGGGGTTCTCCGCCTCGACGTGCAGGGCGTTGAACATGTTCGGAATAGCGTCGACGGGGAACTCCACGTCGACGACCGGGCCGATGACCCGCGCGACGCGGCCCGTCGCCGTGGTCGGCTCAACAGTGGTGGTCATTCTCATTCGCTCCCGCGGCTAGCGTCGGCGAGGGCGTTGGCACCGCCGACGATCTCGCTGATTTCCTGGGTGATCTCGGCCTGACGGGCCGAGTTGGCAAGCCGCGTGAGCGACTTGATGAGCTCGCCGGCGTTGTCCGTCGCGCTCTTCATCGCGCGTCGGCGGGCGGCGTGCTCGGAGGCGGCCGACTGCAGCAGCGCGTTGTAGATCCGGCTCTCGACGTACCGCGGCAGCAGCGCGTCCAGCACGCCCTCCGCCGACGGCTCGAAGTCGTACAGCGGGAAGATCTCCGCCTTGGCCGGCTGGTCGTCGCTGAGCTGGACCTCGTCCAGCTTCAGCGGCAGCAGCCGGGCCCCGACCGCGTTCTGCGTCAGCATCGACACGAACTTGGTCGAGATCAGGTGGAGTTCGTCCACGCCGCCCGTCTCGGCCGTGAAGGCCTCGATCAGGTCGGCCGCCACGGTCTTCGCGTCCCCGTAGGTCGGCTTGTCCGAGAAGCCCGTCCACGACTCCGCGATGTCGAAGCCGCGGAACGTGTAGTACGAGACGCCCTTGCGACCGACGATGTACGTCACCACGTCCTTGCCCTCGGCCCGCAGACGCTCGCTGAGCGACTGCGCGGCCTTGATGGCGTTGGTCGAGTAACCGCCCGCCAGGCCGCGGTCCGCCGTGATCAGCAGGACGGCGGCGCGCGAGGCGCTCGGGTTCTCGGTGGTGAGCGGGTGCTTGGCGTTGGACCGGGTGGCCACCGCCGTCACCGCACGGGTGAGCTCATCGGCGTACGGAGTGGAGGCGGCCACCGCGCGCTGCGCCTTGACGATGCGCGACGCGGAGATCATCTCCATCGCCTTGGTGATCTTCTTCGTCGCGGTGACAGAGCGGATCCGGCGCTTGTAGACCCGAAGCTGTGCTCCCATGGGTCGTTACGTCCTTTCCCTCGCTACCGGACTCAGGCCTGCTCGGAGAGCAGCTTGCCGTCAGCGGTCTGGTAGCCCTGCTTGAACGCGTCGATGGCGCTGGTCAGCGCGTCGACGGTGCCCTCGGCGAGCAGACCGGTCTCGACGATGCCCGCGAGCAGGTCCTTGTGCTGGAGGCGCACGTGGTCCAGGAACTCGCGCTCGAAGCGGCGGATCTCGGCGACCGGGACGTCGTCCAGCTTGCCGGTGGTGCCGGCCCAGATGGAGACGACCTGCTCCTCGACCGGGAACGGCTGGTACTGACCCTGCTTCAGC
Source organism: Kitasatospora sp. NPDC043950 (assembly GCF_056435345.1). Classification (NCBI taxonomy): domain Bacteria; kingdom Bacillati; phylum Actinomycetota; class Actinomycetes; order Kitasatosporales; family Streptomycetaceae; genus Kitasatospora; species Kitasatospora sp. NPDC043950. The sequence continues at coordinate 124,113 of NZ_JBWKER010000007.1, forward strand.
AGCTCGACCATGCGCGCACCGCGCTCCAGCTGGGCCTTGGAGGCCGCGTCCAGGTCGGAACCGAAGGCGGCGAAGGCCTCCAGCTCGCGGTACTGGGCGAGGTCCAGACGCAGACGGCCGGCGACCGAACGCATGGCCTTGATCTGGGCGGAGCCACCGACGCGGGAGACCGAGATACCGACGTTCACGGCCGGGCGGATGCCGGCGTTGAACAGGTCGGACTCCAGGAAGCACTGGCCGTCGGTGATGGAGATGACGTTGGTCGGGATGTACGCCGAGACGTCGTTGGCCTTGGTCTCGATGATCGGCAGACCGGTCATCGAGCCGCCGCCCAGGGCGTCGTTCAGCTTGGCGCAACGCTCCAGCAGGCGGGAGTGCAGGTAGAAGACGTCGCCCGGGTAGGCCTCGCGGCCCGGCGGACGGCGCAGCAGCAGCGACACGGAGCGGTAGGCCTCGGCCTGCTTCGACAGGTCGTCGAAGATGATCAGGACGTGCTTGCCGTCGTACATCCACTCCTGGCCGATGGCCGAACCGGTGTACGGGGCGAGGTACTTGAAGCCGGCCGGGTCGGAGGCGGGAGCAGCCACGATGGTGGTGTACTCCAGCGCGCCGGCCTCCTCCAGGGCGCCGCGGACGGACGCGATGGTGGAGCCCTTCTGGCCCACGGCGACGTAGATGCAGCGGACCTGCTTCTCCGGGTCGCCCGAGCGCCAGTTGTCGCGCTGGTTGATGATCGTGTCGACGGCCACCGCGGTCTTGCCGGTCTGGCGGTCACCGATGATCAGCTGACGCTGGCCACGGCCGATCGGGGTCATCGAGTCGATGGCCTTGATGCCGGTCTGCAGCGGCTGCTTGACCGACTTGCGGGCCATGACGCCGGGGGCCTGCAGCTCCAGGGCGCGGCGACCGCTGGAGGCGATGTCGCCCAGACCGTCGATCGGGTTGCCCAGCGGGTCCACGACGCGGCCGAGGTAGCCGTCGCCGACCGGAACCGAGAGGACCTCGCCGGTGCGGCGCACGGTCTGGCCCTCTTCGATGCCACCGAACTCACCGAGGATGACGACACCGATCTCGCGGGTGTCGAGGTTCAGCGCGAGGCCGAGCGTGCCGTCCTCGAACCTCAGCAGCTCGTTCGCCATGACCGAGGGCAGGCCCTCGACATGCGCGATGCCGTCCGCCGCGTCAGTGACCGTGCCGACCTCTTCCACAGAAGCGGCGTCCGGCTGGTACGACTGGACAAAGTCGGCCAGCGCGTCCCGGATCTCCTCCGGACGGATCGTAAGCTCCGCCATCAGGCTTCCCTGCTCTCCTAGTTTGCGATCCTCGGCCCGCCATTGAGGGCCGCAAGTATTCGACTCTCGGCCGGGTCTGCCGAACCGGCCGTCCGATGTGCCGGCTCCTTGGGGAGCCGGTTTCCCGACCGAGGGTCGGATGTGCTGCTGCTTCGGTGTGCTCAGCCTTCGAGCGACTGGCGAGCGCCTTCGAGGCGGCTCGACACGGTGCCGTCGATGATCTCGTCGCCGACCTGCACCCGGACACCGCCGACGACCTCGGGGTCGACGTCGATGTTCAGGTGGACCTGGCGGCCGTACATCCGGCCCAGAGCACCGGACAGGCGCTCCTTCTGGGTGTCCGACAGCGGCACCGCGGTGGTGACCAGGGCCACCACGCGGCCGCGGCGTGCGGCGGCGAGCTTCGAGTAGGACTCCAGGCCCTGCTCCAGGCTACGGCCACGCGGCGCGTTGACGATGGCCGTGACCAGCCGGACGGTGCCCGCGTGGGCGCGGCCACCGAGCAGCTTCTTGATCAGCGCGGCCTTCGCGGCGGTGCCAGCCTTCGGCTCGGTCAGCGCGGCGCGCAGCTCGTGCGAGCCGCCCACCACCCGGCTGAACCGGAACAGCTCGTCCTCAACGTCGTCCAGGGCGCCTGCCCTGTCCGCCGCGATGACCTCGGCGTACGCGGCCAGCTCCTCGGTCCCGTCCACCAGGTCGCGCGAGCCCGACCAGCGGGAGCGGACCAGACCGGAGACGAGGTCGACGGTCTCGCCGGAGACCTGACCGGTCAGCAGCGAGGAGACCAGCTGGGCCTTGTCCTGACCCGACCGGGACGGGTCGGTCAGGACACGGCGCAGCGACACCTCACGGTCCAGCACGGCCGTGACGGCGGTGAGCTCCTCGGCGAGCTTGGCCGCGTCCACCGAGGTGGAGTCGGTCAGGCTCTCCAGGTTCTGCCGGCCGGCGGCGAGGGCCTCGCGGCTGGCGCCGATCACTTGGCCGCACCCTGAGCAACGGCGGCCTTGGCCTCCAGCTCGTCCAGGAAACGGTCGATCACGCCGCTCTGCCGAGCGCTGTCCTCGAGGGACTCGCCCACGATGCGGGAAGCCAGCTGGGAGGCCAGCGAACCCACGTCCTGGCGCAGGACGGCAGTCGCCTGCTTCTTGTCGGCCTCGATCTGCGCGTGGCCGGCGGCGACGATGGCCTCGCGCTGACGCTGGCCCTCCTCGCGCATCTCGGTGAGCTGGGCAGCGCCCTGCTCGCGAGCCTGCTCGACGATGCGGGCAGCCTCGTGACGCGCCTCGGCGAGCTCGGCGCGGTACTGCTCAAGCAGGGCCTGGGCCTCCGCCTGAGCGGCCTCGGCGCGCTCCATGCCGCCCTCGATGGCGTCCCGACGCTCCGACAGCACCTTCTCGATGCTGGGGAGGAGCTTCTTGCCGAGGAGACCGAAGACGATGAAGAAGCAGAGCAGGCCGATGATGATCTCGGGCCACGCGGGGAGGAGAGGGTTCATCTTCTCCTCGGCCGCGAGCGTAACCGCGATGCTCATATCTGGACCTTCCTCGAATGGGTCTGCGGCAGGATTACTTGTTGCCGAAGACGAACGGCATGACGATGCCGATGAGGGCGAGCGCCTCGGTCAGCGCGAAGCCGATGAACATGTTGGAGCGGATCAGGCCGGCAGCCTCGGGCTGACGGGCCATGGCCTGGACACCGTTGCCGAAGATCAGACCGACGCCGATGCCGGGGCCGATCGCGGCGAGGCCGTAGCCGATGGAGGCGACGGAACCGTAGACGTTGCCCTCAGCGAGGATGCTCATTGACGTTGTCCTTTGCAGGGGTGGTGAACCGGTGGTGATTGGCCACCGGGCAATCCGGAGAGGTTGGTTCAGGGAGGGCCGAAGCCCCCTGGCTCAGTGCGCCTCTTCGAGGGCACCGGCGATGTAGCTGCTGGCCAGCATCACGAAGATGTAGGCCTGCAGGAACTGGACCAGCAGCTCGAAGGCGGTCAGCGCGACGGCGACGATGAACGAGGCCGAGCCGTAGAGCGCACCCAGGGTCGGGCTGAGCAGGTACCAGGAGGCGATGGAGAACATCACGATCAGCAGGTGGCCGGCGAACATGTTCGCGAAGGCTCGGACCGCGAGCGTGAAGGGGCGCACGAAGATGTTCGAGAAGAACTCGATCGGCACCAGGATGAACATGACCCAGCCGGGGATGCCCGAGGGCCAGCAGAGGTTCTTCAGACCGCCGACGAAGCCGTGCTTCTTGAAGGTCAGCGTCATGTAGGTGATCCACACGACCGCAGCGAGGCCGGCCGGGAACGCGATCGCCGCCGAGACGGGGAACTGCGCGAAGGGGATGATCGACATGATGTTCATCAGCCAGATGAAGAAGAACATCGAGACGAGCATCGGGACGTACTTCTCGCCCTTCTTGCCGATCGTCTCCAGCACGATGGAGCGCTTGACGAAGTCGTAGCCGATCTCGCCGACGAGCTGCAGCTTGCCGGGGACCAGGCGCGGCTTGGCGAAGGCGGCCCAGAAGAAGACGACGACCAGCAGCGCAACGATGACCGACAGCAGCATCGGCTTGTTGAACTCGATACTGCCGATCGAGAAGATCGGCTTGAACTGGAACTCGTTCAGACCCGGGGCCGGGAAGCCGCAGCCAGCGTCCCCGAAGTGGCAACTGCCTGAGGCGAGGAACGTGAGCTGATCAGCACTCACCACGGACTCCTTCGTCGTGACGCATGGTTACGGCAACCTCGGTGTGTCGGCGTGGCCTGCGGCCACGGAGCGGCACTGGAACTTGATGGGTTTCTCGCGGATCCCGCGCGCCGGTGCGCCGCACCACAGCGGGATCATCGAAGACTGCGCGGATCCGGGGGGCGATCCGTCCGCTGTTCGGACAGACCTGGCCGCTTCCCGTACTCCGTTGTTGCGACGGACGATAGCAGTCCGTCAGTGCGGCATAAACACCGCCCCCCTCGTTGGGGGGACAGCCAGGGCTCGTCACTGTTGACGCCCCGAGTCGGAGGGCTTGTCGCCCTTGTTTTCGGAGGCGTCGGGGTCGACGTAGAAGGTCTTGGCCTTCAGCGCACCGCGCACCTGGAACCCCGTCCAGATCAGCGCGCAACCGAGCAGGGTGAAGGCGAAGGCCTGCCGGTTGAAGAGCTCGGTGTTCTTGAAGACCGCCAACACGATGCCGACCAGCAGGATCTGCGTGGTGTACACGAGCAGCGCCGCGGCCATCATGATGTGCGGGTTCGACCTGGTCAGCCGGTCGAGCGCGACCTGGCCGAAGCTGAAGAAGGCCATCACCAGGAGTGCGCCGAAGAGGGCGCCGAGCAGCCCCTTCCCACCGGCGACGGCGAACGAGATCGCCATGGCGATGATCCCGGCGGCCGCAGTGGGAATCGCGGCGCCTCGGAGGATCCGGGCGTCGGTGGACGGCATGTCGGCAGCTCCGGCGGCATGTCGATGTGACGGGGGACGGGGCACAGAAGGTGGTGGGTGACACCGGACCGAGAGGCCGCCGCCCGGGCCGCCCGCTGGAGCGGCGGGCCCGTCGAGGGAGACCGACCAGGGACGGAAGTCCTCCACCTGTCAGGTCTTTCGGCGTGTTCTCGGTACTCGTGAACGGTATCACAAACTATTTGATGAGAGCTTTACCATGAATGTGTGGCACCTGTCACACCGACGGCGCAACGGTGCATCCGAACGGGTGAGGCCATTTGACGGAACATCAACTGCCTTGCTAGCGGCGGCCGGTGGCCCGGCCGTGGTCGTCGAGCGCGGAGGCTCCCCGGTCGGCTTCACCAAGAAGTTGCTTGTCCTTTGCCGACAGTTCAGCCATGGGGGCGGACGGACGGCGCCGGTAGCGCGGCGGGACGAAGGCCTGCACCGCCTTCGGCGCGCGCGGCCGGAACTGCGGCGTCAGCAGCACCACCAGGCCGACCAGGCAGAGCCCGGCGAGCGTCAGCACCACCGTGCGGCCGGTGTTGGTGACCGAGAAGGCCACCGTGCCGAAGGCGATCAGCGCGGCCCAGAAGTACATGATCAGCACCGCGCGGCTGTGCGAGTGCCCGACCTGGAGCAGCCGGTGGTGCAGGTGGCGCTTGTCCGCGGCGAACGGCGACTGGCCGGCCCAGGTGCGGCGCACCACCGCGAGCAGCAGGTCCGCCAGCGGCAGCGCGATGACCGTCAGCGGCAGCAGCAGCGGGATGTAGATCGGCACCAGGGCGTGCACGGTCGCGGTCTGCGAACCGGTCTCGCTGCTGATCAGGTCCGGGTCGACGCGGCCGGTGATGGAGATCGCGGCCACGGCCAGCATCAGGCCCAGCATCATCGAGCCGGAGTCGCCCATGAAGATCCGCGCGGGGTGCATGTTGTGCGCCAGGAAGCCCAGGCACATGCCGATCAGCAGCACGCTGAACAGCACCGCAGGCGCCGCGTCGGTGATCGTGTAGCCGTACCAGAGCCGGTAGCTGTACAGGAAGAACGCCATCGCGGCGATGCAGACCATGCCGCCCGCCAGGCCGTCCAGGCCGTCGATGAAGTTCACCGCGTTGACCATGACGACGACCAGGGTGACCGAGATGACCATGCCCTGGGTGGGGCTCACCGCGACCGCGCCGACACCGGGCACCGGGAGGGTGATCACCGTGACGCCCTGCCAGACCATCACACCGGCGGCGATCATCTGGCCGCCGAGCTTCACCAGCGCGTCCACGCCCCACTTGTCGTCGAGCACCCCGAGCAGCCACATGATCCCGGCGCCGGACAGCAGCGCGCGGATGTCGGTGCCCTGGGAGAACACCTTGCTCAGGTTGTCCAGCTGGGAGGCGACCAGGATGCCCGCGCACAGCCCGCCGAACATGGCGATCCCGCCGAGCCGCGGTGTCGGCTCGCGGTGCACGTCCCGGGCGCGGACCGGCGGCATGGCGCCCGCCGCGATGGCGAACTTCCGGACCGGGCCGGTCAACAGGTAGGTGACGGCGGCGGTGCAGAACAGCACCAGCAGATACTCACGCACCACCGGCCTCCTGCGTCACTGTCCAACGGGGAGGTACCGAAGGTACTCCCCTGCGTTCCCGGGGTTCGAGGTGCGTCGCCACGCCCCACACCTTATTGAGTCGGACGCTCAAGGCACGCATCGCGGTTCGCTCTCCCGGGTAGGAGATCCGAATATCCGTCGACGACGCTCTTGTTCACCGCCGGTCGGCGAAGGACAGGGCCAGCTCCCGGACCCGGTTCGCCACCCGCGCGCCCGTGCCCCCGGCGAGCACCTGGGCGATCAGCCCGGCGAGCTCAGCGAGTTCCGCCTCGCCCATCCCCTGGCTGGTCACCGTGCCGGTGCCCAGCCTGATCCCGGAGGCCTCGGCCGCCGGCGCCGGGTCGTAGGGCAGCGCGCACTTGCCGAGCAGCAGTCCGGCCACGGCGCAGCGCCGCTCGGCCTCCGCGCCGGTGACGCCCAGCGGGCTCACGTCCGCCGTCACCAGGTGGGTGTCGGTGCCGCCGGTCAGCGGGCGCATCCCGGCCGCCGCGAGCCCTGTCGCCAGCACCCGCGCCCCGTCCACCGTCCGCTGCGCGTACGCCCGGTAGCCGGGCGTCGCCGCCTCGGCCAGCGCCACCGCCTTGCCGGCCACCTCGTTCATCGCCGCCCCGCCCTGGCTGAACGGGAACACCGCCCGGTCGATCCGCTCGGCCAGCTCCGCGGTGGACAGCAGCAGGCCCCCGCGCGGGCCGCGCAGCAGCTTGTGGGTGGCCGCCACGGTGACGTCCGCGTACGGCACCGGGGAGGGCGCCACCCCGGCGGCGACCAGGCCGGCGGTCTGGGCGACCGAGGCGATCAGGTAGGCGTCCACCTCGTCGGCGATCTCCCGGAAGGCGGCCCAGTCCGGGTGCCGGGGGTGCGAGATCGAGCCCGCCACGATCGCCTTCGGGCGGTGCTCGCGGGCCAGGTCGCGCACCTGGTCGAGGTCGATCAGGCCGTCGGCCTCGCGCACCCCGTACCCCGTGAAGGCGAACCAGCGGCCGGAGAAGTTCGCCCGCGAGCCGCAGCTGAGGTGGCCGCCGTGCTCCAGCGACATCGCCAGCACCCCGTCGCCGGGCCGCAGCAGCGCCGCGTACGCCGCCAGCATCGCCGAAGTCGCCGACCGGGGCTGGACGTTGGCGTGCGGGGCGGCGAACAGCTCACGGGCCCGGTCGATCGCCAGCAGCTCGGCGGCGTCCGCGAGGGCGCAGCCGGTGTGGTGCCGGCGGCCCGGGTAGCCCTCGGCGTACTTGTCGATCAGCGGCCCGGTCAGCGCCGCCAGGACGGCCGGGGAGGTCAGGTTCTCCCCCGCCAGCAGCTGGACCGTCTCGGCCCGCCGCTCGGCCTCGGCCGCCAGCAGGTCGGCCACCTGCGGATCGGCCCGGTGCAGTGCCTCGGAGGCCCACGGGCGCCCTCTGGTCGCGGTCGGGCCGGTCGGGGCGTCGGTGACGGTCATGGCGGGGCTCCGGGGCGGCGTGGGGGCGCCTCCCGGCATGGGGGCCGGGAAGGGTGGGTTCCTCCAGCGTAGGACCGGCCGGGCCGGGCGGCTCGTCGGCGCGGGGCCATTCGGCGCTCGGCCGCCGCGGGCCGTCCCCGGGCCGCCGGGGGGCCTTCGGGCCGCTCGCGGCGCGGGCGGTCAGCGCAGCGCGGGCACGCCGGTGAGCGCGGTGACCACCGGGTCGACCGCGTGGAATATCTCCTCGCCGCAGTTGCGGAACATGCCGATCGGGGCCCCGTACGGGTCGTCCAGTTCGTCGGACTCCGGGGTGGCGGCGAGCAGCCAGCCGCGCAGCGCGGCGGCCGCCCGGACCAGGGCGCGGGCGCGCTCGGTGACGTCGGCGCCGCGGCGCGGGTCGGGCAGGGTGCCCGGGTCTATCGTCCGCACCAGGCGGGTGAACTCCTTCAGGGTGAAGGTGCGCAGTCCCGCCTCGTGGCCCATCGAGATGACCTGGGCGCGGTGGTCCAGGGTCGCGGTGAGCACCAGGTCGGCCTCGACCACGTGCTCGTCCAGCAGCTCGCGGCCGGTGAAGCCGCCGCTGTCGGCGCCGTACTCGTCCAGGACGGTCGCGGCGTGGTCCTCCATCGGCGCGCCCACGTGGCCCCAGGTGCCGGCGCTCTCCACCAGGATCCGGCCGGCCACCCGGGGGCTGAGCCGGGTGTCCAGCTCACGCCGGGTGAGCCGCTCGGCGATCGGCGAGCGGCAGATGTTGCCGGTGCAGACGAACAGGATCCGGAAGTGGTCCAGCGGCCTGGGACCCACGCTCAGGTACGGCGCTATGCCGGGCCCGGCATGGAGCGAGGCGATGGGCGTCAACTGCCGGCCTCCAGGTCGGGGACGACCTCCCTCAGCTGCTCGACGCTGATCGCGCCCGCCCGCAGCAGGACCGGGACCTTGCCCGTGACGTCGACGATGGACGAGGCGGTCGCGTGGTCCGCCTGTCCGCCGTCCAGGTAGACCGAGATGGCGTCGCCGAGCTGCGCCTGCGCCTCGTCGCAGGTGGCCGGGGACGGGCCGCCGGTCTTGTTGGCGCTGGAGACGGCGAGCGGGCCGGTGGCGTTCAGCAGCTCGATGGCGACCGGGTGCAGCGGCATCCGGACGGCGACGGTGCCGCGGGTCTCGCCGAGGTCCCAGCGCAGCGAGGGCTGGTGCTTGGCGACCAGGGTGAGCCCGCCCGGCCAGAACGCGTCGACCAGCTCCCAGGCCTGCTCGGAGAAGTCGGTGACCAGGCCGTGCAGGGTGGTCGGCGAGCCGACCAGCACGGGCGAGGGCATGTTGCGGCCGCGGCCCTTGGCGGCCAGCAGGTCGCCGACGGCCTCCGGCGAGAAGGCGTCCGCTCCGACCCCGTACAGGGTGTCGGTGGGCAGCACGACGAGTTCGCCCCGGCGAATGGCCGAGGCGGCCTCGCGCAGGCCGGTGGCGCGGTCCCCGGCGTCGGCACAGTCGTAACGGCGGCTCATCGGTGCGGTCCCCTTCCGGAATGGCTCATCACAGCGTTCACAGCACGGTCTTCACGGCGCGGCCGGGCGAGCGGCGGTACCGCGGCCCGGCCGGTCACGACGACGCCCCTCGGGTGGGCGTACGGCACTCGACCGCTCACAACGACGCCCTGCGGGCTGTCGTACTGTGCTCGATCGTTCACAACGACGCCCTGCGGGCTGTTGTGAAGCGCGGTCGGTTGTTCAGGTCGCGGTGGTCGGCGGTGTCCGTCCAGCCGCGTTCCTCGTTGAAGATCCACGGGACCTGCCCGCCCTGCTGGTCGGCGTGCTCGATCACCACCGCGCCGCCGGGGCGCAGCAGCCGGGCGGCCACCCGCTCGATGCCGCGGATGGTGTCCAGGCCGTCCTCGCCGGAGAACAACGACATCTGCGGGTCGTGGTCGCGGGCCTCCGGGGCGACGTACTCCCACTCGGTGAGCGGGATGTACGGCGGGTTGGAGATCACCAGGTCGAAGCGGCCGTCCCAGGAGCGGTCGTCGGCGAAGGCCCGGGTGGCGTCACCGGCGTGCAGGGTGACCCGGGCGCGGTCGGGGCTGGCCTCGATGTTGCGCCGGGTGTACTGCAGCGCGCCCTCGTCGAGTTCGAAGGCGTGCACGGTCGAGCGCGGCAGCTCCTGGGCCAGGGCGAGCGCGATGGCGCCGGAGCCGGAGCACAGGTCGACGACCAGCGGCTCGGCCACGTCCATGTCGCGGACGGCGTCTATGGCCCACTCGACGACCGTCTCGGTCTCCGGCCGGGGTACGAACACCCCGGGGCCGACCTCCAGTTCGAGGTAGCGGAAGAACGCCCGCCCGGTGATGTGCTGGAGCGGTTCGCGCGCCTCGCGGCGGGAGACGGCCTCCCAGTAGCGGGCGTCGAAGTCGGCGTCCTTCACCGAGTGCAGCTGGCTGCGCTTGACGTTGTGGACGTAGGCGGCGAGTTCCTCCGCGTCGAAGCGCGGCGACGGCACGCCGGCCGCGGCCAACCGCTGGGTGGCCTGGGCCACCTCGGCGAGCAGCAGGTTCATCCGTACGACCTCTTGTTTCTGCGCTCCGGCTCGCGCCGTCGCTCGGGCTGGGCGCGCCGGTCTCAGTTCTGTTGGGCCGAGGCGAGCTTGGCCGCCGCGTCCGCGTCGACGCAGGACTGGATCACCGCGTTCAGTTCGCCGTCCAGGACCTGGTCCAGGTTGTACGACTTGAACCCCGTGCGGTGGTCCGAGATGCGGTTCTCCGGGTAGTTGTACGTCCGGATCCGCTCGGAGCGGTCCACCGTACGGACCTGGCTGCGACGCGCGTCCGAGGCCTCGCGCTCGGCCTCCTCCTGCGCGGCGGCCAACAGGCGCGACCGCAGGATGCGCATCGCCTGCTCCTTGTTCTGCAGCTGGCTCTTCTCGTTCTGGCAGGACGCCACGATACCGGTCGGCAGGTGGGTGATCCGGACCGCGGAGTCGGTGGTGTTGACCGACTGGCCGCCGGGGCCGGACGAGCGGTAGACGTCGATCCGCAGGTCGTTGGCGACGATCTCGACCTCGACCTCCTCCGCCTCGGGGGTGACCAGCACGCCCGCCGCGGAGGTGTGGATGCGGCCCTGGGACTCGGTGGCGGGGACGCGCTGCACGCGGTGCACGCCGCCCTCGTACTTCAGCCGGGCCCAGACGCCCTGCCCGGGCTCGGCGTTGCCCTTGGTCTTCACGGCCACCGAGACGTCCTTGTAGCCGCCGAGGTCGGACTCGTTGGCGTCGATGATCTCGGTCTTCCAGCCGATCCGCTCGGCGAAGCGCAGGTACATCCGGAGCAGGTCGCCGGCGAACAGCGCGGACTCCTCGCCGCCCTCACCCGCCTTGATCTCCAGGATGACGTCCTTGTCGTCGCTCGGGTCGCGCGGCACGAGCAGCAGCCGCAGCTCCTCGGTCAGCCCCTCGCGGCGCTGCTCGCCCTCCTTCACCTCGGCGAGGAACTCCGGTTCCTCGGCGGCGAGTTCGCGCGCGGCCTCGATGTCCTCGCCGGCCTGTCGCCACTGCCGGTAGACCCGGGTGATCGGGGTCAGCTCGGCGTACCGCTTGGCCAGCTTGCGAGCGTTGGCCTGGTCGGCGTGGACGGACGGGTCGGCCAGCCTCTTCTCGAGGTCGGCGTGCTCGACGAGGAGCTCTTCGACTGCCTCGAACATGGAGTGGGCCTTCTTCCCGTGAGAACCGTTGGAAGCCGGTGAGGACCGGCCGGTCGTGCGAACCGCTGGAGGGGGTGCTGGGGGATGCGAACGGCGCCGGCCCCCAGCGCCCCCGGAACGAGTACGGGGGCACCGGGAACCGGCGCCGTGGGAGCGCTAGGCCTTCGCGCTGTGCTGCTTGCCGAAGCGGGCCTCGAAGCGGGCCACGCGGCCACCGGTGTCGAGGATCTTCTGCTTGCCGGTGTAGAACGGGTGGCACTGCGAGCAGACCTCGGCGCGGATCTCGCCACTGGTCTCGGTCGAGCGGGTCGTGAACTCGGCGCCGCAGGTGCAGGTCACACGGGTGACCACGTACTCGGGGTGAACGTTGGGCTTCAAGGGGTTCTCCTAGGTTTCGGGAGGGCACCGGGTCGGCGGCTGGAGCGCCGCACGTGAACCGGGACCGACGGACCAGTCTGCCAGGACCGGCCGCATCTTCCCAAACCGGGTCGTGTTCCGGGATATTCCGGGCACCGCTCAGCGCCTGGCGGGAGCCTTCGCCGGGGCCGTGGGGGCGGCCGTGGGGGCGGCCGTGGGGGCGGCCTGGGCGGGGTTCTCGGGCTGCGCCGAGACGATCGCCTGCGGGACCGGCTGGTCGGCCTTGAGGGCCGCCCAGAGCTGGTCCGCCTGCGGCTGCTGCTCGACCACCCGGTTGGGGTCACCGGGGGCGGTCATCACCGGCAGGGTCACCATGCCGAGCTGGTCCGGCCCGATCCCCTTGAGCTCCTGGACGAGCCCCACCAGGGCGTTCACCGAACCCAGCGCGGAGTCGGTGGTGATGCTGCGGGTCATGGTGTCGCCGATCGACCAGAGCTTGACCGGGTTGGAGAACAGCCCGATCCCGCCGGCCTGCTGGAGCAGCGACTTCACCATCTGCTTCTGGAGTTCGATCCGGCCGAGGTCGCTGCCGTCGCCGACGCCGTGCCGGGTGCGGACGAAGGCCAGCGACTGCTGCCCGTCGAGGTGGTGCTCGCCCGGCGGCAGGTCGAGCCCGCTGTCCTTGTCGTGGATGGCCACCGCGGTGCTCACGGTGGCCCCGCCTATCGCGTCCACGACGCGGGCGAAGCCGGCGAAGTCGATCTGCACGTAGTGGTCCATCCGCAGCCCGGTGAGCTGCTCGGTGGTCTTGACCGCGCAGGCCGCGCCGCCGGCCTCGAAGGCGCTGTTGTACATCGCGCGCTTGGCGCCGGCCACCGCCTTGCCGGCGGCGTCGGTGCAGTCGGGCCGGGTGACCAGGGTGTCGCGCGGGATCGAGACGACCTCGGCGTGCGAGTGGTCCTGGTTGACGTGCAGCACCATCGCGGTGTCCGAGCGGGCGGTGTCGCCGGTGTCGCCGCCGGCCAGGTCGCCGTTCTCGCCGTTGCGCGAGTCGGAGCCCAGCACCAGGACGTTGAACGAGCCGTCGGTGGCGGCCGGCGGGCGGGCGTCGCCGAGGCGGGCGTTGATGTCGACGCTCTTGATGTTGCCGTTGAGTTCGACGTACGCGTACCCGGCCGCTCCGGCGCCGAGGACGACGAGCGCGGCGAACGTGCAGGCGGCCGCCCGCAGGATCTTGCGGCGGCGGGTCAGGACCCTCTTGTGCTCGGCCATACGGTCCAGAGTAAAACGGACAAGATGATCAAAAAGCCTCATGATGTCCCAACTCTGGAACAAAGCCGAGTGGACGCACCGAACCCCGGACCGCTCGCGCGGTCCGGGGTTCGGTGGGCGACAACCGTCCGGCTACGGTCAGTCGTTGGAGCCGGGGGTGGTCTTGGCGATCTGCATCAGGAACTCGGCGTTGCTCTTGGTCTGCTTCATCTTGTCCAGGAGCAGCTCGATCGCCTGCTGCGAGTCGAGCGCGTGCAGCACCCGGCGCAGCTTCCAGACGATGGCCAACTCCTCGCTGCCGAGCAGGATCTCCTCCTTGCGGGTGCTGGAGGCGTCCACGTCGACGGCCGGGAAGATGCGCTTGTCCGAGAGCTTCCGGTCGAGCTTGAGCTCCATGTTGCCGGTGCCCTTGAACTCCTCGAAGATCACCTCGTCCATGCGCGAGCCGGTCTCGACCAGCGCGGTGGCCAGGATGGTCAGCGAGCCGCCGTTCTCGATGTTGCGCGCGGCGCCGAAGAACTTCTTCGGCGGGTACAGCGCGGTCGAGTCGACACCACCGGACAGGATGCGGCCGGAGGCCGGCGCCGCCAGGTTGTAGGCGCGGCCGAGGCGGGTGATCGAGTCCAGCAGGATGACCACGTCGTGGCCCAGCTCCACCAGGCGCTTGGCGCGCTCGATGGCCAGCTCGGCGACGGTGGTGTGGTCCTCGGCCGGGCGGTCGAAGGTCGAGGAGATGACCTCGCCCTTCACCGACCGCTGCATGTCGGTGACCTCTTCCGGACGCTCGTCGACCAGGACGACCATCAGGTGGCACTCGGGGTTGTTGTGGGTGATCGCGTTGGCGACCGCCTGCAGCACCATCGTCTTGCCGGTCTTCGGCGGCGCGACGATCAGACCGCGCTGGCCCTTGCCGATCGGCGACACCAGGTCGATGATCCGGGTGGTCAGGATGCCCGCGTCGGTCTCCAGACGCAGCCGGTCCTGCGGGTAGAGCGGGGTGAGCTTGTTGAACTCGGGGCGGCCGCGGCCGCTCTCCGGGTCCATGCCGTTGACGGAGTCCAGCCGCACCATGGCGTTGAACTTCTCGCGGCGCTCGCCGTCCTTGGGCTGGCGCACCGCGCCGGTGATGGCGTCGCCCTTGCGCAGGCCGTTCTTGCGGACCTGGGCGAGCGAGACGTAGACGTCGTTCTGGCCCGGCAGGTAGCCGGAGGTGCGCACGAACGCGTAGTTGTCGAGGATGTCGAGGATGCCCGCGACCGGGATCAGGACGTCGTCCTCGCCGACCTGCGGCTCGGCGGGGCCGGCCTCGAAGCCCTCGCGGCGGGCGCCACGGCCCCGGCGGTCGCGGTAGCGGCCACGGCGGCCACGGCGGCCGTCACCGAACTCGTCGTCGTCGTAGCCGCCCTGCTGGACCTGCGGCTGCTGGGTCTGCTGGCCGCCCTGGCGGGCCTGCTGGCCGTCGCCCTGACCGGCCTGCTGCTGGCCGCCGCCCTGCTGGGGCTGGCGGTCGGTGCGCTCGCGGCGGTTGCGGCGGTCGCGGCGCGACTCGCGGGAGTCGCCGTCCTGGGCCTCGCCGCCGTCCTGGCGCTCGGCGCGCTCGGGGCGGTCGGCCCGCTCCGGGCGGTCGCCGCGGTCCCGGCGGTCCCGGCGGTCGCGACGGGTCTCGGTGCGGCCCTCCTCGCGGCCCTCGAAGGCGCGGGTCTCGGCCTGGCGGGTCTCGGCCTGCTTGGGCTCGGCCACCGCAACGGCGGCGTCGGCCGTGGCGTCGGCGGTCGGGGCACCGGCGGCCGAGGTGGCGCGGCGGCGGGTGCGCTCGGCACGGGCAGGCGCGGCGGTCTCGGCGGCGGCCTGGACCGGGATCTCGATCTGGGCCTGCGACTCGGCGGCGGCCGGGGCCGCGGCGGCGGTAGCGGCAGCGGCGGCGGCCTTGGTGCGGCGGGCCGGCTTCTCGGCCGGCGCCTCGGCGGCGTCCGCCTTGGCGGCGGTGCGCTTGGCGGCGGCCGGAGCACCACCGGCGGCGAGCAGCGGGTCTCCGCCGCTCTTCTCCTTGATGGTCTCGATCAGCTGGCTCTTGCGCATGCGTCCGGTACCGGTGATGCCCAGGTCCCCGGCGAGCTTCTGCAGCTCGGCCAGGACCATGCCGTCCAGGCCGGCGGCGGCGGTACGGCGGCGCCGCGCCGGGGCCGCGGGGGCGGCGGCTGCGTCCGACGCCTCGGCGTCCGGGCGCGCGCCCATCAGATCGGTGGAGTCGCTCACTAAGGGTCCTTCCCTGGAGCGGACGTCGGCCTGTCTGGCTCGGCGACCGGTTGTGCTGTCCTGACCGACGCTCGACTGCGTCGGTCCGAGGCGGTGATCCCCCGAAAGGCGGAAGCCGGTCGAGGGAGAGCTGCGAGGTGCGGTGCGTGAAGCACGGTGGTGCTGAGTGGCGCGGCGGGCCGGTCGGTCGTGTGCCGACCGGGCGTACCCCCACGCTTGCCTGCGAATCCCGGGCCCCCGTCGCGTGACGGTGGACCGCGCTCCGCCCGTCCTGGCCTCAAGGTGGGAGGCCGCGGGTGGGAGTCAGGTGCCGTCACGGCTTCGGGATGCGGCCGCGTGTCGCGCAGGCAGGCTGCGTACGCGCTGCGGTGGGCTCCCGGAGAATCGTCGCCCCGTGCATCGCCGCGACTCCACGGCAGTGGAGTGCTGGGATCGGGACGCGGCGCACCGAGCCCCGGAGGGCACCTGGTGCAGCAATGAGGTTAACACTACCGACCCCCTCAGACATTCCCCAGCCTTGCGCTTGCCAATCGTGTCCGGACGGCCCGGCTCTCAGGTGGCCGGGCCGGGCCGGACGAGCAGCCCGGACGGGCCGTTCAGCCGTCCAGCGGGAGCACGGTGGCCCCGATCCGGTCGAGCTCCAGGCGGTGCGCGGCGAACGCCGGGTCGCCGCCGTGGCCGTGGTGCCCGGCGAAGGAGAGCACCTTGTCGGCGCCCGCCTCGTCGGTGAGCGCGAGGACGGTCGGGCCGGCCCCGGAGATCACCGCGGGGACGCCCTCCGCGCGCAGCGCGCCCACCAGGGCGGCGCTGTCGGGCATGGCGGAGGAGCGGTAGTCCTGGTGCAGGCGGTCCTCGGTGGCGGCGAGCAGCAGCTCGGGCCGCCTGGTCAGCGCCTCGACCAGCAGCGCGGCGCGGCCGGCGTTGACGGCGGCGTCGGTCAGCGGCACGGTCTTCGGCAGCAGGCCGCGGGCGGTCTCGGTGAGCACCTCGTCAGCGGGGACGAACACCACCGGGACGACCTGGTCGGAGGGCTCCAGGCTGACCGCCTTGGCCGACTCCTCGTCCGTCCAGGCGATGGTGAAGTTGCCGCGCAGGCAGGCCGCGACGTTGTCGGGGTGGCCCTCCAGCTCGGAGGCGAGGGCCAGCAGCGCGTCGTCGTCCAGCGCGGACGGGCCGCCGATGGTGACCGCGCGGGCGGCCACGATGCCGGCGCAGATCGCGGCCGAGGAGGAGCCGAGGCCGCGGCCGTGCGGTATCCGGTTGGCACAGACCACTTCGAGGCCGCGCGGCTGGCCGCCGAGGCGGTCGAAGGCGGCGCGCATCGAGCGGACCAGCAGGTGGCGCTCGTCGCGGGGCAGCGTGTCGGCACCCTCGCCGGCGATGTCGATGGAGAGCCCGGAGTCGGCGACCCGGACGACCACGTCGTCGTACAGGCCCAGCGCGAGGCCGAAGGCGTCGAAGCCCGGGCCGAGGTTGGCACTGGTCGCGGGAACCCGGACCCGGACGGCGGCGGCACGGAACGCGGGACCGGCCATGCGGTGGACTCTCCTGGGGAAATCGGGCGGCGCGGATCGCGTCGTCGGTGCGAAGGCGGGGAATGGACCACAGGCCCCGGCGGGGCGGGCGGTCACGGTCGTTGGCGCGGCCTGGAGAAGGCCGGACCCGGGGCATGTGCCACACGGCCGAACCCAGAGTATCGAAGAGAGGTTCCCCAGTGGTACACCCCGTGGTCCTCCGATCTGGTGTGTTGCCGCTTCTGGCCGGAATGCGTACCGGAATCGGATCGGAATGCGCGGCGTAATTGACACAAAAGTGTCACCGGAGAACATCGACGGGCCGCCCCCCGAAAGGGTCGGCCCGTCGAGGCGTCGGGCGCCCGTGGAGCCCGACGGCAGGTCAGTCGAGCAGGCCCAGGCGCTGCGCCGCCGCCTCCGGGTCGATCGGGACGATCTGCGGCTGCGGCGCGCCGGCCACCGCCCAGTCCGGGTCCTTGAGGCCGTTGCCGGTCACGGTGCAGACGATGCGCTGGCCCGGGTCGACCAGGCCGGCCTCCGCCTTGGCCAGCAGGCCGGCCACCGAGGCGGCCGAGGCGGGCTCCACGAAGACGCCCTCCTGCGCGGCCAACAGCCGGTAGGCGGAAAGGATCTGACGGTCCGTCACCTTGTCGATGAGGCCGCCCGACTCGTCCCGCGCGGCGAGCGCGAAGTCCCAGGAGGCCGGGTTGCCGATCCGGATCGCGGTGGCGATGGTCTGCGGCTTGAGCACCGGCGCGCCGTCCACGATCGGGGCCGAGCCGGAGGCCTGGAAGCCCCACATCCGCGGGGTGCGCGTGGCCAGGCCGTCGGCGGAGTACTCGCGGTAGCCCTTCCAGTACGCGGTGATGTTGCCCGCGTTGCCGACCGGCAGGACGTGGATGTCCGGGGCGTCGCCGAGCATGTCGACGATCTCGAAGGCCGCGGTCTTCTGGCCCTCGATCCGCACCGGGTTCACCGAGTTGACCAGCGCCACCGGGTACTTCTCGGACAGCTCACGCGCGAGGGTGAGGCAGTCGTCGAAGTTCCCGTCCACCTGGAGGATCTTGGCGCCGTGCACCAGCGCCTGGCCCATCTTGCCGAGGGCGATCTTGCCCTGCGGGACGAGCACCGCGCAGACCATCCCGGCCCGCACCGCGTACGCGGCGGCGGAGGCCGAGGTGTTGCCGGTGGAGGCGCAGATGACGGCCTGCGCCCCCTCCTCCTTGGCCTTGGAGATGGCCATCGTCATCCCGCGGTCCTTGAAGGAGCCGGTCGGGTTGGCACCCTCGACCTTGAGGTAGACCTCGCAGCCGGTGCGCTCGGACAGCACCTGGGCGGGGACCAGCGGCGTGCCGCCCTCCAGCAGGGTGACCACCGGGGTGGTCGCGGTGACCGGCAGGCGGTCCCGGTACTCCTCGATCAGGCCGCGCCACTGGTGGGTGTGCGCGCCTCGGACGACGTTCTCGGCAACGGCGTTCATGGCTGTTCCTTACTCCCCTTCGACCCGCATGATGCTGGCCACGTCCCGCACGCTGTCCAGCGCGCGGAGCTTGTCGACCGTCGCCGACAGCGCGGCGTCGGTGGCACGGTGAGTGACCACGACGAGCGAGGCGTCGCCGTCGCGGCCCTGCTGGCGCACGGTGTCGATGGAGACGCCGTGCTCCGCGAAGACGGACGCGACCTGGGCGAGGACACCCGCACGGTCGTCCACGTCCAGGCTGACGTGGTAGCGGGTGACCACTTCGTCCATCGGCTTGGCGGGCAGCTGCGTGTACACCGAGTCACCGGGACCGGTGGCACCGGCCAGCTTGTTGCGACAGACCGCGACCAGGTCGCCGAGCACCGCGGAGGCGGTCGGCGAGCCGCCCGCGCCCGGGCCGTAGAACATCAGCCGGCCGGCCGCCTCGGCCTCGACGAACACCGCGTTGTACGCCTCGCGGACGGAGGCCAGCGGGTGCGACAGCGGGATCATCGCCGGGTGGACCCGCGCGGTGACGGACTCGCCGTCCGCCGCCCGCTCGCAGATCGCGAGCAGCTTGACCACGCAGCCCATCTCCTTGGCGGAGGCGATGTCGGCGGCCGTCACCTCGGTGATGCCCTCGCGGTAGACGTCCGCCGCGGTGACCTTGGTGTGGAAGGCGATGCCGGCCAGGATCGCGGCCTTGGCGGCGGCGTCGAAGCCCTCGACGTCGGCCGTCGGGTCGGCCTCGGCGTAGCCCAGCGCGGTGGCCTCCTCCAGCGCCTCCGAGTAGCCGGCGCCGGTGGTGTCCATCTTGTCGAGGATGAAGTTGGTGGTGCCGTTGACGATGCCCAGCACCCGGTTGACCTTGTCCCCCGCGAGGGACTCGCGCAGCGGGCGCAGCAGCGGGATCGCGCCCGCCACCGCGGCCTCGTAGTACAGGTCCACCCCGGCCGCGGCGGCCGCGGCGTGCAGTTCGGTGCCGTCCTTGGCGAGCAGCGCCTTGTTGGCGCTGACCACCGAGGCGCCCCGCTGGAACGCCGACAGGATGAGGTGTTTGGACGGCTCGATGCCGCCCACGACCTCGACCACCACGTCGATGTCGCCCCGGTTGACCAGGGCCTCGGCGTCGGTGGTGATCAGGTGCTCGGGCACGCCCGGGCGCACCCGGCCGGCCCGGCGGACCGCGATCCCCGCGAGCTCGACCGGGGCACCGATGCGCGCGGCGAGGTCGTCGGCCGTCGTCGTCATGATGCGCGCCACCTCGGAGCCCACCACACCACAACCCAGCAACGCCACCTTCAGCGGGCGCGTACGCATCATCCGACTCCGCTCTGCATTCTTCGTGCTTCGGTAATTCCGGCGGGATTCTGGGGGCCGCCGGGAACTTCGGTCCGTACCAGTCTCGGGGACTTCCCGCACGGATCTACGGTCGTTCCATGATCTGAGACAAGGATTTCGTCATCCGATATCGAGACGCAGGAGATCCTCCTCCGTCTCGCGCCGGACGATCACCCGCGCGGCGCCGTCCTTGACGGCCAGCACGGGAGGCTTCAGGGCGTGGTTGTAATTGCTCGCCATCGAGCGGCAGTACGCGCCGGTTGCGGGCACCGCGATCAGGTCGCCCGGGGCCAGGTCGGCCGGCAGGAAGGCGTCCCGGACCACGATGTCGCCTGACTCGCAGTGCTTGCCGACCACCCGCACCAGCATCGGCTCGGCGTCGCTGCGGCGCGACACCAGGGCCACCGAGTACTCGGCGTCGTACAGCGCGGTCCGGATGTTGTCGGACATCCCGCCGTCCACGCTGACGTAGGTGCGCAGGCCCTCCAGCGGCTTGACGGTGCCGACCTCGTACAGCGTGAACGCCGTCGGGCCGACGATCGCCCGGCCCGGCTCCACGCTCAGCCGGGGGGTATTCAGGTTCGCGGCGGCGCACTCGCGGCGCACGATGTCGGCCAGCGCGGCCGCGATCTCGGCCGGCTCGCGCGGGTCGTCCTCGCTGGTGTACGCGATGCCCAGGCCGCCGCCCAGGTCGATCTCGGGCAGCTCGACGCCGTGCTCGTCGCGGATCTCGGCCAGCAGGCCGACCACCCGGCGGGCGGCCACCTCGAAACCGGCGGTGTCGAAGATCTGCGAGCCGATGTGCGAGTGGATGCCGCGCAGCTCCAGGCCCTCGTGCCCGAGCACCCGGCGCACCGCCTCGGCGGCCGAGCCGCCCTCCCGTCGCCCACCACCACCCTCGACCGAGCCGCTTCGCGGCGCAGCCAGACTCAGGGACAGCCCGAACTTCTGGTCCTCGTGCGCCGTGGCGATGAACTCGTGGGTGTGCGCCTCGACGCCGACGGTGATCCGGATCAGCACCTGCTGGCGGACGCCCTGGCGGGCCGTGATCGCGGCCAGCCGCTCGATCTCCTCGTAGGAGTCGACCACGATGCGCCCGACGCCGGTCTTCACCGCGTGTTCGAGCTCGTCCGCCGTCTTGTTGTTGCCGTGCAGCGCGATCCGCTGCGGCGGCATCCCGGCGGCCAGCGCCACCGTCAGCTCGCCGGAGCTGCACACGTCGAGGTTCAGGCCCTCCTCGTGCAGCCAGCGCACGATCGCCTTGGAGAGGAACGCCTTGCCGGCGTAGAAGACGTCCGCCTCGGTGCCGAAGGCGTCGCGCCAGGCCCGCGCCCGGGCCCGGAAGTCGTCCTCGTCGAGCACGTAGGCCGGCGTGCCGAACTCGGCCGCCAGGGACTTGACGTCGATCCCGCCGACGGTGGCCACGCCCTCGGCGTCGCGGGCGACGGTGCGCGACCAGACCTTGGGGTCGAGCGCGTTCAGGTCGGCCGGCGGGGCGGCGTAGTGGCCCTCGGGCAGCACGTCACCGTGACGGGGGCCTGCGGGGTGTGCGGAGCGAGACATGTCCTGCTTCCTTGACCTATGGCGAGGGGCGGCGACGGTCTCCGTTGACCGTCAGCCGCCCCCGCTGCGCACTTGGGGGTGGTGCCTACATCCGCTCGGGCGCCGTGACGCCCAGGAGCGTCAGGCCGTTGGCCATCACCGTTCGCGTGGCCTCGACCAGCCAGAGCCGGGCGCGGTGCGTGTCCGTGAGCTCCTCGTCGCCCTTGGGCAGGAACATGCAGTTCTCGTACAGGCGGTGGTACTTGCCCGCCAGGTCCTCCAGGTAGCGGGCGACCCGGTGCGGCTCGCGCAGCTCGCCGGCCGTGGCCAGGATCCGCGGGAACTCGCCGAGGGCACCGAGGATGTCGTTCTCCCACACGGTGGCGAGCAGCTCGGGCTTGAAGTCCTCCGCCGCGCCCTTGTCGACGCCGAGCTGCGCGGCCTTGCGGGCCACGCCGCACATCCGGGTGTGCGCGTACTGGACGTAGTAGACCGGGTTCTCGTTGGACTGGCTGGTCAGCACGTTGATGTCGAGCGTGATGGTGGAGTCCGTGGGGGACCGCGTCAGGGTGTAGCGGGCGGCGTCCACGCCGATCCACTCGATCACGTCGTCGATCGTGATGATGTTGCCGGCCCGCTTGGACATGCGGACCTCTTCGCCGTCGCGAAGCATCTTCACGAACTGGCCGATCTTGACCTCGATGTTGCGGTTCATGTCGTCGCCCGCGCAGGCCACGATGGCCTTCAGCCGGTTGACGTAGCCGTGGTGGTCGGCGCCCAGCATGTAGACGGAGACCTCGGCACCGCGGTCCCGCTTCGACAGGTAGTACGCGGCGTCGGCGGCGAAGTAGGTGGTCTCGCCGTCGGCCTTGACCAGGACGCGGTCCTTGTCGTCGCCGAAGTCGGTGGTGCGCAGGAAGACCGCGCCGTCCTGCTCGAAGACGTGGCCCTGCTCGCGCAGCCGGTCCATGGCCTTCTCGACCGCGCCGGATTCGTGCAGCGTCTTCTCGGAGAACCAGACGTCGAAGTGGGTGCCGAACTCCTGCATCGAGCGCTGGATCTCGGCCACCATGAGCTTGAGGCCCTCGGTGCGGAAGGCCTCCAGCTGCTCGGCGTCGGGCAGGTCGAGCACGCCCGGGACGCCGTCGGTGATCGCCTTGGCGATGTCGCCGATGTACTCGCCCACGTAGCCGTCGGCGGGGACGGGCTGACCGTTCGCGGCGGCCTTCAGCGAGCCGGCGAACTTGGAGATCTGCACGCCGGCGTCGTTCAGGTAGTACTCGGTGGTGACGTCGGCGCCGCTGGCCCGCAGCACGCGCGCCAGCGAGTCGCCGACGGCGGCCCAGCGGACGCCGCCGATGTGGATCGGGCCGGTCGGGTTGGCGGAGACGAACTCCAGGTTGATCTTCAGGCCCTTGAGCGCCTCGTTGCGCCCGTAGGCCTCGCCCGTCTCGACGATGGTGCGCGCCAGCGCGCCCTGGGTCGCGGCGTCCATGGTGATGTTCAGGAAGCCCGGCCCGGCGATGTCGACCTTGGCGACGCCGGTGATCCCTCGCAGGCGGTCGGCCAGCAGTTCCGCCACGGCTCGCGGCGGGCGGCCGGCCGCCTTGGCGAGCTGGAGGGCCACGTTGATCGCGTAGTCGCCGTGGTCCCTGTTCTTGGGTCGCTCGACCGTCACGTGCTCGGGCACGGCGACGGTCAGCTCGCCCGCCTCGACGGCGGCGCTCACTGCGGCCTGGACTGCCTGGGAAAGCTCTGCGGGTGTCACGACGCCAAGCGTAGGCGAGACGGGGTGCCCGCCCGCCACCCGGTTTGCCGGTCGGGACGCCCGCGAGCCCTCCCGTCAGCGGTGTCAGCCTCGATCGGTCCGCTCTGTTCGCTCAGGGCGAAACCCGCCCGGCTGTCCCCCCAGAGCCATCAGCCGCCGCACCAGCGCCACCAGATCGGCCGGGTCGAAGGGCTTGCCGAGGTAGCCGTCCACCCCGACGGCCTCCCCCAGGTCCAGATCGGCCGGGGTGCAGGCACTCACGATCGCGATCGGCAGCCGGCTGGTCCCCGGGGTCGCGCGCAGCCGGGCCGCCGTCCGCAGGCCGTCCAGGCGCGGCATCATCACGTCCAGCGTCACCACGTCCGGCTTCACCCGGCGGACCACCTCCAGGCACTCGGCGCCGTCGGCGGCGGTCACCACCTCGAAGCCCTCGAGCTCCAGGTTGACCCTGATCAGCTGGCGGATCACCTCGCTGTCGTCCACCACGAGGACCCGCCCGGACACTCCCGACACCTCACCGAGGGTATCGGCGCCCCCGCCGCCCCGTCCGGCCTTTGGGCACTTCCGCCGACCCCCGCCGCCCGCCGCCGGCGCACCCCACAGCTGCTCGGCCGCCCCCGCCGGAAACCCGTGCACGGACCACGCCCGGAGCCTGGTAGTGTTCTTCACGTCGGAGGCCGAAACGCCGACGACACCGAGCAGGCCCCCGTAGCTCAGGGGATAGAGCACCGCCCTCCGGAGGCGGGTGCGTAGGTTCGAATCCTACCGGGGGCACTTCGCAAGGAGTGCAACTGAGGCCCAGATCAGTGGAGTTGATCCACAGATCTGGGCCTTCGTCATGTCCGGGCCCGGTTGGCGGCGCGCGGTGCCGGCCCGGCCGGGCTCAGGACGAGGTGCCCTCGACCTGGGAGACCAGCCCGGCGATGGTGTGGTCGAAGTAGGCGCTGTAGGACACGTCGTCGGTGTCGCCGCCCTGCTGGTAGCCGCCGATGGCGCCGACCACGTCGCCGGTGGCGACGTTGATCCAGGGGCCGCCGCTGGTGCCGGACGGGTAGGCGGGGCAGTCGATGACGCGCTGGTAGGTGCTCTGCCGGCCGGTGGTGTTGGTGCACAGGATGGGCTCCTCGGCGTCGCCGGGGTAGCCGTAGAGGCGGACGGTCGCGCCGAAGGGCTCGTCGGCGCCGAGCCGGTTGCCGCCGACCACGTCCTCGACGTTGCGGCCGTTGCTCGGGGCCGTCTCCAGGACGGCGAAGTCCTCGTCCTGGTCGCCCTTCTGGGACCAGCCGGTGGTGGTGTGGACCGCGGTGACCTGCCAGCTGCCGTACGGGGCGGAGCCGTCGCGGTAGCCGGGGACGAAGGTGACGCCGCCGGCGCTGCTGAGGCAGTGCGCGGCGGTCAGCAGCAGGTTGCCGCCGGGGCTGTGCAGCACGCTGGCGGTGCAGAAGTGGTTTCCGGCCGCCACGGTGCCGCTGAACAGCGCGCCCACGGTGGCCGCTTCGGGGGTGGCGGCGGCGGTGGCGGTGGTGCCGAGGACGGCGCCGCGGGTGTCGGGGGTGGCCGGCGCGGAGGGCGTCGGGGTGGCCGCCGGGGCGCTGCCGGGGTCGGCGCTCGCACTGTCGGTCGGGCTGTCGGTCGGGCTGTCGGCCGGGGCGGCGGAGGGGCTGTCGGTCGGAGCGGGGGCGTCGACCGGTGCGGGTGCGGCGGGCGCCTCGGACGCGGGCCCGGTCGCCGCCGGCGCGACGGCGGCCCGGGAGCTGCGGGCCGCCTTCCCGGCGGCCGTCGCGTCGGACAGGCTCAGCCCGTGCGTACCGGTGACCACGGCGGCCACCACCACCGCCGAGAGCGCGGTGAACAGGGTCGGCCCCAGAAGGCTGCGGCGGCGGCGCGACGTCGGGCGGCGGTGCTGACCCATGTCTGTCTCTCCTGCCAGTGATCGACGGTTTCCCGGGGGCTGCGTGCGATCAACGACTATGCCGTTTCAGCCTGGAAAGGTCGTTACCGGTGGCTGGGATATCCATGAGAAAAACCTCACCCGTCGGCGAGTAAGCGGTCCAGCGCGCTCCCCAGCTCCTCGGCCCCGACGAAGGCGGTGTGCGTCCCGGCGACGGTGCAGGTGAAGGCACCCGCGACCGAGCCGGCCCGGGCGCACTCCAGCGGCGGGCGGCCCCGGAACCAGGCGGCGAGGAAGCCCGCGACGAAGGCGTCCCCGGCGCCGTTGGTGTCCACCACCGGGCGGCCCGGGTCGACGGCCGGGAGGTGGTGCACCTCGTCGTCGTCCCGGGTGAGCAGGTAGCAGCCGTCGGCGCCCGCGGTGGCGGTGACGACACCGGCGCGGCCCTCGGCGAGGATCGCGCGCATCACCTGCTCGTGCCGGCCGCGGCAGCCGGCCACCGAGAGGAACACCAGGTCCGAGCCGAGCGCGTAGTCGCGGTGGTGCGGGTTGGTGCCGTCCCAGTCGTGCAGGTCGGTGGAGGTGGTGCGGCCGAGCCGGTGGAGGTCGGCGTACATGTCCCGGTTGACGCCGGTGATGGAGAGGTGGACGTGCCGGCTGCGCCGCGCGTACGGCAGGTAGAACTCGGGCGGCAGCCGCAGGTCGGCGGGGTGGCGGCCGTCGAAGAAGGAGAACCGGCGCCCGGCGGCGTCCACCAGGTTGACCCCGCGCGGGGTGCCGTGCGGGCTCACCAGGTGCGCGAAGTGCAGGCCGTGGCGCTCGTAGGAGGCGCGGACCAGGGCGCCCTGCGGGTCGTCGCCGAGGAAGTCGAGGAAGGCGGTGCGCAGGCCGAGGTGGTGGGCGCCGAGGGCGACGCCGTTGCCGGTGTGGCCGACGTAGTCGCGGACGGGTCCGACGAACAGCGAGTCGCCGGGCGGGACCTCCAGCCGGTCCACCCGGACGATGGTGTCGACGCCGGAGCCGCCGACGACGAGCAGGTCGAACTCGGGCAGCACGACGGCGCCTCCTCGGTTCCTGGACGGTGGCCAGGAGTCAAGCAGGCGCCGGAGGTTGACTGCAAGGTCTTGCTGAAAATTTCAGGGTTCTCGTCGGGGCTCCGCCGGGACGGCCGTGTGGGCCTGCGCCCCGCCCGGGACGACGGTCGTCACAGCGGGCGCCGGCCGGTGGTCGATCACCCGGAAGGCGATCAGCGCGGCCAGCAGCAGGACGCCAGTCGACACCCAGGTGGCGACCACGTAGCCGTGCACCGTGCCCTGGGCCCGTACCGCCGGCGACGAGGCGATCCGGGTGGCCAGGAACGACGCGGTGGCACTGGCCGCGACCGTGTTCAGCAGCGCCGTGCCGAACGAACCGCCCACCTGCTGGGCCGAGTTGATGGTGGCCGAAGCCGCGCCCGCCTCGCGCGGCGAGACCCCGAGGGTGGCCAGGTTCATCGACGGCATGAAGACCAGGCCCATGCCGGAGCCGAGCAGCAGCTCGGCGGGCAGCACCGTGCCGACCCACGGGCTGTCGACCGTCATCCGGGTCAGCCAGGCCATGCCGGCCGCGGCGAGCAGCAGCCCGGGGCAGACCAGGTTCCGGGTCGGCACCCTGGTCATCAGCCGGGCCGCGAAGCCGGTCGAACTGAGCACGATGGCGGCCGTCATGGGCAGGAAGGAGACGCCCGACAGCACCGGCGAGAAGTGCTTGATGACCTGGAGGTAGTAGGTGAGGAAGAGGAACAGGCCGAACATGCCGATCATGGCCAGGCCGACCGAGAGGGCGGCGCCGCCGCGGTTGCGGTCGGCGACGATGTGCAGCGGCAGCAGCGGGTGCGCGGTGCGCCTCTCGACCAGGACGAACACCGCGAGCAGCGCCAGACCGACGGCCAGCGAACCGAGCACCAGCCCGTCGCCCCAGGTCCGGGTGACGGCCTCGGACGTGCCGAAGACGATCGCCAGCAGGCCGCCGCAGCCGAGCAGCGCGCCGGGCAGGTCGAGCCGGACCCGGCGCCCCCCGGCGGCGTTGTCGCGCTCCAGGAGGCCGGTGGCCGCGAGGGCCGCGGCGGCGGCGATCGGGACGTTGACGAACAGGCACCAGCGCCAGTCCAGGTACTCGGTCAGCAGCCCGCCCAGGATCAGGCCGAGTGCGGAGCCGCCGGCGGCGATCGCGCCGAAGACGCCGAAGGCCGTACTGCGCTCCCTGGGGTCCGTGAAGGTGGTGGAGAGCAGCCCCAGGGCCGAGGGGGCGAGCAGGGCGCTGAACCCGCCCTGGAGGGCGCGGGCGCCGAAGAGCATGGCGGAGCCGTCCGCCGAGCCGCCGAGGGCGGAGGCGGCGGCGAAGCCCAGCAGGCCGACGGTGAAGACGCGTTTGCGGCCGAAGAGGTCGCCCAGCCGTCCGCCGAGCAGCAGCAGGCCGCCGAAGGCGAGCGTGTAGGCGGTGATCACCCACTGCCGGTCGGCGTCGGAGATGCCCAGGTCCCGCTGCGCCGACGGCAGCGCGATGTTCACGATGGTGACGTCGAGGACGATCATGAGCTGGGCGATGGCGATGACCACCAGCACCCACCAGCGGCGGCTGTCCGCGTTCTCATGACCGGTGGCGGTTTGCGCAGACACTGGTCAGCCTTCCGGAGGGGTACGGAGGGGTCACGCAGTCGGGGATGTCACGCAGTCGCCTTCAAGCGAAGCTCCCGCACGGGCGGATGGCAAGGAAAAACCTCGCCAAATCGACCTTTTCGGGCCAAAGGACCAGCGGCCCCGGGGCTCGCGGACGAGGCCCGGGGCCGGCGGCCGCCCTACAGCGCGGACAGCTCCTCGACCAGGTCGTCCAGCCCCAGCGAGCCCTGCGAGAGCGCCGCCATGTGCCAGGCCTTGAGGTCGAACTCCTCGCCGCGCGCCTCGTGCGCCGCCCGCGCCGCCGCCCGGCCGCGCAGCCAGGCGCGCTCGCCCAGCTTGTAGCCGATCGCCTGGCCGGGCATGCCCAGGTAGCGGACCAGTTCGCTGTCCAGGTAGTCGGGGGTCAGGCCGCAGTACCGGCCGAAGAACTCCCGGGCCGCCTCCGGGCTGACCGGCTCGCCCGGCAGGTACGGGGAGTCGGCCGGGAAGTCCAGGCCCGCGTGCATGCCGATGTCGACGATCACCCGCAGCGCGCGCATCATCTGCGCGTTGAGGTAGCCGAGGCGGTGTCCCGGGTCGGTGAGGTAGCCGAGCTCGTCCATCAGGCGCTCGGCGTACAGCGCCCAGCCCTCCAGGTTGGCGCTCACCCCACCCAGGCTGACCTGGTAGGTGGAGAGCCGGTCCGCGACGTAGTTCCACTGCGCGAGCTGCAGGTGGTGGCCCGGGACGCCCTCGTGGTACCAGGTGGAGACCAGGTCCCAGACCGGGAAGCGCTCCCGGCCGAGCGCCGGCAGCCAGGTCCGCCCGGGGCGGCTGAAGTCCAGCGAGGGCGCGCTGTAGTACGGCGCGGCCGCGCTGCCGGGCGGGGCGATCCTCGACTCGACCCGGGTGATCGGCTCGGCCAGGTCGAAGTGGGTGCCCTGGAGGTCCCGGACCGCCTGGTCCATCAGCTCCTGGAGGTACACGCGGGTGGCCTCGGCGCCCTCCACGGCCGGGCCGTCCGCCTCCAGCCACTTCATCGCCGCCATCGGGCCGGCGCCCGGACGTACCTTCTCGGCCTCGGCCTCCATCTGCGCGAGCAGGTCGTGGAACTCGCCCCAGGCCCACGTGTAGGCCTCGTCCAGGTCCAGGTCGGAGCCGGTCCAGAAGCGGACGAAGCGGCGGTAGCGCTCGCGGCCGGTGGTGTCGGGGGTGTCCGCGGCGGCCGGGCCGTAGACGTCGCGCAGCCAGTCGCGCAGGGCGGCCAGCGCCTCCCCGGCGGCCAGCGCGGGCCCGGACAGCTCGGCGCGCAGGCCCTCCGGCGCGCCCTGGACGAACTCGCCGAACCAGCCGCCGGGTACGTCCCCCTCCAGCCACTCGCCGAGCTGCCCGACCACGGTGGCCACCTGGCGCGGGCCGGACAGCAGGCCGCGCTCGATGCCGGCGGCCAGCGTCTCCCGGTACTGCGCCAGCGCGAGCGGGACGCGGGCCAGCCGGCGGCCGACCACCTGCCACTCGGCCTCGGTGTCGGTCCCCATCAGGGTGAAGACGTCCCGGACCTCGTGCACCGGGGAGCCCAGGTTGCGCACCGCGCGGAAGTTCTCCCCGGCCTCGTGGACGGCGAGGGAGGCGGTCAGCCGCTCGCGCAGCAGCCGGGCGCAGCGGCGCTCCGCCTCGTCCTGCGCGGCGTCGGAGCGTTCGGCCTCGGCAAGGGCCGCCAGGGTGCGGCGGCCGAGGTCGGCGATCGCCTCGGCACCGGCCGGCGAGAGGTCGGGCAGCCGGTCGTCCTCGGGGCTGAACCCCAGGTAGACCGCGGTCAGCGGGTCGAGTTCGGCCAGGGCCCGGACGTAACCGTCGGCGATGCGACGCGGGGTGGTGGCGTCGGAGGTGATCAGTTCTTCAACCATTCGGACATCATGGCGTGGCGAGGGCCGATTGCAAGCCTTTACCGGGCGATCGGTGACATGCACCGGCCGACCGCCGCCGGGCGGGCCCGGACAAACACACGTTCGGGAAACCGCCGCGCGCGACAGGATCCGATCGGGCCCACGCCCATTACGCTGACCGCCATGGAAGCCCGCCCCACCACGGCAACCGACCAGGTGCCCGCCCCGGCCGCACCCGGCCCCCGCCCGCGCCGCACCGGCTACCGGCGACTGCCGGTGCAGCAGCGTCGTGAACAGCTGATCGCGGTCGCCCTGGAACTGTTCGCCGCCCGGCCGCCCGAGGAGGTGGGCCTGGACGACGTCGCCGAGGCCGCCGGAGCCTCCCGCCCGCTGGTCTACCGCTACTTCGCGGGCGGCAAGCAGCAGTTGTACGAGGCCGCGCTGCGCAGCGCGGCCGACGAGCTGACCAGCCGCTTCGCCGTCCCGCTGGCCGGGACCCCGTCCGAGCAGCTGGCGGCCGTCCTGGACGGCTACTTCGCCTTCGTGGCCGAGCACGACGCCGGCTACTCGGCGCTGCTGCGCGGCGGTTCGGTGGTGGAGACGGCCCGCACCTCGGCGATCGTCGACGACGTCCGGCGGGCGGCGCTCAAGCGGACCCTGCGGCACCTCGGCGTGCGGGAGGCCGGGCCCCGGCTGACGCTGCTGGTGCGCTCGTGGATCGCGGTGGTCGAGGGCGCGTCGCTGACCTGGCTGGACGAGGGGCGCACGCTGCCGGTGGGCGAGCTGCGCGACTGGCTGGTGGACCAGTTCACGGCGATGGCGGCGGCGACCGCGCTGCAC
The DNA here is from genome assembly GCF_056435345.1 of Kitasatospora sp. NPDC043950. Taxonomy (NCBI): domain Bacteria; kingdom Bacillati; phylum Actinomycetota; class Actinomycetes; order Kitasatosporales; family Streptomycetaceae; genus Kitasatospora; species Kitasatospora sp. NPDC043950. The sequence goes on from NZ_JBWKER010000007.1 coordinate 154,328, forward strand.
GACCCGCAGACCGCGCAGGTGCTGGCCCTGCTGCTCGCGCTGGAGGGGCCGCAGGCGTCGCGGGCCGAGCGGCTGCGCGAGGTGCTGGCGGCCCGGTGACCCGACCCCCGTGCCCGGGGTCGGGGCGGCCGGTGCCGCGCCGGCGGGGCGTTACGCCGTGCCGAGCACCTGCCGCTGGCGGCCGAGGCCCTCGATCTCGATCTCGACGATGTCGCCCGGGGCCAGGAACGGCGTACCGGGGTGGCCCAGGGTGACGCCGGCCGGGGTGCCGGTGACGATCACGTCGCCCGGCTCCAGGACCATGAACTGGCTGACGTAGCGGACCAGTTCGAGAACCGGAAAGATCATCTCGCCGGTGTTGCCGTCCTGCCGCAGCTCGCCGTTGACCCACAGCCGCAGCGGCAGCTGCTGCGGGTCGGTCACCTCGTCCGCGGTGACCAGCCAGGGCCCCAGCGGGGTGAAGGTCTCCGCCGACTTGCCCTTGTCCCACTGGCCGCCGCGCTCGAACTGGAAGGCCCGTTCGGTGACGTCGTTGGCGATCGTGTAGCCGGCGATCACCGCCGCGGCCTCCTCGTGCCCGGCCAGGTAGCGGGCGGTGCGGCCGATCACGAGGGCCAGCTCGGCCTCGTAGTCGGTCTTCTCGCCGCCGCGCGGCACCAGCACCTCGTCGTACGGGCCGACCACGGTACAGCTCGGCTTGAGGAAGATCACCGGCTCGTCCGGGGCCGCGACCCCGGCCTCGGCGGCGTGGTCGCGGTAGTTGAGCCCGATGCCGACCACCTTGCCCGGACGGGCGACCGGCGCGCCCACCCGCTGCCCGGCGAGGTCCACCCGGGGCAGCGCCCCGGCGGCCACGTCCCGCGCCAGGGCGGCGGCGTCCAGCCCGGCCAGGAAGGCCCCGTCGATGTCCCGGGCACGCCCGGAGAGGTCGTACCCGATGCCGTCCTGGCCCAGCACGACCGGGCGCTCGGCGCCCGGGGGTCCGACGCGGAGGAGCTTCATCGATCCGTCACCAGCCTTTTCGTCGTAGCTCGCCGGGGCGGCCGAAGACACCGCGCCCGACTCCGGCAACGAGGTATATCAACGCCACCGGTCGGTGAACCAGACAGTCCCGATGGGCGGATTCCTATCAATTCCCACAGTCGCCGCAGGCGCCGAATCAGCGGCCCGCACGGTTGACAGCCTCCCGTCCGTACGGCGCCGAGGGCCCTCAGCCGCCCTGCGGGCCGCCGCCGAGCAGGCCGGCCAGGCTCAGCGCCCGCGGCCGGCCCGGCCCGCTCCGGGCGGCCTCCCGGTGCCAGCGGTCCAGGTCGCGCAGCGCGTCGGCCCGGACGTCCGGTTCGGCGGCCGGCTCCGCGGCCAGCTCGCGCAGCAGCGCGACGGCGGCGCCCGGGCTGCCGTCCTGGGCCAGCCAGAGGGCCAGGTCGTGGCAGGTGCGCAGGGTGCGCGGGTCGGCCGGGCCGCAGATCCGGGCGAGGTCGGGGATGAGCGCGGTGAGCATCTCGACGGCCTCCCCGGGGGCGCCCTGCGCGCCGCGCCGCCAGGCCTGGTCGGCCCGGCGGCGCAGCTGCTCCGGGCTGGGGTCGTCCGGGCGGAGCACCCCCGGCCGGATCCGGCGCAGCCGTTCCAGCACCTCGGCGGCGGTGGCCGGCCGGTCCGCGGGCCGTTTGGCGAGCAGCCCGGCGACCAGGTCGGCCAGCGCCGGATCGGTGCTGCGCACCCGGGGCGGGGTCTCCTCCAGGTGCTTGTACATGTACTCGGCGGCCGAGGAGGCGCGGAACGGGCGCCGCCCGGTGCAGAGTTCGTACAGCATGACGCCGAGCGCGTAGAGGTCGGCCCGGCCGTCCACGGCGGCGCCGGACCAGCACTCGGGCGCCAGGTACGGGACGGTGCCGACCACGCTGCCGGTGGAGGTGAGCACCGCGGACTGGGTGAGCAGCCGGGCGATGCCGAAGTCCAGCACCTTGGCCTTGCCGCCCGCGTCGACCATCACGTTCTCGGGCTTGATGTCGCGGTGGACGACGCCCGAGCGGTGCGCGGCGTCCAGTGCCTTGCAGACCTGGCGCATCCACTTCAGCGCGGCCTCCTGGTCCGGGGCGCCGTCCTTGAGGATGTCGGACAGGGCCCGGCCGCGGACGAGTTCCAGCACCAGGTAGTGGGTCCCCCCGGCGGCGGTCGCGACCAGGCCGTAGTCGTACACGGTCACGATGTGCGGATTGGAGAGACCGCCGGCCGTGCGGGCCTCGCGGACGAACCGCCCGACGGCCTCCCGGTCGGCGGCGTGCTCCGCCAGCAGCAGCTTGACCGCGACCTCGCGGTCGAGCCGCCGGTCGGTCGCCTTCCAGACCACACCGAAGCCGCCCCTGCCCAGCCACTCGTCCAGCCGGTACCGGCCGTCGAGCACCTCCCCCTGCTGCATGTCCTCCCCCAAGTCCGCCGTGTCCGGGCGGTGTTCGCCGCCGGAGGGGTCACCATAGCGGCGGGGGGCGGCGAACGGGTGAACGGACGGGCCCTACTGCTTGGGCAACCCGGGCGGGTTGACCTCGGAGGTCGGCACGGCCTCGTTGTCCAGGCCCCAGCGCTTGAGCACCTGGCCGTAGCTGCCGTTCCTGATCACCTCGTTCAGCGCCTCGTTGAGCGCCCGGACCAGCCCGTTGCCCTTGCGGGTGGTCGCGGCGATCTTGCCGAGGACGTCCGCGCCGCCGCCCGAGTAGGTGCCGACGATCTCGGTCTCGCCGGTCTGCGCGACGTGGAAGGCCAGGCTGGGATTGGGGCCGACGTAGGCGTCGATCCGGCCGGAGGAGAGCGCCAGGTAGAACTCGGTGCCCTGGAAGTACTTGATGTCGATCGGCTTGAGGCCGTTCCTGGTGTTCTCCTCGCTCCAGGAGATCAGCAGCTTCTCCTGGTTGGTGCCGGAGGAGACGCCGACCGACCTGCCCGCCAGGTCCTTGGCACCGGCGACCTTGAGGCCGCTGCCCTTCCTGGCCTCGAAGCCGAGGACGTCCAGCCGGTAGGTGGCGAAGTCGTACTTCTCCTTGCGCGCCTCGGTGACGGTGATGTTGGAGAGGCCGACGTCGTACTTGCCGCTGTCCAGGCCGACGAAGATGTTCTCCCAGGAGACCGGGTTGAACTCGACCTTGAGGCCGAGCACGTTGCCGACCAGGGCGGCGATGTCCGGCTCGACGCCGATGATGGTCCTGTCGTCGTTGGCGTAGAAGTCCAGCGGCGGGGTGGTGCCGAGGGAGTCGACGACGGCCAGCGTCCCCCTCCGCCTGATCTCCTCCGGGACGAGCGCCGCGATCGCGTCGACCTTGGCCGTGGTCACCCGGTTCTGCTCGGCCGTCAGGTTCACCACGGCGCCGTTCGGCGCGGTGCTGCCCTTGGCCGGGGCGAGTTCCGCCGTGGCTCCCGAGGACGCGCCGCCGCAGGCGGTCAGGGCGAGGGCGGCGGCGAGGGCGGCGGCGGCGGTCACCAGGGCGCGACGGGGTAGGGGCATGGCGGAACTCCTGCTCGGTGAAGGGGGTTTCGGTGCAGTGGGGAGGGCTGGAGCACCTCGGCTCAGGGCACCTCGGTTCAGAGCACCTCGGCTCAGAGCACCTTGGCGAGGAAGGCCCGGGTGCGTTCGTGCCGGGGGCGGTCCAGGACTTCGGCCGGCGGGCCCTGCTCGACCACCACGCCGCCGTCCATGAAGACGACGGTGTCGGCGACCTCGCGGGCGAAGCCGATCTCGTGGGTGACCACGATCATGGTGGTGCCGGTCCGGGCGAGGTCCTTGATGACGTCCAGCACCTCGCCGACCAGCTCCGGGTCGAGCGCCGAGGTGGGCTCGTCGAACAGCAGCACCTTCGGCTCCAGGGCCAGCGCCCGGGCGATCGCCACCCGCTGCTGCTGGCCGCCGGAGAGCTGCCGGGGGTACGCGGCGGCCTTGTCGGCCAGCCCGACCCGCTCCAGCAACGCCAGCGCCGTCGCCCTGGCCTCGGCCCTGGGGCGGCGCAGCGCGGCGATCGGCGCCTCGACCAGGTTCTCCAGCACGGTGAGGTGCGGGAACAGGTTGAAGTTCTGGAACACGAAGCCGATGTGGGTGCGCTGGCGCAGCACCTCGCGCTCCTTGAGCTCGTACAGCCGGTCGCCGGAGCGCCGGTAGCCGATCAGCTCGCCGTCGATGGCGACGTAGCCGCCGTCGAGCTTCTCCAGGTGGTTGATCGCGCGCAGCAGCGTGGACTTGCCGGAGCCGGACGGGCCGAGCACCACGGTGACCGAGCCGACCGGGACGTCCAGGTCGACGCCGCGCAGCACCTCCAGTGGCCCGAAGCTCTTGTGCAGGCCGCGGACCTGCACCATCGGTGCGGCCGCCGGTTCGGTCCTGGTGAGCGTGGTCATCGACGTCCTCCGGTGGTGCGCGCGGTCGCTGCGCGAGTGGTCGGCGTGCGGGCGGTCGGCGTGCGGGCGGGCAGGCTCCGGACGAAGGCCCGGGCGCGCTGGAGCGGGGTGGGCGGCGGGGTGCGCTGCGCGCCGCGGGCGAAGTAGCGCTCGACGTAGTACTGGCCGATGGACAGCACCGTGGTCAGCAGCACGTACCAGACGGTGGCGACCATCAGCAGCGGCACCACCCGGCCGGTCCGGCCGTAGACCACCTGGGCCTGGTAGAAGAGCTCGCCGATGGCCATCACGTAGACCACCGAGGTGCCCTTGAGCAGTGAGATCACCTCGTTGGCGGCGGCCGGCAGGATGCCGCGCATCGCCTGCGGCAGCACGATCCGCCAGCCCTGGCGCCAGCGCGGGATGCCGAGCGCGGTGGCGGCCTCCCGTTGGCCGGCGTCCACCGCGATGACGCCGCCGCGGATGATCTCGGCGGCGAACGCGGCCTGGTGCAGCCCGAGGCCGAGCACGGCGGCGCCGAGCGCGCTCAGCACGCCGACCGTCTCGAAGTCCCCGAAGGTCGGGCCGAACGGGATGCCGATCCCGAACCGCTTGTAGAGGTACGACAGGTTGAACCAGAACACCAGCTGGACGATCAGCGGGATCGAGCGGAACACCCACACGTACGCCCAGGCGATGGACTGGAGGATCGCGCTGCGGGACAGCCGCATCGCGGCCACCACGGCGCCCAGCAGGAAGCCCAGCCCGGTGCCGTAGACGGTGAGTTCGAGGGTGCGGCCGACCGCCTGGACGATCGTGTCGGCGGTGAAGTAGACCCGGAAGGTGGCCCAGTCCCAGCCGGGATTGGTGGCCAGGCCGTGGGCGAACTGGGCGAGCACGACGAGGGCGGCGACCCCGATCCCCCAGCGCCAGGGGTGCCGGGCGGGGACGGCCCGCAGAGCGGCCAGTTCGTCGAGGTCCAGACGGGCGCCGGTGCCCGGACCGGGATCGGGTCCGGACGCCGGTGCCCGCTCGACCCGGGCCTGGGCCTGGGCCTGGGCCTCGGCTTGAGCCTCGGCTTGGGCCTGGGACGTCGCGGTGGTGCTGGCGGTCATCGGGGGGCTCCTTCGGCAGACCCGGGGATCACTGGTGTTCGGGCGGGCTGATCAGGGACTCCTTGATCGCCGATTCGGCGACCCCCCACTTCTTGAGGATCCGCTCGTACGTCCCGTCCTTGATCAGCTGGTTGACCGCCGCCTGGAAGGCCGGGGTGAGCTTCGAGCCCTTCTTGAACGCGAAGCCGACGTCCAGCCGGTGGAACTCGCCGAGGAAGCGCGTCCCGGAGACCTCCTGCGCGGCCTGGTAGCGCAGGCCGTTGATGGTGGACATCAGGACGTCGACCCGGCCCTGCTGGAGGCCGGTGAGCACGGCCCCGGGGTCGCTGAACGCCCTGACCTCGTACGGCTTCTTCCCGGCGTCGGTGCAGGCGTTGCGCTTCGCGTTCAGCGTGGTCTCGAAGGTGGTGCCGGCGCCGGTGCCGATGGTCAGCCCGCAGAGCTGGAGCAGGTCGGTGACCGGCTGGACGGCCTGGTTGTCCTTGCGGACGGCGAAGCCCTGGCCGTCGTCGATGTAGGTGACGAAGTCGATGGTCTTCAACCGGGCCGTGGTGACCCCGAAGTTGCCGGTGCCGACGTCGAACTTGCCGCTGTCCAGGGCGGGCAGGATGGTCTCGAAGGCGGCCTCCTGGCGCTGCACGGTCAGCCCGAGCAGCCTGGCCACCGCATCGGTGAAGTCCACGTCGATCCCGGCCGGCTTCTTGGTGGCCTGGTCGGCGTAGAAGGCGGTGGGCGGCGAGCCGAAGGACGCGCCGAAGGTCAGCGTGCCGGCCTTGCGGACCTCCTCGGGCAGCAGCGCGGCGGCGGCGTCCGACTTCGCGAGGCCGGAGACGACGTCCTGGGAGACGGCGGTGGCGGCGGGCCCGCTCGCCCCCGCCGGGCCCGCGATCTTCGGGTCCGAGCCGCACGCGGCCAGCGCCAGCACCGGCAGCAGGGCGGTGGCCGCGAGCAGGCGGCGGCGGACGGTGGTGCTTCTCACGGGGGGCCTTTCAGGGGGTCGGAGCCAGCACCGGCAGGTGCTTCTCGAAGGGAAGCGGGCCGATCGTCAGGGGATCGGCGGCGACGTCGAACAGCGGGGTGTAGCCGGACGCCAGGTAGAGGCCCCTGGCCTCGGGCTGGCGCGGACCGGTGGTGAGGTAGATCCGGGCGTAGCCGGCGGCGGCCGCCGTCCGCTCCAGCTCGGCCAGCACCCGACGGGCCAGGCCGCGGCGGCGGTGCGCGGAGTGCGTCCACATCCGCTTCAGCTCGGCGGTGCGCTCGTCGTACCGCTTGTACGCGCCGCCGGCGACCGGCTCGCCGTCCTCCAGCAGGAGCAGCAGGACGCCGTGCGGCTCGGCGAAGGCGTCCCGGGGGTAGCGGGTCATCTCCTGGTGCGCCTCGGGGCCGTAGCGGCTGACGTACTCGTGGGTGAGCTCGCGCAGCAGCGGTTCGACCAGCGGGTCGTCGATGGTGACCCGGCGGAACCCGGCCGCCGGGCCGGCCCACCGGTCCGGAGCGCTCACGCCTGCACCGCGATCAGCTGGTGCCGGTCCCGCTCGGTCCGCTCGGCGCGCTCGGCCGCCGCCGCGGCCTTGGCGGCGTCCCGCTTGGCGACCTCCTCGCGGACGATCGGGATGACGTGGCGGCCGAAGTCGATCGCGTCGTCGAGCAGGTGGTAGCCGCGGGCGGAGAGGATGTCCACTCCGAGGTCGTAGTAGTCGAGCAGCGCCTCCGCGACCGTCTCCGGGGTGCCGACCAAGGCGTTGGAGTTGCCGGCCCCGCCGGTGGCCGCGGCGGTCGGGGTCCACAGCGCGCGGTCGTAGCGCTCGCCGGCCTCGGCGATCTCGATCAGCCGCTGGGAGCCGGTGTTCTCGGGCGCTGCGGCGCCGAGCGGGCGGCCCCGGCGGACGAGTTCCCCGGACTCCCGGCGGGCCTTGATCGCGGCCACCGTCCGGTGCGCCTTCTCCCAGGCCAGTTCCTCGGTCGGCGCGATGATCGGCCGGAACGCCACCTGGATCCGCGGCACGTCGGTGCGCCCGGCGGCCCGGGCCGCCTCCTTCACCCGCTCGATCTGCTCGGCGGTGCGGGCCAGCGGCTCGCCCCACAGGCAGTAGACGTCCGCCTCGGCGCCGCCGGCCGCGTAGGCGGCGTCCGAGGAGCCGCCGAAGGAGACCCCGGGGCGCGGCTGCTGGACGGGGAAGACGTCGGAGACGAAGTCGTTGAAGCGGTAGTGGGCGCCCTCGTGGTCGAAGGGCTCCCGGCTGGTCCACGCCTTCTTGACGATGCCGATGTACTCGCGGGTGCGCTCGTAGCGCTCGTCCTTGGACAGGAAGTCGCCCTCGCGCTGCTGCTCGTGGTCGCTGCCGCCGGTGATGAAGTGGACGGTCAGCCGCCCGTCGCTGATCTGGTCCAGGGTCGCGAAGGTCTTGGCGGCGAAGGTCGGGTAGGAGACGTTCGGCCGGTGCGCCAGCAGGATCTGCAGCCGGTCCAGGTGCGAGGCGAGGAAGGCCGCCGCGGCTGCGGGTTCCGGGGAGCCGGCGCCGTACGCGAAGAGCACCCGGTCCCAGCCGTGGTCCTCGTGGGCCCGGGCCAGCCGCAGGGTGTAGTCGCGGTCGAAGGCCGCGGTGGAGCGGGGGGTGGTCTCCGAGCCGTCGCCGGTGGCGGCGATACCGAGGAATTCGACGGGCATGGCGGAACCTTTCGGGGTGAGCGGAGTCCGGTGGACTGCGGGTGGGCAGGCCGGAGCCGGCCGGGGCGGGGCGGCCGTGGACACGGGTGCGCGGCGGCCGCGCCGACGGTGGGGTCGGCGCGCGCGGCGGGAGGAGGTGGGAGGCAGGCGTGGACGAGGGAGTACTGCCGGAGTTCAGTGCGAGGTCGTCGGACGGCAGCGTGCGCCTGGGACGCCGTCAGCTGCGGACGGCTGGTCCCGGCCCGCGGCGGGGCAGACCGAGGGAGGGCTCCCCGCGGGAGATCAGGGCCGGACGGGCGGCCCGCTGCCGGGTCAGCCGCGACACGCCGCGGACCACACCCGACCGAAGTCGATGTGGTCGCGGGTGACCAGGGGCTGCTCGGCGTACATGGCCTCAAGTTGAACAGCCCGCCAAGTGGTCCGTCAACCACCCATCATTGCCGCTCTGTTGCGATCTCCTGTCGCCCTGCGACCGGTCCGCGCCGGGCCCCGGTCGGGGCCCGGACCACCCTTGACAGCCGTCGATCGCGCATGCGTACGATCACGGCGGAGTGCAGTGCACAGCGCCGGCCGTGTTGAGGGACGCGGGCCGGTGCGACGGCCGTACGTGACCACACCCGTACCTCCCGCCCGCCCGCACCTCCGCCAGGAGCCGCCGCCATGGCCACCCCGCAGGACCTCCTCCCCGCCCGCTCCACCCCCGCCCCCGCGGGCGCCACCGCCCCCGACCGCCCCGACCGCCCCGGCCCGCCGCCCGACCCCGCCGCCCGGATCGTCGCCCGCCGCCGGCCCGGGCAGTGGGTCTGCGCCGGGATCGCGCTGCTGCTGGCCGCGATGGCCGTCAACTCCGTGGTGCGCAACAAGGCCTTCCAGTGGGACGTGGTCGCCGACTGGTTCACCGCCGGGTCGGTGCTCAACGGCCTCACCCTGACCCTCTGGCTCACCGCCGTCACCCTCGCCCTCGGCTTCGTCCTCGGCACCGGCCTCGCCGTCATGCGGATGTCCGGCAACCCGGTGCTGCGCACCCTGGGTTGGGGCTACATCTGGATCTTCCGCTCCACCCCGCCGCTGGTGCAGCTGCTGTTCTTCTTCAACATCGGCGCGCTCTACCCGACCCTCGGCCTGGGCATCCCGTTCGGCCCCGAGTTCGTCACCGTCAAGACCGTCAACCTGATCGGCCCCACCCTCACCGCCGTCATCGGCCTCACCCTGCTGGAGACCGCGTACGCCGCCGAGGTGATCCGCGGCGGCATCCTGTCCGTCGACCGCGGCCAGCTGGAGGCCGCCTCGGCGCTCGGCCTCGGCCGGTGGCGGGTGCTGCGCCGGATCGTCGTCCCCCAGGCGATGCGCTCGATCGTGCCGACCGCCGGGAACATGCTGATCAGCGCGCTCAAGGGCACCAGCATCGTCAGCGTGCTGGCCGTCTCCGACCTGCTCTACTCGGTGCAGCTGGTCTACCTGCAGTCGTACCGGGTCATCCCGATGCTGGTGGTCGCCACCATCTGGTACCTGGTGGTCACCACCCTGCTGTCCGTCGGCCAGTACTACGTCGAGCGCCACTACGCCAAGGGCGCCACCCGGGACGGCCTGCCGCCCACCCCGCTCCAGCGGGCCCGGGCCGCCCTACGGCGGCTGCGGGAGGTGGCGGCATGAGTCTTCTGGTGATCGTCGGCGCGGGCCCGCGGGGCACCGGGCTGCTGGAGCGGATCGCCGCCAACGCGGCCGAACTCCTGCCCGCCGAAAGGCCGTTGCACGTCCACCTGGTCGACCCGCACCCGCCCGGCGCGGGCCGGATCTGGCGCCACGAACAGTCCCCGCTGCTGCGGATGAACTCGATGGCCGAGGACGTCACCATGTTCACCGACGAGCGCTCGACCATCGACGGGCCGGTCCGCCCGGGCCCCTCGCTGGCCGAATGGGCGCTCCGGCGGCGGGAGTTCGCGCCCTACCGGGAGGTCGCCGACCCGGCCGTCCGGGCCGAACTGGACGCCCTCGCGCCCACCGACTTCCCCACCCGCCGGGCCCAGAGCGCCTACCTGGACTGGGCGTTCCGCCGCGCCGTCGCCGACCTGCCCCCGCACGTCACGGTCACCGTGCACCGGGACACCGTCCGGCGGATCGACGGCCCGCCCGACGGCCCGCAGACCGTCCACCTCACCGGCCGCACGCTCACCGCCGACCACGTCGCCCTCACCCTCGGCCACCTCGACTCCACCCCGCACCCCCGGTACGCCGCCGACGCCGACTTCGCCGCCCGGCACGGCCGCTTCCACCTCCCGCCCGCCTACTCCGCCGACGCCGACCTGGACGGCATCGTCCCCGGCGAGCACGTCGTGCTGCGCGGCCTCGGCCTGGCCTCCGTCGACCTGGTCGCCCTGCTCACCGAAGGGCGCGGCGGCCGCTTCGAGCCCACCGGGGACGGGCTGCGCTACCGCCCGTCCGGCCGCGAACCGGTGCTGCACCTCGGCTCCCGGCGCGGAGTCCCGTACCACTCCAAGACCGGCTACCGCCTCCAGGGGCCGCCCGCCCCGCTCCCCCGGTACTTCGACGCGACCGCCGTGGACACCGTCCTCGCCACCGGCGGTTCGCTCGAACTCCGGCGCGACTTCTGGCCGTTGATGGCCAAGGAGACCGCCTTCGGGCACTACCACGAGCTGTTCCACGCCCACCCCGAGCGCACCGCGCTGCCCTGGCCGGAGTTCCTGGCCCGGTTCGACCGGCACGACTGGTACTCCCCCGCCCTGGCCGCCCTGGTCGCCGAGGCCGTACCCGACCCGGCCGACCGGATCGACTTCGAACGGCTCGACCACCCGCTGGCCGGCCTCGAACTCGGCTCCGCCGAGGAGCTCCAGCAGCACCTGCGCGCCTACGTCACCGCCGACGCCGACCGCCGCGCCGACCCCGCGCACAGCGCCGACCTCGGTGCCTTCCTCGCCCTGCTCTCGCTGTTCGGCCAGCTCCCGCGCATCCTCGCGACCGGCCGGCTCACCGCCCGCTCGGTCGCCGAGGAGGTGGACGGGTGGTTCTTCGGCTACTTCAGCTACCTCGCCTCCGGCCCGCCCGGCTTCCGGCTGCGCCAGCTGCTCGCCCTCTCCGAGGCCGGGATCGTGCGCTTCCTGGGCGCGGGCGTCCGGGTCGAACGGGACGAGGCCACCGGCACCTGGCGGGCCGGCGGCGACACCGTGCCGGGCCACACCGTCGCCGCCACCGCCCTGGTCGAGGCGTACCTGCCCAAGCACCAGCTGACCCGCACCCTCGACCCGGTGCTACGCGAACTGCACCGCGCCGGGCGACTCGTGGAGGAGGTGGTCGCCGACGAGGACTACACCCACCGCTCCGGCCTGGTCACCATCGCCCCCGGCGACAGCCGGCTGCTCGACCCGGCCCTGGGCGGCGCCCCGCACCCCCGGCGCACCGCACTCGGCCCGCACACCAGCCTGCGCGCCGCCGCCGCCTTCGCCCGGCCCCGCACCAACTCCCCGGGATTCCGGCAGAACGACGCCGCCGCCCGCGCGCTGCTGCGGGCGCTGGCCGCGCTCCCGGCCGCCGCCCCGGGGCCCGTCGACGATCCCCCGCCCGCCCGCCGCCGCCAGGGCACCCGCCTCGCCGCGCTGTCGGCGGTCGCCGCCCCTGCTCCGCCGTGCGGTCAGCGCACCCCGCCACCGCCGCGCCCGCCCTCCGGCCGGACGAGGGGGGCCTGAGGGCGGGCCCCGGGGTGGGCCCGGCAGCGGGTTCCAGGGCCCACCCCGGCCTCTCCGACTCCACCGACGCCCGTTCGGCCCCCCTCCCCCCGCCTTCACCCGGATGGAAGGATGGGCCCTGAGCCCCCGCGACGAAGCGGCGGGCCCGACGGCCCCGGTGTCGCGGCCGCCGGACGAGCAGAGCCGAGGAGAAGCGGTCATGGCCAAGCAGGCCCCGCAGAGCGACCCGGCGCAGGACGCCCCCGAGGTGTCCGCGCCCCAGCACGCGGCGGCCGGGCTGCCCGCGGTCGGCCACAGCCTGCGGATGGCCGCCGAGCAGATGGGCCCCCTCCGCACCCTCGCCACGCTGCGCAAGGTCAACCAGCCGGACGGCTTCGACTGCCCCGGCTGCGCCTGGCCGGAGCCGGGGAAGACGCACACGGCGGAGTTCTGCGAGAACGGCGCCAAGGCCGTCGCCGAGGAGGCCACCGAGCGCCGGATCCGCGCCGAGTTCTTCGCCGCCCACCCGGTCGCCGAGCTGGCCGGGCGCTCCGGCTACTGGCTGGGCCAGCAGGGCCGCCTCACCCAGCCGATGCTGCTCGACGAGGGCGCCACCCATTACACGCCGGTCTCCTGGGACGACGCCTTCGCGCTGATCGCCGAGGAACTGCGCGCCCTGGACACCCCGGACGGCGCCGCCTTCTACACCTCCGGGCGGACCAGCAACGAGGCCGCCTTCGCGTACCAGCTGTTCGCCCGCCGGCTGGGCACCAACAACCTGCCGGACTGCTCCAACATGTGCCACGAGTCGTCCGGTTCGGCGCTCACCGAGACGCTCGGCGTCGGCAAGGGCAGCGTCAGCCTCAAGGACCTCTACCAGGCCGACCTGATCATCGTGGCCGGCCAGAACCCGGGCACCAACCACCCCCGGATGCTCTCCGCGCTGGAGCGCGCCAAGCGGGCCGGCGCCACCATCGTGAGCGTGAACCCGCTGCCGGAGGCCGGCCTGGAGCGCTTCAAGAACCCGCAGCACGCGCGCGGCCTGGTCGGCCACGGCACCAAGCTGACCGACCTGTTCCTACAGATCCGCCTCGGCGGGGACCTGGCGCTGTTCCGCGCGCTCAACCGGATGATCCTGGAGCAGGACGGCGTCGACCGCGCCTTCGTCACCGAACACTGCCACGGCTTCGAGGAGTTCGAGGCGCAGGCGGAAACGACCGACCGCGCCGAGGTGCTCGCCGCGACCGGCCTGCCGTGGGAGCAGATCGAGGAGCTCGGCCGGCTGGTGCTGGGCTCCCGGAAGATCATCGTCTGCTGGGCGATGGGCCTCACCCAGCACAAGCACGCCGTCCCGACCATCCGCGAGGTGGTCAACTTCCTGCTGCTGCGCGGCAACGTCGGCCGCCCGGGCGCCGGGGTCTGCCCGGTGCGCGGGCACAGCAACGTCCAGGGCGACCGGACGATGGGCATCTTCGAGCGGCCCTCGACGGCCTTCCTGGACGCGCTCGGCGAGGAGTTCGGCTTCGAGCCGCCGCGCGCGCACGGCCTCGACTCGGTGGACACCATCCGGGCGATGCGCGACGGCCGGGTCGGGGTGTTCTTCGCGATGGGCGGCAACTTCGTCGCGGCCACCCCGGACACCGACGTCACCGAGGCGGCGATGCGCCGCTGCCGGCTGACCGTGCACGTCTCCACCAAGCTCAACCGCTCGCACGTGGTCACCGGCGCCCGCGCACTGATCCTGCCCACCCTGGGCCGCACCGACCGGGACGTCACCGGCGCCGGCGCCCAGTTCGTCAGCGTCGAGGACTCGATGGGCCAGGTGCACTCCTCGCGCGGCGGCCTGCGCCCGCCCGCCCCCGGCCTGCTCTCCGAGACCGCGATCGTCTGCCGGCTGGCCCGCGCCGTCCTCGGCCCCGGGGACACCGTGCCGTGGGAGGACTTCGCCACCGACTACGACACCCTGCGGGACCGGATCGCCCGGGTCGTCCCCGGCTTCGAGGACTACAACGAGAAGGTCCGCCGCCCCGGCGGCTTCACCCTGCCGCACGGCCCGCGCGACTCCCGGACCTTCCCCACCGCGACCGGGAAGGCCAACTTCACCGTCAACCCGCTCACCGCCCCCGAGGTCCCGCCGGGCCGCCTGCTGTTGCAGACGCTGCGCTCGCACGACCAGTACAACACCACCGTCTACGGCCTGGACGACCGCTACCGGGGCATCAAGGGCGGCCGCCGGGTGGTCCTGGTCAACCCGGCCGACGCCGCCGAACTCGGCCTGGCCGAGGGCGACTTCGTCGACCTGGTGAGCGAGTGGCGGGACGGCGTCGAGCGGCGCGCCCCGCACTTCCGGGTGGTCCACTACCCGGTGGCCCGCGGCGGCGCGGCGGCCTACTACCCGGAGACCAACGTGCTCGTCCCGCTGGACTCCACCGCCGACATCAGCAACACGCCGACCTCCAAGGCCGTGGTCGTCCGCTTCGAGCCGGACACCGGCGCCCCGGCGTGACGCACGCGAAGGCCGCCCGGCGTCCGCGGACGCCGGGCGGCCTTCCTCATGACTCAGTTGGTGCCGAGCGGCAGTGTCGCGGTGGCGCTGCCCGGGGCCCCGGCGCTCGCCGAGCCGGTGGTGGTGGAGGCGGCGGTGCCGGTGGAACCCGGGGTGCCGGCGCCGGTCGGGATGGGCGTCGCCGGGCCCGTGCCGGTCGGCGCCGGGGTGCCCGTCCCGGTCGGGGCGGGCGTGCCGGTCCCGGTGCCGGTCCCGGTCGGCGTCGGGGTGGGCGTGCCGGGGGCGGTGGTGCCGGTGCCGGACGGCGTCCCCGGGTCGGTGGGCGTTCCGGTGCCGGACGGCGTGCCGGTGCCGGTGTCCGCGGGCGTGCCCGGGGTGGTGGACGGCGTGCCCGGGGTGGCCGGCGGGTCGGCGGGCGTGCCGGGGGCCGGGGCGGTCGGGACCTGGTTGGCCGGGCTGGGCGCGATCGGGGTGACGGTGTCCCAGCCGGCGGGCAGGTCGGGCACCTTCCAGCTGCCGCCGGCCTCGTCCGCCGCGCCGGACGGGTCGGGCCGCACCGCCCCGAGGATCGGCATCGAGCCGATCGGCGACACCTTGATGACGGCGCCCGGCCGAGGTGCCTGGACGACCAGCCCGCCGCCGATGTACATCGCGACGTGCGTGGCGCCCTCGAAGTAGATGACCAGGTCGCCGGGGCGGAGCTGGTTCAGCGCGATGTGCGGGAGCTGGGCCCACTGCTCCTGGCTGGTGCGCGGGATCGGCAGCCCGGCGTGCAGCCAGGCCTGCGAGGTGAGGCCCGAGCAGTCGTAGGAGTCCGGCCCCGCGCCGCCCCACAGGTACGGCTTGTTGAGCTGGGCGAGCGCGAAGGCGACGGCGGTGCGGCCGGCCGCCGACGGGGTGCGCTCGCCCTTGCCGAGGGCGCCGGAGGCGAGGAAGGCGAGCTGGGCCTCGTCGGCCTTGGCCTTCTCCAGCTTCTCCAGTTCGGTGCGCTGGGCGCCGGTGAGCGAGGAGACCAGCTGCTCGACGGAGGCGAGGTCGGTGGCGACCTTGGCCTTGGCGGCGTCCTGCTGGGTGACCAGCGTCTGGGAGGTCCTGAGCGCGTCCTCGGTCTGCTTCGTCAGGCCGGCGAGGGCCTCGCGGTCGGTCTTCAGCCGGTCCAGGAACTCGGACTGCGAGCGGCTGGCGGCGGTGAGCAGTTCCGCGATGGTGACGGCCTCGTACGGGTCCTTGGAGAGCAGCAGTTCGGCGTAGGCGGAGGCGGCGCCGTTGCGGTACTGGGCGGCGGCGAGCTGGGAGGCGATGTCGGTGCCGGCGTCGACCTGCTTCTGCTGGCGGTCCAGCCGGCCCTGGAGGTCGGTGAGCGCGGCCTGCTGCTCGGCGACCTTGGCGACGGCGCCGTTGTACTGCTCGGTGGCGGTCTCGGCGCTCTGGTAGAGCGTGTGCAGCTGGTCGAGCAGCGGGCCGAGGGTGGCCTTGGCGGCGGCGAGCGGGTCGTCGCCCGGGCTGGCCGCGGTGATCGAGGCGCCCGGATCGGGGGCGGCGTACGCGGCCTGCGCGGCGAGCGGGAGGGCGAGCGCGGCGGCCGCGAGGGCGGCTCCGCAACGCAGTGCCGCCCGCAGCCAGGGCCGTACGACTGCCGATTCAGTGCGCTGTGCAGCCCCGCCCATGGGTTGGTCCTCCCCGCCCCAGCCTGTCACCGGCGTCCCCGGATCCCGCAGATCCTCCCACGGGTTACTCACCGGAAACAGGGCGCATCCGGACTGGGAGGTTAATTCTCGGTTGATCTGTGAGACAGCTCTCAGCAAACCGGAGCGAACCGGGGCGAACTTCGCTAATGTCCAGCTCAGCGCGACCGCCGACACCCCTCCGAAAGCTTCCGGACACCACTGGGACACCAGCGGAACCACGATTCCCGGCTCAGTTCACCTTCCGTTTACCAAGCAGACCTACGGTCGCGACGACACCAACGTCCGTGCGACAACTACGACGATTGTTTGGGTATGGAACACATCTCGTTCCTGGTAGCCGTTGTGATCATCACGGCGCTCGCCTTCGACTTCACCAACGGGTTCCACGACACCGCCAACGCGATGGCCACCTCCATCGCGACGGGAGCCCTCAGGCCGAAGGTCGCGGTCACCATCGCGGCCGTCCTCAACTTCGCGGGCGCGTTCCTGTCCGTGAAGGTCGCCACCACCATCTCCGGCGGCATCGTCAACGAGAAGAGCGGCATCCACCCCGAGATCATCTTCGCCGCACTGGCGGGCGCGATCCTCTGGAACCTGCTGACCTGGCTGCGCGGCCTGCCGTCCAGTTCCTCGCACGCGCTGTACGGCGGCCTGATCGGCGCCACCGTGGTCGGCGTCGGCATGAACGGCGTCAACTTCGACACCGTCCTCTCCAAGATCCTGATCCCGGCGATCGCCTCCCCGCTGGTCGCCGGCCTGGCCTCCTGGGGCGCCACCAAGCTGGCCTACGCGATCACCCGCAAGGGCAACGAGGCCACCGCCACCAAGGGCTTCAAGACCGGCCAGATCTTCTCGTCCTCGCTGATCTCGCTCGCGCACGGCACCAACGACGCCCAGAAGACGATGGGCATCATCACCCTGACCCTGGTGTCGGTCGGCGCCCTGCCGCACGGCGCGCTGCCGCCCACCTGGGTGATCATCTCCGCGGGCGCCGCGATCGCGCTCGGCACCTACATGGGCGGCTGGCGGATCATCCGCTCGATGGGCAAGGGTCTCGCCGACATCAAGGCGCCGCAGGGCTTCGCCTCCGAGTCGGCCGCCGCGACCGTCATCCTGACCTCCTCGCACATGGGCTTCGGCCTCTCCACCACCCAGGTCTGCTCCGGCGGCATCATGGGCGCCGGCCTCGGCGGCCCGAAGGCCGAGCTGCGCTGGAGCCTGGTGCGCCGCATGGTCTACACCTGGGCGCTGACCCTGCCGGCCGCCGCGCTGGTCTCGGGCGGTGCCGCGCTGCTGGTCCGCCAGGGCACCTGGGGCATCGTCCTGGTGGGCGCCGTGCTGGTGGCCGGCTCCGGCGCGATGTGGCTGATCTCCCGCCGCCAGCCGATCAGCGCGGACAACGTCAACGACGTCAACGACGTCACCCCGGTGGAGATCCCCGCCACCGCCGCCCCCGCGAACACCCCCACCCCCGCCTCGACCACGGTCGCGGCCTGAGCGCCGCAGGCTGAGGAGCACCCGCCATGCACATCAAGTGGAACGCCCTGGCCCAGACCGCCGGTGCCAGCTTCGGCATCACCGTCGCCGTGGTCTCCGTCTTCGCGCTCGGCATCCTGGCCCTGTCCCGCCGCGAGGCCGCGCTGAGCGCCCGCGAGGGCGAGGCCGCCCAGGAGCCGGGCGGCGGCCGGCTGGCCCTGGCCGGCGCCTACGCCTGCTTCGGCCTCTGCGCCGCGGCCGTCGTCTACGGCCTGGTCCTGATCGCCGCGCCGTAGGCGCGGTCCGACGGTTCCCGCCGTCCGCGCGCGGGACGAACCGAACGGGCCGGGGAGTGTGATCCACACTCCCCGGCCCGTTCGCGCGTCCCCGCCCGGAGTCAGCCCTGCTGGCTGGTCTTCAGCGCGGTCTCCCGGATGAACAGCACCGTGACGAAGGCCAGCGCCGCGAACGGCGCGGCCCACAGGAAGACGGTGCCGACGCCGTGCCCGAACGCGTCCGTCACCAGCGGGACGATCGGGGCGGGCAGCTTGTGCAGGTCCGGGATGCCCCCGCCGCCGGCCGCGCTCGCGGCCGGGATGTGCGCGGCGGCCAGGTTCTCCGCGAGGTAGTGGGTCACCTTGCTGTTCATCAGCGCGCCGAGCGCGGAGACGCCCATCGCGCCGCCCATGGTGCGGAAGAAGGTCACCACGGAGCTGGCCGCGCCGAGCTCGTGGCGCGGCACCGTGTTCTGCACCGCGAGCACCAGGTTCTGGCTGGTCAGGCCGAGGCCGATGCCGGTGATCGCCATGTAGACGCAGAGCAGCTTGTAGTCGGTGTCGGCGCGGGCGGTGGCGAGCAGGCCGAAACCGATCGCGAGCAGCGCCGTGCCGGCGACCAGGTAGGCCTTCCACTTGCCGTACTTGGTGATCAGCCGGCCGGCGACGGTGGAGGCGAGCGCCAGGCCGAGGATCATCGGCAGGGTCATCAGGCCGGCCATGGTCGGGGACTTGGCGCGGGCCAGCTGGAAGTACTGGCTGAGGAAGGTGGTCGCGCCGTACATCCCGACGCCGACCAGCACGCTGGCCACCGCGGCCAGGGTGACGGTGCGGTACTTGAAGAGGTCCGGCGGGATGATCGGCTCGGCGGCGCGGCGCTCGATCACCACGGCCAGGGCGCCCAGCAGCAGGCCGCCGCCGACCATCGCGGCGGTCTGCCAGGACAGCCAGTCGTAGTTCGTGCCGGCCAGCGTGATCCAGATCATCAGCAGGCTGACGGCGCCGGTGATGACCAGCGCGCCCAGGTAGTCGATCTTCGCCTTGCGCTTGACCACCGGCAGCTTGAGGGTGCGCTGCACCACCAGGATCGCGGCCAGCGCGAACGGGATGCCGACGTAGAAGCACCAGCGCCAGCCCAGCCACGAGGTGTCCACGATGACGCCGCCGATCAGCGGTCCGCCGATGGTGGCCAGCGCGAAGACCGCGCCGAAGTAGCCGCTGTAACGGCCGCGTTCGCGCGGCGGGACCATCGCGGCCAGACAGATCTGGCCCAGTGCGACCACACCGCCGGCACCGATGCCCTGGAGGGCGCGGCAGGCGATCAGCTCGGCGGTGTTCTGGGAGAGGCCGGCCAGGGCGGAGGTGGCGATGTAGATCAGCAGGGCTATCTGGAGCAGCAGCTTCTTGCTGACGAGGTCGGAGAGCTTGCCCCAGATCGGGGTGGAGGCGGTCAGGGTCAGCAGGGCCGCGGTGATCACCCAGGTGTAGGCGGACTGGCCGCCGTGCAGGTCGGTGAGGATGTGCGGCAGGGCGTTGGAGACGACGGTCGACGAGAGCACGGCCACGAAGAGGCCGAGCAGCAGGCCGGACAGCGCCTCCATCACCTGCCGGTGGGTCATCGGTTGATCGTCGACGGCGGCTCCGACGGTCGCCTCGGCTGTGACGGTCATCTGGGTCCTTCGGCGGGAGGAGTGAGCGGGGGGCGGGGGTGCGCGGGCAGGGAAAATCGTTGCCTTACGCAACCATAGGCCCGATGGTTGACTAAGGCAACTTTCTTCAAGCCCAAGTAAAGGCCTCGCCCCAGCCGCCGCCCCGGGCCCGGCCCCAACCGCCGCGGACCGGCCCCGCCCCGGGGCCCGGCCACCGGTCACTCCGCCGGCGGATCCCCGATCACGTCGTTGAAGCGGTGCAGCAGCACCGCGAAGCGGTCCACGTCCTCCGGCGACCAGCTACCCAGCAGCTCCCGCACCCGCCGCATCCGGACGTCCCGGGCCGCCAGGTAGCGCCGCCGCCCGTCCTCGGTCAGCGAGACCAGCGCGGCCCGACGGTCCAGCGGATCCGTCTCCCGGGCCACCAGACCCAGCTCCTCCAGCGCCCGGATCTGCCGGCTCACCGTGGCCTTGCCGACCGCGAAGTGCACGCCGACGTCCGTCACCCGCACCCGCCCGGCCTGCTCGATGTAGCCGAGCATGCTGTAGGCCATCCCCTCCAGCTCGGGGTGCACCCGGCGTGAGAGCTCCGCCACTCGGGCCCGGCCCCGCCGGAACATCAGCGCGACCTCGCGCTCCACCGCCAGCAGGGATTCCTCGTCACTCACCGCGCCAGTATCCCGCAGCCGCGTTGGCCGGAACGCGGCGCGCGGGGTGCGACAAGCCAACTAGTTCATGGTATGAAGTATCCGTTTTCCCCCAATACACAAGGAGATGTGGATGGCCGCCCCGGGGCAGGGTTTCGTCGCTGAACTGAAGGGCGCGGTCACACCGCGTGCGGCACTGCTCGTGATCGGCGTGCTGCTGCTGCAGCTCGGCTTCATCACCTCGTACGTCGGGGCGCTGCACCACCCGGCCCCGCACGAGCTGTCGATCGCGGTGGTCGCCCCGCCGCAGGTCACCCCCAAGCTGGTCCAGGGGCTGGAATCCGTGCCGGACGACGCCGTCAAGGCCGTCACCGCCCCGGACGCCGAGACGGCCACCCAGCAGATCAAGGACCAGAAGATCTACGCCGCGCTGGTCGTGAACCCGACCGGCACCGAGGACACCCTGCTGGTCGGCGGCGCCCGCGGCACCTCCGCCGCCAAGGCCGCCGAGTCCATCACCACCGCGCTGGACAAGTCCCAGGGCCGCACCGTCAAGGTCGAGGACGTCGTGCCGCTCGCCAAGGGCGACACCAACGGCCTCTCCGCGTTCTACCTGGTCATCGGCTGGTGCGTCGGCGGCTACCTGGTCGCCTCGATCCTCGGCATCAGCGCCGGCTCCAAGCCCGCCAACGTCCACCGCCTGCTGATCCGCCTCGGCGTGCTGGCGCTGTACTCGGTCGGCGCCGGCCTCGGCGGCACGATCATCGCCGGACCGGTGCTGGACGCGCTGCCCGGCTCGATCCTGGCCCTGACCGGCATCGGCGCCCTGGTGGTGTTCACGGTCGGCGCGTTCACCATGGCGCTGCAGTGCCTGTTCGACGTCATCGGCATCGGCGTCGCGGTGCTGATCTTCGTGGTGCTGGGCAACCCGAGCGCCGGCGGCGTCTACCCGGCACCGATGATGCCGCCGTTCTGGCGGGCCATCGGCTCGCTGATCCCGAACGGCGCCGGGACCAGTGCCACCAAGTCGATCGCCTACTTCGGCTCCACCAACCTGGGCATGCCGATCGTGGTCCTGGTGGTCTGGGCGCTGATCGGCATCGGCGTCGCCTACCTGGCCGTGCTGCGCGGCCCGCGCTCCGGCGGCCGCGAGATCGTCGCCGCCGAGGCGTCCTCCGAGGCCTGATCCCCCGCGTTCCTCACCCGGAGCCCCCTGCCGCCCGGCCGGGGGCTCCGGTGCGTCCCGGGCCGGGAGTCAGCCGCCGGCGAACCGGCCCGGGTCCGCGACGACCGCCCGCACCACGCCCACCGCGGCGCCCAGCAGCGGCCCGCGCCGGCCCAGCCGGGACACCGTCAGCCGCTCGTCCGACCAGGGCCGCACCGTCACCCGGGCGGCCAGCTCGGCCCGCATCGCCGGCAGCAGCCAGGACGCCAGCCGGGCGTAGCCGCCGCCCAGCACCACCTCGGCCGGGTCCAGCAGGTTGACCGCCCCGGCGGCCGCGATGCCCAGCGCCGAACCGGCCCCGGCCAGCACCGCGAGGGCCGCCTCGTCCCCGGCCCCGGCCCGCCCGGCGAGCAGCGTCACCCAGTCGCCCCGCGCGCCCGCCGGCCCGGCCGCCCGCAGCACGGCCGCCTCCCCCGCGTACTGCTCCAGGCAGCCGTGCGCGCCGCAGGCGCAGCGGTGGCCGTCCGGGTGGACCGGTACGTGGCCGAACTCGCCCGCGTAGCCGCGCGCCCCGCGCAGCAGCCGCCCGCCGACCACGATCGCCGCGCCGACGCCGGCCTCGGCCGAGACGTACAGGAAGTCCTCCGGGCCGCCGCCCAGCCACCGTTCGGCCAGCCCGCCCAGGTTGGCCTCGTTGTCCGCCTCGACCGGCAGCTCGGCCAGTTCGGCCGCGCCGGCCGCGCGCAGCGCGGGGCGCAGTTCGGCCGCCAGCGGGACGTCCCGCCAGCCCAGGTTGGCGGCCCGCTGGAGCACCCCGCCGGAGGTGCCGACCAGCCCGGGGACGGCCAGGGTCAGCCCGGCCGGGCGCAGGCCCGACTCGGCGACGGCCGCGTGCAGCAGTTCGGCGAGGTCGGCCATGACCGCGGCGGGCCGGCGGCCCCGGTTGCGGACCTCGCGGCGGCGCCAGGTCCGGACCTCGCCGCTCAGGTCGACCACGCAGGCGCCGAGGTGCTCCACGCCGATCTCGGCGCCGAGGCCGCCGGGCCCGAGCGGGTTGAGCCCGAGCGCGGTGCCGGGGCGGCCGACCTTGCCGCTGGGCGCGGCCGGGCCCTCCTCGACGACCAGGCCGCCGGCGATCAGCTGCTCGGCGAGCGAGGAGACGGCGGCCCTGGTCAGGCCGGTCTCGGCGGCCACCTCGGCCCGGGATCGCGGGGCGCGCGCGATCACCCCGAGCACCAGGGCCAGGTTGGCCCGGCGCATCCCCTGCTGGCTGGCGGGCCCGCTCCGAACCGCGTCCGGTTCCCCGCGCATAACCCTCACCTCACGGCCTTATGGCGCATCCCGTGGCATCTCGGGTGCAGCGTAACCGGGTTCGTACCTAGGGTGCGCCCGTTCGGCGGGCCGGGTGAAGACCCACCGCTGCATCGCCCAGAAGCGGAACAGCATCGCGGCGAAGGTGCCGACGACCATCCCGCTGAGGAAGTCCGCGGTCTCCTGGGCGAACGGGCCGACGTACGGCTCGCGCAGGTCCAGGGCGTAGCGGGAGAGTGCCAGCGGCAGGTCGTTGACGGCGATCGCCATGGCGCTGACCAGGAAGAACAGCAGTGCCTCGCGCGGGTGCCCGGCCGTCCGGAAGGCCCAGCGACGGTTGAGCACGTAGGAGACGACGGTCGAGATCACGGTCGCGATCGTCAGCGCGACCACCGGCTTGCGCTCCAGCACGGTGAACTTCAGCTCGAAGTCGATCACCAGGGTGAGGGTGAAGCAGGCGCCGCCGACCAGCAGGAACTTCACCAGCCTGCGGTGCCGCACCAGGAACGGACGCAGCCGGGCCGGCACCCGGGCCAGGGCGCGCTGCGTGGGGGACGGCATCTCCGCAGTGTGGCACGCGCAGACGCCGTCCTCCCGTCGATCCTCCCGTCGATCCTCCCGTCGGTCCGCCCGTCGACCCGGCGCGGCCGGGTCAGGCCGCCGCGGCCAGGACCTTGGCCGGTTCCAGGGCCAGCTCCAGCACCTCCCGCACGTCCGCCACCGGGTGGACGGTGAGCCGCTCCAGCACCTCGGCCGGGACGTCGTCCAGGTCGGCCTCGTTGCGCTTGGGGATGATCACCGTGGTGACGCCGGCCCGGTCGGCGGCGAGCAGCTTCTGCTTCACCCCGCCGATCGGCAGCACCCGCCCGGTCAGCGACACCTCGCCGGTCATCGCCAGGTCGGTGCGCACCTTGCGGCCGGACAGCAGCGAGGCGAGCGCCGTGGTCATGGTGATGCCGGCGCTCGGCCCGTCCTTGGGGACGGCCCCGGCGGGGACGTGCAGGTGCACGCCGCGGTCGCGCAGCGAGGTGACCGGCAGCTCCAGTTCGGCGCCGCGCGAGCGCAGGTAGGAGAGCGCGATGTGCGCGGACTCCTTCATCACGTCGCCCAGTTGCCCGGTGAGGGTGAGTCCGGTGCCGCCGGTCTCGGCGTCGGCGAGCGAGGCCTCGATGTAGAGGACGTCGCCGCCGGCGCCGGTCACGGCGAGGCCGGTGGCCACGCCGGGGACGGCGGTGCGCCGCTCGGCCGGCGCCTGGGCGGCCTCCGGCACGTGGTGGGGCCGGCCGATCAGGGCGCGCAGCTCGTCCGGGCCGATCGCGGCGGGCAGTTCGCGCTCGCCGAGTTCGGCCTGGGCGGCGATCCTGCGCAGCACCCGGGCGATCGAGCGCTCCAGGTTCCGCACGCCGGCCTCCCGGGTGTACTCCCCGGCCAGTCGGCGCAGCGCCGCCTCGTCGACGCTGACCTGGTCGCCGCCCAGTCCGGCCTTCTCGCGCTGGCGCGGGAGCAGGTGGTCGCGGGCGATGACGACCTTCTCGTCCTCGGTGTAGCCGTCGAGGCGGACGAGCTCCATCCGGTCGAGCAGCGGCTCGGGGATGGCCTCCAGCACGTTGGCGGTGGCGAGGAAGACGACGTCCGAGAGGTCGAGCTCGACCTCCAGGTAGTGGTCCCGGAAGGTGTGGTTCTGCGCCGGGTCCAGCACCTCCAGCAGGGCGGCGGCCGGGTCGCCCCGGTAGTCGGAGCCGACCTTGTCGATCTCGTCGAGCAGGACGACCGGGTTCATCGAGCCGGCCTCCTTGATCGCCCGCACGAGCCGGCCGGGCTGCGCGCCGACGTAGGTGCGCCGGTGGCCGCGGATCTCGGCCTCGTCCCGGACGCCGCCGAGCGCGACCCGGACGAAGGTGCGGCCCATGGCGCGGGCCACCGACTCGCCGAGCGAGGTCTTGCCGACGCCGGGCGGGCCGACCAGCGCCAGCACCGCCCCTCCGCGCCGGCCGCCGACCAGCCCGAGCCCCTGGTCGGCCCGGCGCTTGCGCACCGCGAGGTACTCGACGATGCGGTCCTTCACGTCGGCCAGGCCGGCGTGGTCGGCGTCCAGCACGGCGCGGGCGCCGGCGATGTCGTACGCGTCCTCGGTGCGCTCGTTCCAGGGCAGCTCCAGGACGGTGTCCAGCCAGGTGCGGATCCAGGGGCCCTCGGGAGACTGCTCGGAGGCCCGCTCCAGCTTGTCGACCTCCTTGAGGGCCGCGTCGCGGACCTTCTCGGGCAGGTCGGCGGCCTCGACCCGGGCGCGGTAGTCGCCCTCCTCGTCGGCCGGGTCGCCGTTGAGCTCGGCCAGTTCCTTGCGGACGGCCTCCAGCTGGCGGCGGAGCAGGAACTCCTTCTGCTGCTTGGCCACGCCCTCCTCGACGTCCTTGCGGATGGTGTCGTTGACCTCCTCCTCGGCGAGGTGGTCGCGCAGCAGGGTCAGCGCGTACTCCAGGCGGGCGACCTGGTCGGCCTCCAGCAGCACCTTGAGCTTCTGCTCGGCGGTGGCGAAGGGCGCGTAGCCGATGTTGTCGGCGAGCTCGCCGACGCCCTCGATCTGGGCCACCCGGTCGACGATCTGCCAGGCGCCGCGCCTGCGCAGCCACTGGGTGGACAGCGCCTTGTACTCCTTGACCAGCTCGGCGGCCCGGCCGGCCACCGGGGTGTCCACCGAGGACTCCCGGAAGGGCGTGGTCTCCACCCAGAGGGCGGCGCCGGGGCCGGTGGTGCCGGCCCCGATGCGGACCCGGCGCACGGCGCGCACCAGCGCGGCCGGCTCCCCGTCGGCCAGTCGGCCGACCTGTTCGACGGTGGCCAGGGTGCCGACCGCCGCGTACGAGCCGTCCACCCGCGGGACCAGCAGGACCTGCGGCTTGCCGGTGCCGGTGGCCGCCGCGCGGGCGGCCTCGACCGCGGCGCGCACCTCGGTGTCCTTGAGGTCCAGCGGGACGACCATGCCCGGCAGGACGACCTCGTCGTCGAGCGGCAGCACGGGCAGGGTGAGCGGTGTGGACGTCGATGCCATGATCTCTCCCCAGTCAGTGAAGTTGAGTCGACCTGACTAAGGCCTGGCGCGCGCCGGATGTTCCCGGGGCGGCGTTCGCCGTGAGCGAACAGGAGCGGGTGTGGAGCGAGCAGGGGGAGGGCGAGGGAAGTGCCGTCAAAAGCGCCCGGGGGCGACACCCGGAAGGGTCAGCGCACGTCCAGGACCGGAGCGCCGCCCGGCGCGGGCGAGGAGCCCGCGGCCGGCGCCTCGACCCGGCGCGTCCGCGGCTTCGGCCGCGGCCGGCGGGCCTGGGCCCGGCGCAGCCAGCGCCACAGCGCCACCCCGGTGAGCACCGCGGCCGGGTGCCCCACGGCGGTGACCAGGTCCCGCTCGGTGAGGATCTGCTCGGCGATCAGCAGCCCGGCGCCGCCGAGCGCGACCAGCCGCCCGCGCCACGGCAGCAGCCCGGCCACCGCGCCCAGACAGGTGAGCACGCCGTAGCTGACGCCGATGTCCAGGTAGTCCAGTGCCCCGGCCTCCATCCGCCCGGTCTCCACCGCGGTGATCACCACGCCCTGGGACAGCAGCGTGGCCGTGACGTGCCCGATCGCGAAGACCGCCGCCGCCCGGGCGGGGCCGATCCGGCGCTCCAGCGGCGCGAGGGTGACGGCGAATCCCCACAGGTACGGCATCCACACCTCGCCGGCCACCCAGAAGCCGCTGAGCACCAGCGCGCGCAGGGGGTGCTGCAGGAGGTTGTGGCCGTCGGAACTGGAGGCCTCCTGCAGCCGCTGCACGAGTTCCGGATCGGCGAGTTTGGCAAAGGTCGTGGTGGCGCCCACCACGGCGAGATAGCCGAGGGTGAAGGGGTTTCGCCGGGGTGTCGGCACCCGCGCCAGCAGCCACTCGACGACGCCGGTGCGCAGACCGTGCCGGAGCATCCCGTACGGCGGGCCGGCGGGCGGCGCCCCGACCCGTCCGGCACCTCGCCGCAGTCCAGCCATGCCGCCCTCCGCTCCACGCCGGCAGCCACCGGCCCCTCACCCAGGTGCCCAACGTACCGGCGCGCGCCGCGGATCCCGCCCTGCGGGGGCGTTGTCGTGGCCACGTTACGTCGAGGTTCTGAGAGGCATCTGAGAAAAGCCGGTGAAGACCGTCAGGAAACCGGTCGACCGGATTCCTGATATTGGTCCAGACCTTCTTTCGGCGAGCGCGCCGACAGGGGCTCTGACCGGCGACTTGGCGTCAACTCGACTGCATACGTACCGTTACGCAGAGAAAAATCGCCGGGTAAGGTATCGGCCCGTGCCCACTCGTGCAGTGGGCTCCGAGGGCGGCCCGACAGCCGGCCCACGGGCCGGAAACGTCCGGTCCACCTGCCGGGAGGCATCCGCTGTCCGTACGCTGCGAAGTGCGCGGGAGAAGTGGGCGGGCGACAATCCGCCCGCCGACCCGCACGCACGACGGGACGGCGGACCCGGCACAGTCCACGACGGAACAAGACTACGAGCGGAGTCCCGCCATCCCCACAGGTGGCCGGCCCGCAGCCCTGGGGGCGGTGGCGTGACCGTGACAGAACTTCAGCAGGACAACAACCACAGCGGCGGCACGGTGAGCAGCCAACGCAGAGTGCTGGTGGTGGAGGACGAGCCGACGATCGCGGAGTCGATCGCGGCCCGGCTGGGCGCGGAGGGCTTCAAGGTCGCCGTGGCCCACGACGGGCCGGGCGCGGTCGACGGCTTCCACACCTGGCAGCCGGACCTGGTGGTCCTCGACATCATGCTGCCCGGCTTCGACGGCCTTGAGGTGTGCCGCCGGATCCAGGCGCAGCGCCCGGTGCCGGTGCTGATGCTGACCGCGCGCGACGACGAGACGGACCTGCTGGTCGGCCTCGGCGTGGGCGCCGACGACTACATGACCAAACCGTTCTCGATGCGCGAACTGGCCGCCCGGGTCAACGTGCTGCTGCGCCGCGTCGAGCGCGCCCAGCAGGCGGCCCGCACGCCCGCGCTCGGCTCGCTGCGCTTCGGCGAGCTGGAGATCGACCACGTGCAGCGCCGGGTCCGGCTCGCCTCGGGCGACGTCCACCTGACGCCCACCGAGTTCGACCTGCTCGCCTGCCTGGCCGCGCAGCCGCGCGCCGTGCTGACCCGCGAGCAGCTGCTGGCCGAGGTCTGGGACTGGACGGACGCGTCCGGCACCCGCACCGTGGACAGCCACGTCAAGGCGCTGCGCCGCAAGATCGGCGCGAGCTGGATCCGTACCGTCCACGGCGTCGGGTACGCGCTGGAGGCCCCGCTCTCCTAGCGGCGAGCCTCGGGCGACGGGCCTCCGGGGGGCCCGTGTCCCGAACTGCCGCGCACCACGCGGGGGACGTACGCGGGGATCACAGGGGACCAATGACCTTTCCACAGCAACGCAACGGGGACACCGGCGGCACGCGGTCGCAGACGCTGGCCGCCCGCGCCGCCCGCCGGGTCTGGGCCGACATCCGGCCGCTCGACCCGGTCCGCTCGATCAAGGGCAAGCTCGCCCTGCTGGTGATCGTCTCCGTCTTCCTGGCCACCGGCATGGTGGTCGTGGCGATCCGGTCCGAGACCCAGATCCGGATCATCATGGTCTTCTCCATGATCGCCTCGCTGCTCTTCATGCAGTTCCTCGCGCACGGGCTGACCGCCCCCCTGCGCGAGATGACGGCCGCCGCCCGCGCGATGGCCTCCGGCGACTACAGCCGCCGGGTCGAGGTGAACTCGCGCGACGAGATCGGCGAACTGGCGACCACCTTCAACCAGATGGCCGCCGATCTGGGGGCCGCCGACCGGCACCGCCGCGAGCTGGTCGCCAACGTCTCGCACGAGCTGCGCACGCCCATCGCCGCGCTGCGCGCCGTGCTGGAGAACGTGGTGGACGGCGTCGTCCAGCCCAATCCGGCGACCCTGGGGGCCGCCCTGGAGCAGACCGAGCGGCTCGGCCGCCTGGTCACCCACCTGCTGGACCTCTCCAAGATCGACGACGGCGTTGTCGACCTGGACGCCCGCCCCTTCGAGGTGCGCGAGTTCCTGGACGGCGTGCTGCGCGGGGTCACCGTGGACGGCGCGACGGCCGGCGGGGCGTTCTCCCGGCGCGGCGACGTCCGGCTGGCGCTGGAGGTCAGCCCGACCGGCCTGACCGGCGTGGCGGACCCGGAACGGCTCCACCAGGTGGTCGCCAACCTGGTCGACAACGCCTGCAAGCACTCCCCGCCCGGCGGGACCGTGACGGTGCGCGCGCGGCCCGACGGCGGGCCCGGCGGCCTGCTGCTGGAGGTCGAGGACGAGGGCCCGGGCATCCCGCCGGCCGACCGCGGCCGGGTGTTCGAGCGGTTCAGCCGCAGCGGCACCGCGACCGCCCAGGGGCCCGGCTCGGACGGCGGCACCGGCCTCGGCCTGGCCATCGCCCGCTGGGCGGTGGACCTGCACGGCGGTCGGATCGCGGTCGCCGAGTCGCCGCGCGGCTGCCGGATCGAGGTCCGGCTGCCGGGGCAGCGCTGAGGGTCGGATGTGTCACAGAAGCGACACAGACGTACACGAAGATCATTGGATGATCCGCATGGGGCTTTGTCCGGTTTTGCCCGGATATGCCCTATGGGTGGAGGCGATCGCTTCCCCTCAGATACGGCTTTCTAACGCACATTTTCAGCCAAACTGCAGGTCAGGACTGTGATCTGGGCGACGCCTGGGGCCCGGGGACTGCGCGATCACTGGTCAGGGGCGTAGCCTTAATCCCCGCTGTCCAAACATCCCAAAAGGAAGCGGAAGAGGGCGGTTGCCGCCGTGTCGCCACAGTCCCCTGAAACCCCCAATAGCTCGGCTAGCTCCACTGGCTTCGGTCCCAATGAGTGGCTCGTCGATGAGATCTACCAGCAGTACCTCCAGGACCCGAACTCGGTCGACCGAGCCTGGTGGGACTTTTTCGCCGACTACAAGCCCGGTACCGAGGTGACCCCAGTGACCCAGGCCGCGACCCAGGCCGGCCCCACGCCGACCCCTGCCGCTGCCCCCGCGCCCGCTGCTGCTGCTCCGGCCGCGACCGCCCCCGCCGCACCGGCCGCCCCGGCCGCTCCGGCGCCGGCCCCCGCGCCGCTCGCCGCAGCTCCCGTCGCGCCCCCGGCCCCGGCCCCCAAGGCCGCCGCCCCGACCGCTCCGGCCGCTCCGGCCGCCGCCGCGGCGGACGCGCCCGCCGGCCCCGAGCTGATCCAGCTGCGCGGCCCGGCCAAGGCCGTCGCCACCAACATGGACGCCTCGCTGGAGGTGCCGACCGCGACCTCGGTCCGCGCGGTACCCGCGAAGCTGTTGATCGACAACCGCATCGTCATCAACAACCACCTGCAGCGCGCCCGCGGCGGCAAGGTCTCCTTCACCCACCTGATCGGCTACGCCCTGGTCCAGGCCATCAAGGCCGCCCCGGGCATGAACTACAGCTACAAGGTGGAGAACGGCAAGGCCTTCCTGGTCAAGCCCGAGCACGTCAACCTCGGCCTGGCCATCGACCTGGTCAAGCCGAACGGCGACCGCCAGCTCGTCGTCGCGGCCATCAAGAAGGCCGAGACCCTCGACTTCTTCGGCTTCTGGCAGGCCTACGAGGACATCGTCCGCCGGGCCCGCGCCAACAAGCTGACCATGGACGACTTCACCGGCGTCACGGTCTCGCTGACCAACCCCGGCGGCATCGGCACCGTGCACTCCGTGCCGCGCCTGATGCAGAACCAGGGCACCATCGTCGGCGTCGGCGCCATGGAGTACCCGGCCGAGTTCCAGGGCTCCGCCCCGGAGACCCTGTCCCGCCTGGGCGTCTCCAAGATCATGACGCTGACCTCGACCTACGACCACCGCGTCATCCAGGGCGCGGCGTCCGGCGAGTTCCTGCGCGAGATCCACCGCCTCCTCCTCGGCGAGAAGGGCTTCTACGACGAGATCTTCGAGTCGCTGCGGATCCCGTACGAGCCGGTCCGCTGGGCCACCGACGTCGCCACCACCCACGACGACGAGGTCAACAAGACCGCCCGCGTCATGGAGCTGATCCACGCGTACCGCGTGCGCGGCCACCTGATGGCCGACACGGACCCGCTGGAGTACAAGCAGCGCAAGCACCCCGACCTGGACGTCACCACCCACGGCCTCACCCTGTGGGACCTGGAGCGCGAGTTCGCGGTCGGCGGTTTCGGCGGCCAGAAGATGATGAAGCTCCGCGACATCCTCGGCCTGCTGCGCAACACGTACTGCCGCACCGTCGGCGTCGAGTACATGCACATCCAGGACCCGAAGCAGCGCAAGTGGCTGCAGGAGCGCCTGGAGAAGCCCTACTCCAAGCCCGAGCGCGAGGAGCAGCTGCGCATCCTGCGCCGGCTGAACTCGGCCGAGGCCTTCGAGACCTTCCTGCAGACCAAGTACGTCGGGCAGAAGCGCTTCTCGCTGGAGGGCGGCGAGTCGCTCATCCCGCTGCTGGACGCCACCATCGACGCCGCCGCCGAGCACCGCCTCGACGAGGCCGTCATCGGCATGGCCCACCGCGGCCGCCTGAACGTGCTGGCCAACATCGTCGGCAAGCCGTACGGCAAGATCTTCGGCGAGTTCGAGGGCAACCTCGACCCGAAGTCGATGCACGGCTCCGGCGACGTGAAGTACCACCTCGGTTCCGAGGGCACCTTCACCGGCCTGGACGGCGAGACCATCAAGGTCTCGCTCGCCGCGAACCCCTCCCACCTGGAGACGGTCGACCCGGTCGTCGAGGGCATCGCCCGCGCCAAGCAGGACATCCTGGACCAGGGCGGCACCACCTTCCCGGTGCTGCCGATCCAGATCCACGGCGACGCGGCCTTCGCCGGCCAGGGCGTCGTCGCGGAGACCCTGAACATGTCGCAGCTGCGCGGCTACCGCACCGGCGGCACGATCCACCTGGTGGTCAACAACCAGGTCGGCTTCACCGCCGCCCCGGCGTCCTCGCGCTCCTCGATGTACTGCACCGACGTGGCCCGGATGATCGAGGCCCCGATCTTCCACGTCAACGGCGACGACCCGGAGGCCGTGGTCCGCGTCGCGCGGCTCGCCTTCGAGTTCCGCCAGACGTTCCACAAGGACGTCGTGATCGACCTCATCTGCTACCGCCGCCGCGGTCACAACGAGGCCGACAACCCGTCGTTCACCCAGCCGCTGATGTACGACCTGATCGACAAGAAGCGCTCGGTGCGCAAGTTGTACACCGAGGGCCTGATCGGTCGCGGCGACATCACCATGGAAGAGGCGGAGCAGGCGCTCCAGGACTTCCAGGGCCAGCTGGAGAAGGTCTTCGCCGAGGTCCGCGACGCCGCCCAGACCCCGGCCCCGGCCACCGCCGGCAAGCCGGTCGCCGACTTCCCGGTCAACATCCAGACCGGCATCTCCCAGGAGATGGTCAAGCGGATCGCCGCCTCGCAGGTCAACCTGCCGGACTGGCTGACCGTCCACCCGCGCCTGCTGCCGCAGCTCCAGCGCCGCGCCGCCTCCGTCGAGGACAACACCATCGACTGGGCGACGGGCGAGACCCTCGCCATCGGCTCGCTGCTCATGGAGGGCCACCCGGTCCGCCTGGCCGGCCAGGACAGCCGCCGCGGCACCTTCGGCCAGCGGCACGCCGTCCTGATCGACCGCAACACCGGCGAGGACTACACCCCGCTGCAGTACCTCACCGAGGACCAGGCCCGCTACACCGTCTACGACAGCCTGCTGTCGGAGTACGCGGCGATGGGCTTCGAGTACGGCTACTCGCTGACCCGCCCGAACTCGCTGGTCATGTGGGAGGCGCAGTTCGGCGACTTCGTCAACGGCGCGCAGACCGTGGTGGACGAGTACATCGCCTCCGCCGAGCAGAAGTGGGGCCAGCACTCGGGCGTCACCCTGCTGCTGCCGCACGGCTACGAGGGCCAGGGCCCGGACCACTCGTCCGCCCGCCCGGAGCGCTTCCTGCAGCTGTGCGCGCAGAACAACATGACGGTCGCCATGCCGACCCTGCCGTCGAACTACTTCCACCTGCTGCGCTGGCAGGCG
The DNA here is from genome assembly GCF_056435345.1 of Kitasatospora sp. NPDC043950. NCBI lineage: Bacteria > Bacillati > Actinomycetota > Actinomycetes > Kitasatosporales > Streptomycetaceae > Kitasatospora > Kitasatospora sp. NPDC043950. The sequence continues at coordinate 186,938 of NZ_JBWKER010000007.1, forward strand.
CACAACCCGCACCACAAGCCGCTGGTCGTCTTCACCCCGAAGTCGATGCTGCGTCTCAAGGCCGCGGCGAGTGCGACCGAGGAGTTCCTGTCCGGCTCCTTCCGCCCGGTCATCGGTGACAACACCGTCGACCCGGCGCAGGTGCGCAAGGTCGTCATCACCGCCGGCAAGTTCTACTACGACCTGGCGGCGGCCCGCACCGAGCGCGGCGTCACCGACACCGCGATCGTCCGGGTCGAGCGGCTCTACCCGCTGCCGGTGGCCGAGCTCCAGGAGGAGCTCGCCCGCTACGGCGACGACGTCCAGTTCGTCTGGGCGCAGGAGGAGCCGGACAACCAGGGCGCCTGGCCGTTCATCGCGATGAACCTGGTCGACCACCTCCAGGTCGTCGTCGGCCGCAGCGCCAACGGCTCGCGGCTGCGCCGCGTCGCCCGCACGACGGCCTCGTCCCCGGCGGTCGGCTCGGCCAAGCGGCACGCCGCCGAGCAGCAGGCGCTGATCGAAGAGGTCTACTCGCTCTGAGGCCCTGACGCCCCGAGGCGCTGGAGCACCGACGCCCGCGGCCCCCGTCCTCCCCTGGGAGACGGGGGCCGCGGGCGTCCCCGACTATCCTGACCAGGTCAATCCCCATCGGACCGGAGTGAACCCGTGTACTTCACCGACCGCGGCATCGAGGAGCTGCAGAACCGGCGCGGCGACGAGGAGGTCACCTTCGAGTGGCTGGCCGAGCGACTGCGCGAGTTCGTCGACCTCAACCCGGACTTCGAGATCCCCGTCGAGCGGCTGGCCACCTGGCTGGCCCGGCTCGACGACGAGGACGACGAGTGACCGGTGCGGTGCCGTCGCACTGAACCGCTGATGAGGGGCCCGGGAGGCGATCGCCTGCCGGGCCCCTCACGTATCCGCGCCCGCCCGTAGGGGGCGCCTCGGGGGCGGCTCCGGGACGGCTCAGGGATGGGATCCGGGACGGCGCGCTTGACTTGCGCGTCACGCGATATATCGTCTTTGGAAGAGAACGCGATACATCGCGATCGGCAACGGGAGGCGGCAGAGATGAGCCAGTGGACGGTCGAGGGACCCGAGAGGATCACCATCGACGAGGCGGTCCGGGCGCTGCACGTGCGGATCATCGAGGGCACGGTGAACGTGGTGGCGGCCGAGGGCCCGGCCCGCCTGGAGGTCACCGAGCTCCAGGGCGAGCCGCTGCACGTGACCCTGGTGGACGGCGTCCTGACGGTCACCTACAAGGACATCAACAGCTGGGGCGAGTTCGGCGACCGGCTCAAGTCGGTCGACGCGGTCAAGGGCTTCTTCAGCTCCTTCAAGCGCAAGCGCGTCGCCGGCGTCACCCTGACCGTTCCGGCCGACGCCGAGGTCAAGGTCGGCACCGTCTCGGCCGACGCCACCGTCTCCGGGATCACCGGCCACGTCTCGGTGCAGAGCGCCAGCGGCGACGCCACCCTGGTCGGCCTGACCGGCCGCACCGAGGCCAACACCGTCACCGGCGACGTCGACGCCCAGTCGGTGGCCGGCCAGCTCAAGGTCAACACCGTCTCCGGCCAGCTCACCGTCGTCGCCGGCACCGCCGACCGGGTCCAGGCCAACGCCGTCACCGGCGCCGTCACCCTGGACCTCGACGTCGCCAACCCGGCCGACGTCAAGGTCACCACCGTCAGCGGCCCGGTCGTCATCCGGATCCCGTCGCTGGCCGACGCCAAGGTCGAGGCCGGTTCCACCAGCGGCGACATCTCCAGCACCTTCGACGGCCTCAAGCTCAGCGGCAGCTGGGGCGCCAAGCGCCTGTCCGGCCAGCTCGGCGACGGCCGGGGCAGCCTCGCCGTGACCACCGTCTCCGGCGGCGTCACCGTGCTGCGCCGCCCCGACCCCGAGGACGAGGCGCCGGTGGTCGTCAAGGAGCTCCCGGCCGGACTCGGCAAGCCCGACCTCACCAAGGAGGCGTGAGATGACGCCCGTGTTCGGCCACGGCCGGCTCCGGCTCTACCTGCTGAAGCTGCTCGACGAGGCCCCGCGGCACGGCTACGAGGTGATCCGCCTGCTGGAGGAGCGCTTCCAGGGCCTGTACGCGCCCTCCGCCGGGACGGTCTACCCCCGGCTCGCCAAGCTGGAGCAGGAGGGCCTGGTCACCCACAGCACCGAGGGCGGCCGCAAGGTCTACCGGCTGACCGACGCCGGGCGCGCCGAACTGGAAGCCCGACAGGGCGAGTTGGACGACCTGGAAGTGGAGATCCACGACTCCGTGGCGCAGTTGGCCGGGGCGATCCGCGAGGACGTCCGGGACAGCGCCAAGGACCTGCGCGAGGAACTGTGGCAGGCCGCCCGGCAGGCCCCCCGGCCGGACCGCGCCGAGGGCGGGGACCCGTGGTCCGGACCGTGGGGCGACAACGAGTCCTGGCAGCGCGCCAAGGAGGAGTTCGCCCAGTTCAAGCGGCAGGCCAAGGACCAGGCCAAGCGCGCCCGGGAGCAGGAGAAGGCCGCCAAGGCCAAGGCGAAGGCCGCCGAGGAGGAGGCCCGCAGGCTGCGCGAGCAGGCCAAGGCCTCGCGGACGGCCGCTCAGCAGGAGGCGCTGCGGATCAAGCGCCGGGTCGAGCAGCAGGTGCGCGAGCACGCCGCGAAGGGCGACTGGCCGACCGGCCTGGCCGAGGGCCTGGCCGAGCTGACCAAGGGCCTGTCCGGGCTGGCCGACGCGGCCCGCTGGGGCCAGTCGGCCGACGGGCCGGCCGAGGAGGTCACCGTCACCCGGATCGACCTGGACAAGGACGAGCCGACCACGCCGACCGCCCCGGCCGACCTGCCGCCGTGGGCGCGGACCGACCCGGCCGGCGACCCGGCCCGCGAACTGGAGCGGCTGCTCGACCGCTTCCGCGACCAGGTCCGCGACGCGGCCCGGGACGGCGGCGTGAGCAGCGACAAGCTGGCCGAGGCCCGCTCGGTGCTGGGCTCGGCCGGCGAGCGGCTGAAGCGCCTGCTCGGCTGACCGGCAGGCCGCCGGACCACCACCGGCCCGGGGGGGGGGGAGGGGGGGGGGGGGGGGGGGGGGGGGGGGGGGGGGGGGGGGGGGGGGGGGGGGGGGGGGGGGGGGGGAGGGGGACGACGGATT